>NZ_JAAAHS010000176.1 GCF_009908195.1 Streptomyces boluensis | reverse complement strand
GTCCGGGTCGGGGGCGGCGTAGGCGGCGGACACGCGAGCCTCCCAGGCGGACTTGGCGTCGGTGTACTCGGCTTCGTACGCGGGGGTGACCCGGTGGTCCGCGAGGTCACGGGTGAGCGCTTCGAGGGCGGTGCGGGCGTCGGCGATCACGGTGCTCCCGGCCAGCTTGTGCGCGTCGAACCCCGCGATGTTGACGTTCACGAACCGCACGTCCGGGTCCGCGAAGAGGGTGCCGGAGGCGGTGCTGAAGTCCGACCACCGCGTCCCGGCCCCGAGCACCAGGTCGGCGGTGCGGGCCAGGGCGTCGGCGGTCGCGGTGCCGGTGTGCCCGATACCGCCGACGTCGGCGGGGTGGTCGTGGGGCAGCGCGCCCTTGCCCGCCTGGGTGGACGCGACCGGGATGCCGGTGGCGTCGGCCAGGGCCCGCAGCGCCTCCTCGGCCGCGCTGTGCCGCACCCCGCCGCCCGCGACGATCAGGGGACGGCGGGCGGCGCGCAACTGCCGTACAGCCTCGGTGAGTTCACGCGGATCGGGGGCCGGGCGGCGTACCGTCCAGGTCCGCTCGGCGAGGAACTCCCGCGGCCAGTCGTACGCCTCCGCCTGCACGTCCTGCGGCAGGGCGAGGGTGACGGCGCCGGTCTCGGCCGGGTCGGTGAGGACCCGCATCGCGGCGAGCGCCGCCGGGATCAGGGCCTCGGGGCGGGTGATCCGGTCGAAGTACCGGGAGACGGGCCGCAGGCAGTCGTTCACCGACACATCGCCCGCGTACGGCACTTCGAGCTGCTGTAGCACCGGGTCGGCGGGCCGGGTCGCGAAGGTGTCGCCGGGAAGCAGCAGCACCGGCAGCCGGTTGACCGTAGCGAGCGCGGCCCCGGTGACGAGGTTGGTCGCGCCGGGCCCGATGGACGTGGTCACCGCGTGCGTGGACAGGCGCCGGGACTGCCGCGCGTAGCCGACCGCGGCGTGCACCATGGCCTGTTCGTTGCGGCCCTGGTGGAACGGCATCGTGGCGCCGTACTCCACGAGGGCCTGGCCGATCCCGGCGACGTTGCCGTGGCCGAAGATGCCCCAGGTGGCGCCGATCAGCCGCTGCCGCTCCCCGTCCCGCTCGGTGTGCTGGGCGGCGAGGAAGCGGACCAGGGCCTGCGCGACGGTCAGCCGGACCGTGCGGGGCCCGCCATTGGCGGTCATCGGTAGCCCTCCTGGTGGTCGGGGTGGAAGCAGATCTTCCACTCCCGGTCGGCGCCGGGGCCCGCCATCACGTTCAGGTAGTACATGTCGTGGCCGGGCTGCGCGACGGACGGCCCGTGCCAGCCGTCCGGCACCAACACCGCGTCCCCGCCCCGCACTTCGGCGAGCAGATCGGTGCCGCCGGGGCGGGACGGGGAGACGCGCTGGTAGCCGAGTCCGTGCGGCCCGTCGATCTCGAAGTAGTAGATCTCCTCAAGGGCGGACTCGACGCCCGGCCGGTACTCGTCGTGCTTGTGCGGCGGGTACGAGGACCAGTGGCCGCCGGGCGTGATCACCTCGACGGCGATCAGCCGGTCGCACTCGAAGACGCCTGCTGCGGCGAAGTTCCGCACCACGCGCGCGCACGTGCCGCTGCCGCGCCGCTCGACGGGAACCTCCGGCGCGAGGCCGTGGCGGGCGGGGAGTCTGCGCTCGCACTTCGCTCCTGCCAGGGCGAAGCGGCCTCCCGCGCCGGAGGCGATCTGTGCGGAGGTGTCGCGCGGCAGATAGGCGAAGTCGCTGACCGCCCCGAACACCCCTTCCCTGCCGGTGAGTTCGAAGAATTCACCGTCCGCTCGCACCGTACAGCCACCCGTCAGCGGAAGCACGATCCATTCACTGTCCCCGGTGCCGAAGGAGTGCGCGCCGCCCGGCCCGAGCTCCAGGACGCGCAGGCGCGCGTAGTCCCACCCGGCCCGCTCCGGGTCGATGTCCAGGGCGTACGGCCCGGCCGCCGTGCTGCCCGCCGGTAGGTGCATCGGGTCTCCCTCTCGCGTCGTTGCCGTCTCTCGCGTCGTTTCCGTACGTACGGGCTCACTGAAGCAGCGAGGCCGCGATGTCGACGGCCGCCGCCACGTCGTCGTCCGCCGGGTAGAGCAACGACCGTCCCACGACCAGACCCTGCACGGTGGGCAGTTGGAGCGCCTTGCGCCAGCGCTCGTACGTCTCGTCCGGGCGCCTCGCGTGCACATCGCCGCCGAGCAGCACCGCGGGCAGCGTCGACGCGTCGAGGGCGCGGGCCGTGCCGTCCGGCTCGTCGGTGACGGGGACCTTCAGCCAGGTGTACGCGGAGCTGCCCGCGAGCCCCGAGGCGACCGCGACGGCCGTGGTCACCGCCTCCGCGGACAGGTCGTTGCGCACCCGCCCGTCGACCCGCCGGGACAGGAACGGCTCGACGAAGACCGGGAGCCGGAGCTCCGCCATCGCGGACACGGCACGCGCGGCGGCGTCCAGGGTGGTGAGGGACGCGGGGTCGTCGCGGTCGATCCTGAGCAGCAGCTTGCCCGCGTCGAAGCCGCGTCGGCGCAGGTCGTCGGGGCGGTACCCGGTGAAGCGGTCGTCCAGCTCGAAGGCGGAGCCGGCCAGGCCGCCGCGGTTCATGGAGCCCATCACGACCTTGCCGTCGAGGGCGCCGAGCAGCAGCAGGTCGTCGAGCACGTCGGCGCTGGCGAGCACGCCGTCGACGCCCGGCCGGGACAGCGCGAGGCAGAGCCGTTCCAGGAGGTCGTGGCGGTTGGCCATGGCGAGGCGGCGCTCCCCCACGGCGAGGGCGCCGCGCGCCGGATGGTCGGCGGCGACGACGAGCAGCCGCCCACTGTCGCCGAGGAGCGGCCTGCGCACCCGGCGCGCGGCGGCCTCGGCGACGGCCTCCGGGGTGCGGGCCCGGATCCGGGCGAGCGCGCCCGGGTCGATCCCGGCGGGCCGCGGGTTCATGCCGCGCCGCCTTCGAGTACGGCCTCGACCTCGTGCGGGTACGGCATGGCGGGCGAGCAGGCGAGCCGTCCGGCGACGAGGGCGCCCGCCGCGTTCGCGTACCGCATGAGGTGCTCGGGCGGGCGGCCCGCGAGCAGCCCGTGGCAGAGGGCGCCGCCGAACGCGTCCCCGGCGCCGAGGCCGTTGACGACCTCGACCGGCACGGGCGGCACCTCTACGCGCGCGCCCGCGTGGTCCATGGCGAGCACACCCTTGGGGCCCATTTTGACGACGGCGAGCTCGACCCCGGCGGCGAGCAGGGCACGGGCGGCGGCCTCGGGTTCGCGCTCACCGGTGGCGACCTCGCACTCGTCGAGGTTGCCGACGGCGACGGTGGCGTGGGCGAGGGCACGCGCGTAGTACGGCCGGGCCTGCTCGGGTCCGCCCGCCCAGAACATCGGGCGCCAGTCGAGGTCGAAGACCGTGGCCGTACCGGACTTGTCGCGGTGCGCGAGCGCGGCGAGCGTCGCGGACCGGCTGGGCTCCTCGCACAGGCCGGTCCCGGTCACCCAGAAGATCCGCGCCCGGCGGATCGCGTCGAGGTCCAACTCCTCGGTACGGATGGCCAGATCGGGCGCCTTGGGCCGCCGGTAGAAGTACAGCGGGAAGTGGTCGGGCGGGAAGATCTCGCAGAACGTGACGGGCGTCGGCAGCCCTTCCACCGGGGTCGCCCAGCGGTCGTCGACGCCGAACTCCCGCAGCTCCCGGCGGAGATACCGGCCGAAGGGGTCGTTCCCGGTGCGGGTGATCACGGCCGTACGGCGGCCGAGCCGGGCCGCGGCGACCGCGACGTTGGACGGCGAGCCGCCGAGGAACTTCCCGAACGTCTCCACGTCGGCGAGCCCCACCCCGGTCTGCAGCGGATAGAGGTCGACGCCGATCCGCCCGACGGTGATCAGGTCATAGGGCCCGCCCGGCTCGTACGGCTCGTGCGGGCGGTTCGCTGCGCTCGGCGCTGTCACCCTCGACGCCCCTTCCGTCGGAACTGTCCCCAGGTCTAGCCCTGCCCCGGAACCCTGTCAACACTTTGTCCTTACATTCGGACCATGCCTTGACAGCGCTCTCGGGACGCCCTGAGGCTGCCCTCATGACGTTGTCGCGAATGTCGCGTATCCGCATCGGCTCGGCACCCGACTCCTGGGGCGTCTGGTTCCCCGACGACCCCCGCCAGGTCCCCTGGCAGCGCTTCCTCGACGAGGTCTCCGAGTCCGGCTACGAGTGGATCGAACTCGGCCCGTACGGCTATCTGCCCACCGACCCCGAGGTGCTGCGCGAGGAGACCGGGCGGCGCGGCCTGCGGGTCTCGGCCGGCACGGTCTTCACCGGGCTTCACCGGGGGCCCGCCGTCTGGGACGAGACCTGGGCGCATGTCTCCCGGGTCGCCGAGCTGACCCGGGCCATGGGCGCGGACCACCTGGTCGTGATCCCGTCGTTCTGGCGCGACGACAAGACCGGCGAGGTCCTAGAGGACCGGGAGCTGACCGCCGGGCAGTGGTCCCAACTCGCCCGTGGCACCGAAAGGTTGGGCCGCGAGATCCGCGACCGCTACGGTCTGCGGATCGTCGTGCACCCGCACGCCGACACCCATGTGGACACCGAGGAGAACGTCGCCCGGTTCCTCGACGCCACCGACCCCGACCTGGTCGCGCTCTGCCTGGACACCGGGCACTACGCGTACTGCGGCGGGGACAACGTCAAACTGATCGAGACGTACGGAGCACGCATCGGCTACCTGCACCTCAAGCAGGTGGACCCCGAGATCCTCGCGGCGGTCCGCGCCGAGGAACTGCCCTTCGGTCCTGCCGTGGCCCGCGGGGTGATGTGCGAGCCGCCCTCCGGGGAGCCCGCGCTCGAACCGGTACTCGCCGCGGCGCAGCAGCTCGGCGTCGAGCTGTTCGCCATCGTGGAACAGGACATGTACCCATGCCCTCCCGACCGCCCCCTGCCGATCGCCCGCCGCACCCGCCGATATCTGCGCGGCTGCGGGGCCTGACACCGCACGGCCCAGCAGGGCGGCGCCGATGAGGCCGCCGACCGCCGTCCTGCGCTGCCCGGCCGGAAGCTGGGAACGCGCCACCGCCACCCCGCACGCCCGACTTCGCCCCGGCGTCCTCGCCTACCGCGGCTTCCGGCTCCGCCTCGACGCCCCGCGCCGCCGCCTGGAGGCCCCCGTCGGCGCGGTGACGCTGCTGCTCGGCTTCGGCGGGCCGCTCCGCCTTCGCCGCGCGGGCCGCGCCCCGGTGGTGCGCACCTCGGGACTCTCCGGCCTGCACACCGCGCCCGTACTCGGCGAACATGACGGCCACCTCGCGGGCATCGAGGTGCTGATCGCCCCGTGGGCCGCCTTCACCCTCTTCGGGATCTCCCAGTACGAGCTGGCCGACCGGGTCGCCGACCCCGCCGACGCCCTGCCCCGCACGCTCGGCGCACCGCTCGGCCGCCGCGCCCGCTGCACCGCCGCCGACCTCGCCGGCGCCCTCGCCGCCCTGCCCACCTGGAACGCCCGCTTCACCCTGCTCGACGAGGTCCTGCTGCACTGGTCCGCCACCGGCCCACCCTGCTCCGCGCGTACGGTACGGGCCTGGTCGGAGCTGGTCCGCACCGGCGGCACGGTGCCGGTGCGCCGCCTCGCCGACGAAGTGGGCTGGAGCGTACGGCAGTTGGAGTCCCGCTTCCGCGAGCAGATCGGCCTGAGCCCGAAGGCCGCGGCCCGGGTGCTTCGGACCCAGCGCGCACGGCGGCTGCTGCTCGCCGGGTACTCCCAAGCGCAGACCGCGGCGGCCTGCGGCTTCTACGACCAGTCGCACCTCAGCGGCGACTTCCGGGCCCTGACGGGGTGCACACCGGGCGAGTTCACGGCGGCCCGCTCCGGGGCGACCGCACTGACGGCGACGGGCAGTCCGACGGAGCCCGACCGGCTGGTGGGTGAGGCGACCACCTTGATCCTGCCGCCGGGCCGCGCGGCGGCGTTCTCCAGGACGGGTCGGCTGCGCTGAGCGGGACGCGGCGGGCGTACGGGAGGGGCGTGCGCCTGGGGGCGCGTGAAGGAGCACAAGCGCCCCTTTGAACACCAATCGCCCCGCCTCGCCCAATGCATCACCCACGTAACCAAAGTTCGGCTTCCGTCACACATGTCTCACTCGCGCGGGTTTCCCGTCACACCCGTTCAACAGCACCTGCCCGCCGGTCACTCAGCGTCGCTCGCCGGGCACAGGCTGACTGCATGTCGGATGTCCGCACCCAGCTCCCCCGACGGCTCCCCCGGGCCGCCACTGCGCGCGGACAAGGAGGTACCGCTGATGACTGACCGCAAGCTCTGGTCGTACAAGGAGATCGCCGCACACATCCGCGTCCAGCCGGACACGGTGCGCTCCTACCGCAAGCACGGACTGCTGCCCTCGCCCGACCACGTCGAGGGCGGCAAGCCCTACTGGCACCCGGACACCGTCCGCGCCTGGGTGGCCAGCAGGCCGCGCAACCGGGGGCGTAGAGAGTAGGACCTCCCACCCGCCGGCGAGGCCCCCGCGCGATGCCGTGCGGGGGCCTCGCCGTCCGCACGGCCCCCTTCCGCGGAACTGCACAACTACCGCTATTTCCATAGACTCCGGGCAAAAGCCGTCGAACCGGAGGGGCTCGCCTGTGACCGAGTACCGGACGACCGCCCCGCCACGCCCGCCCCGGACCTCCGCACCGGCCGCACCACTCCTGTGGAAGCGCTGCCTGTGGACCGGGCTCGGCCTCTGGGCGCTGACCGCGATCGTCACGTACGCGACCCAGAACACGACCCTGCTGCCCACCCTGATCCTGCTCGGCAGCTTCCTCGTCCCCGGCGTCTTCGTGCTGTGGGCGTACGAGCGGCACGGCGACGGCCTCGGCGTCGGCACGCTCCTCGGCTGCTTCCTGACCGGCGGCATCCTCGGAGTGCTCGGCGCCTCGGTGATGGAGTACTACCTGCTGCACCCCTCACTGTGGATGTTCGTCGGCGTCGGCCTGATCGAGGAGGCGGTGAAGCTCGGCGCCCTGATGCTGCTGCTGCGCCGCCGCCCCGAGGTACGCGGGGTGCGCGCCGGACTCGTGCTCGGCGCCACCGTCGGCTTCGGCTTCGCCGCCTTCGAGAGCGCCGGGTACGCCTTCAACGCCGCGATCTCCACGCACGGCATCGACCTGCGCGCCCTCCTGGAGACCGAGATCCTGCGCGGGGTCCTCGCGCCGTTCGGGCACGGCCTGTGGACGGCCATCGCGGGCGCCGTCCTGCTCGCGCACCGGAGCGAGAACGGCCGCTTCCGCTTCACCGGTCCGGTGGTCGGCACCTATCTCGGCGTCGCCCTGCTGCACGCCCTGTGGGACTCGACGCACGGCATCGCGGTCTGGCTGGTCGTCCGGCTCACCACCAGCGACCTGGACCGCTCACTCTTCGCCCAGGGATACCTGCCGCAGCCCACCGGCGAGCAGAAACATCTCTTCACCCTGTTCTCGGTCGGCGGCCTGGTGCTCGTCTCGCTGCTCGCCCTCGCCTGGGCGAGATCGCTCTCACGTCGCGACCCCACTTGGAGGAGTACCCCCTAGGGGTATACAGTCGGGAGTGTCAGGAGGGACCGTGGACATAGCGGCCCCGCCTGGTTCCGCGACCCGCGCTGCGCCGAACCCGACGCCGCGCCGCCACCCGGCCGCGGACCGACCGGATTCCCTCGACGAGGAGAACGACATGAGCGCCCAGACCGAGACCCCGCAGACCGCCGGCTCCTGCTGCTCCCCCTCCGGCTCCTGCCACAGCGACGGCGCTGCCGTGGCCGAGCAGGGCTCCGTCACCACCGTCTACCAGGTCGCCGGAATGACCTGCGGTCACTGCGAGGGCGCCGTGTCCAGCGAGATCTCCGAGCTGCCCGGCGTCGCCTCGGTCACCGCCGTCGCCGCCACCGGCCAGGTCACGGTCGTCTCCGCGGCCGAGCTCGACGAGGCCGCGGTGCGCGCCGCGGTCGACGAGGCGGGGTACGAACTGACCGGCCGCGCCTGAGCGTTCGGCGGACGGGGCCGGGCACGTACCGGCCGGCCCCGTCACCGCCGGTACGCCCGGCCCTTCCGGAGCGGCCGCCCGAGCCGGGCGGTCCTCGCAGCGATCACACGAAGAGAACGTCATGAGTGACACGGCGACCGAGCACCCGATATCGGCCGTGGAAGGCTCCGAGGTCGAGCTCGCCATCGGCGGGATGACCTGCGCCTCCTGCTCGTCCCGGATCGAGCGCAAGCTCAACCGCCTGGAGGGCGTGACCGCCTCGGTCAACCTCGCCACCGAGAAGGCCAGGGTGTCGTACGGCGACGGCGTCGCGGTGGACACCCTGATCGCGACGGTCGAGAAGCTCGGCTACACCGCGGAGGAGATCGTTCCGCCACCGCCGGAGCCGCTCGTCGCGTCCACTCCCTCGGCGGGTGCCGGTCCCGACGCGAGTGGCGGTTCCGGAACCGGCGAGTCCGAGGTCGACGCACTCCGTCGGCGCCTCCTCGTCAGCGCCGTGCTCGCGCTGCCTGTCGTCCTGATGGCGATGGTCCCGGCCCTCCAGTTCGACAACTGGCAGTGGCTCTCGCTGACCCTCGCCGCACCCGTCGTCGTCTGGGGCGGGCTGCCCTTCCACCGCGCCGCCTGGACCAACGCCCGGCACGCCGCGGCCACCATGGACACCCTGGTCTCGGTCGGCACGCTCGCCGCCTTCGGCTGGTCGCTGTGGGCGCTGTTCCTCGGCGACGCCGGGATGCCGGGCATGCGGCACGGCTTCGACCTCACCGTGTCCCGTACGGACGGCTCCGCCACGATCTATCTGGAGGTCGCCGCCGGAGTCATCACGTTCATCCTGCTCGGCCGCTATCTGGAGGCCCGCGCCAAGCGGAAGGCGGGCGCCGCACTGCGCGCCCTGCTCGAACTCGGCGCCAAGGACGCCACTGTGCTGCGGGACGGCCGTGAAGTACGCGTCCCCGCCGAGCAGTTGCGGGTCGGCGACCGCTTCGTCGTACGCCCCGGCGAGAAGATCGCCACCGACGGCACCGTCGTCGAGGGCTCCTCCGCCATCGACGCCGCGCTGCTCACCGGCGAGTCCGTGCCGGTCGACGTGACCGTGGGCGACGCCGTGACCGGGGCCACCGTGAACACCTCGGGGCGGCTCCTGGTCGAGGCGAGCCGGGTCGGCTCCGACACCCAACTCGCCAGGATGGCCCGCCTGGTCGAGGACGCGCAGAGCGGCAAGGCCCAGGTGCAGCGCCTCGCCGACCGGATCGCCGCGGTCTTCGTGCCCGTGGTCCTGCTGATCGCCGCCGCCACCCTCGGCGCCTGGCTGTCGGTCACGGGCGACGCCACCGCCGCGTTCACCGCCGCCGTCGCGGTGCTGATCATCGCCTGCCCGTGCGCACTCGGCCTGGCCACCCCCACGGCGCTGCTCGTCGGTACGGGGCGCGGCGCCCAGCTCGGCATCCTGATCAAGGGCCCCGAGGTCCTGGAGTCCACCCGCCGCGTCGACACCGTCGTACTCGACAAGACCGGCACCGTCACCACGGGCCGGATGGAACTCCAGGACGTGTACGCGGCCGACGGCACCCCCGAGAAGGAGTTGCTGCGGCTCGCGGGTGCCGTGGAGCACGCCTCCGAGCACCCGGTCGCCCGCGCCGTCGCGGAGGGCGCCCAGCGGCGCTGCGGCCCGCTGCCCGCGGTCGAGTCCTTCGCCAACGTCCCCGGCCTCGGCGTACGCGGCACCGTCGAGGGCCACACCGTCCTGGTCGGCCGCGAACAGCTGCTCACCGACGCGGGCGTCAAGCTGCCCGACACCCTCAGCGACACCCTCGCCGAGGCCCACCGCCAAGGCCGTACCGCCGTGGCCGTCGCCTGGGACGGAGTGGCACGCGGTGCCCTCACGGTCGCGGACGCGGTCAAGGACACCAGCGCCGAGGCGGTACGCGAGCTGCGCGCCCTGGGCCTGACGCCGGTGCTGCTCACCGGCGACCACTGGGCCGTGGCCGAGGCGGTGGCCGCCGAGGTGGGCATCGACGAGGTGCGGGCCGAGGTGCTGCCGCAGGACAAGGTCGCCGCCGTACGCGAGCTCCAGGCCGCCGGGCGCACCGTGGCCATGGTGGGCGACGGGGTCAACGACGCGGCCGCGCTCGCCGCCGCCGACCTGGGCCTGGCCATGGGCACCGGCACGGACGCGGCGATCGAGGCGGGCGACCTGACGCTCGTACGGGGCGATCTGCGGGTGGCCGCCGACGCGATCCGGCTCTCCCGGCGGACCCTCGCCACGATCAAGGGCAACCTCTTCTGGGCCTTCGGCTACAACGTGGCGGCGCTGCCGCTCGCCGCGGCTGGACTGCTCAACCCGATGATCGCGGGCGCGGCTATGGCGTTCTCGTCGGTCTTCGTGGTGACCAACAGCCTGCGGCTGAAGACGTTCCGCTGAGGTACGCCTCCGGCTGGGCTCCGACCCGGCTCCGTCTCGGGTCCGAGAACGGGGCCGCCGAGACCTTCACGTACTCCCCACAGCCCCCTTACTCTGGGGCCCCGATCGTCATTTCGGGTCCCTTGTACATGTAGTCGGACATATGCAAGAGACGTAGATCACAGAGGATTGCACGTAACCATTTAGGGGGCTCGCAGGTCTAAGAGTGCGATGGCTGGAACGTCTTGGGGGGCGTTCCCGGCATCGGGGAGATGTCTTGGGGGACGTCTCTCAGCAGAGATATCCCTTCGCCACCGGGCGGGGGGTGTGCGTTGGCCGGGACACGTGCACCGGGGAGCTTGAGCGGCCCTCCCGTGCGTACGCGTCCCGGCGGACCGCGACGTGTGCTCAGCGCAGCACTCTTGGACACCCGGCCGGATCCCGTGGGGGGAATCCGAACCGGGGACAAAGGGGAGCGCCCCGCTGGCCGGCCCGTGGGGGGACCGGTTGCGGGGCGCTTCTCTGTTTCTGTGCGGCCGCACACGATCGCGTACGGCCGCGCCCGCGTCAGCGGGGCGGGGTGCGGAACCCGGGGGCACCCGAGGGTGCGCAGCCCTGGGGTCAGCGGGCCTCGACGGGGACGAAGTCGCGCTCGACGACGCCCGTGTAGATCTGCCGCGGACGGCCGATGCGGGAGCCGGGCTCCTTGATCATCTCGTGCCACTGGGCGATCCAGCCGGGAAGGCGGCCGAGCGCGAACAGCACGGTGAACATCTCGGTCGGGAAGCCCATCGCGCGGTAGATGAGGCCCGTGTAGAAGTCCACGTTCGGGTAGAGGTTGCGCGAGACGAAGTAGTCGTCGGAGAGCGCGTGCTCCTCCAGCTTGAGCGCGATGTCGAGCAGCTCGTCGGACTTGCCGAGCGCGGAGAGGACGTCGTGCGCGGCGGCCTTGATGATCTTCGCGCGCGGGTCGAAGGACTTGTACACCCGGTGGCCGAAGCCCATCAGGCGGACGCCGTCCTCCTTGTTCTTCACCTTGTTGATGAAGGAGTCGACGTTGCCGCCGTCGGCCTTGATCTGCTCCAGCATCTCCAGGACGGACTGGTTGGCGCCGCCGTGCAGCGGGCCCCAGAGCGCCGAGATACCGGCGGAGATCGACGCGAACATGTTGGCCTGCGAGGAGCCGACCAGACGCACCGTGGACGTCGAACAGTTCTGCTCGTGGTCCGCGTGCAGGATGAGCAGCTTGTCCAGGGCCGAGACGACGACCGGGTCCAGCTCGTACTCCGCGGCCGGGACCGAGAAGGTCATCCGCAGGAAGTTCTCGACGTACCCCAGGTTGTTGCTGGGGTAGACGACCGGGTGGCCGATCGACTTCTTGTACGCGTACGCCGCGATCGTCGGCAGCTTCGCGAGCAGCCGGATCGTCGAGAGGTGGCGCTGCTTCTCGTCGAACGGGTTGTGGCTGTCCTGGTAGAAGGTGGACAGCGCCGAGACGACCGAGGACAGCATGGCCATCGGGTGGGCGTCGCGCGGGAAGCCGTCGTAGAACCGCTTGACGTCTTCGTGCAGCAGCGTGTGCGAGGTGATCTCGTCACGGAAGGTGGAGAGCTCGTCGACGGTGGGGAGCTCGCCGTTGATCAGCAGGTACGCCACCTCGATGAAGGTGGAACGCTCGGCCAGCTGCTCGATCGGGTAGCCGCGGTACCGCAGGATGCCCTTCTCGCCGTCCAGATAGGTGACGCCCGATTTATAGGCGGCGGTATTGCCGTACCCACTGTCCAGGGTCACCAGACCGGTCTGGGCGCGCAGCTTCCCGATGTCGAAGCCCTTGTCGCCGACGGTGCTGTCGATCACCGGGTAGGTGTACTCGCCATCGCCGTACCGCAGTACTACAGAGTTGTCGCTCACGTCTCGTCCCTCACCGACGTAGTGCCTCTTCTTCGAGGTGCCCTGACTGTCTCTACCATCCCCCATTTGGCCCTGGAGAGTGCACTCGGGGTCGACCATTGGGCCTATTGACGGCACTCAGTGCCGTCAGCCTGCTCATCCTGCCCCCTTCGCCCTGGTTCCGGAACCCCCTCGTGACCTTTGCCACCGAAATGATCGATCAAGTTTCGGGCAGTCGAATCGTCAGTTCCCCCGCAGCCTGTGGTCAAGCGCTGTGCACCTACGTCCCGCCGAGACCGTGCGCACCGCCTGCCCGAGCGCCTTGCGTGAACCAACCAGGACAACAAGCTTCTTGGCCCTGGTCACCGCCGTGTAGAGCAGGTTCCGCTGGAGCATCATCCAGGCACCGGTGGTGACCGGAATCACCACCGCGGGGTACTCGCTGCCCTGCGAACGGTGGATGGTGACCGCGTACGCATGGGCCAGCTCGTCGAGTTCGTCGAAGTCGTACGGCACTTCCTCGTCCTCGTCCGTCAGCACCGTCAGCCGTTGCTCGTCCGTGTCGAGCTCGGTGACGACGCCCACGGTGCCGTTGAAGACGCCGTTCTTGCCCTTCTCGTAGTTGTTGCGGATCTGGGTGACCTTGTCGCCGACGCGGAACGTGCGGCCGCCGAATCTCTTCTCCGGCAGCTCGGGGCGCGCGGGCGTGACGGCCTGCTGCAACAGGCCGTTGAGCGCCCCCGCCCCGGCCGGTCCGCGGTGCATCGGGGCGAGCACCTGCACATCGCGGCGCGGGTCGAGGCCGAACTTGGCCGGAATGCGCCGGGCCGCCACATCCACGGTGAGCCGGCCCGCCTCCTCGGTCTCCTCGGCCACGAACAGGAAGAAGTCCTTCAGGCCCTGAGTGAGCGGTGGCGTACCGGAGTTGATGCGGTGGGCGTTGGTGACGACGCCGGACTCCTGGGCCTGCCGGAAGATCCGGGTGAGGCGCACCGCGGGCACCGGGCCCGCCTCGTCGAGCAGGTCCCTGAGCACCTCGCCCGCGCCGACGCTGGGCAACTGGTCGACATCGCCGACAAAGAGCAGATGGGCCCCCGGCGGCACGGCCTTCACCAGCTTGTTGGCGAGCAGCAGGTCGAGCATGGACGCCTCGTCGACGACCACCAGATCGGCGTCGAGAGGGCGGTCCCGGTCGTACGCCGCGTCGCCGCCGGGCTTCAGCTCGAGCAGGCGGTGCACGGTGGAGGCCTCGGCCCCGGTGAGCTCGGCGAGGCGTTTGGCGGCGCGTCCGGTGGGGGCGGCGAGCACCACCTTGGCCTGCTTGGCGCGGGCCAGCTCGACGACCGAGCGCACCGTGAACGACTTGCCGCAGCCGGGGCCGCCGGTGAGCACCGCGACCTTGCGGGTGAGGGCCAGCTTCACCGCCTCCTCCTGCTCGGCGGCGAGTTCAGCGCCCGTACGCCCCTTGAGCCAGGACAGGGCCTTGTCCCAGTCGACGTCCTGGAAGGCGGGCATCCGGTCGTCCTCGGTGCGCAGCAGCCGCAACACCTGGGCGGACAGCGAGAGTTCGGCCCGGTGGAACGGCACCAGATAGACGGCCGTGACGGGCGTGCCGTCCTCGGGACCCGGCACCTGCTCGCGCACCACGCCCTCTTCCTCACCGGCCAGTTCGGCGAGGCACTCGATGACCAGACCGGTGTCGACCTGGAGGAGCTTCACCGCGTCGCTGATCAACTGCTCCTCGGGCAGGAAGCAGTGGCCCTGGTCGGTGGACTGGGACAGGGCGTACTGCAGGCCCGCCTTGACGCGCTCCGGGCTGTCGTGCGGGATGCCGACGGCCTGGGCGATGCGGTCGGCGGTGAGGAACCCGATGCCCCAGACGTCGGCCGCGAGGCGGTACGGCTGGTTCTTGACGACGGAGATGGAGGCGTCGCCGTACTTCTTGTAGATGCGCACCGCGATGGAGGTGGAGACCTCCACGCTCTGCAGGAAGACCATCACTTCCTTGATGGCCTTCTGCTCCTCCCAGGCGGCGGCGATCTTCGCGGTGCGCTTGGGGCCGAGTCCCGGCACCTCGATCAGGCGCTTCGGCTCCTGCTCGATGATGTCGAGGGTGTCCAGGCCGAAGTGCTGGGTGATGCGGTCGGCGAAGACCGGGCCGATGCCCTTGACCAGGCCGGAGCCGAGATAGCGGCGGATGCCCTGGACCGTGGCGGGCAGCACCGTCGTGTAGTTCTCCACCGTGAACTGCTTGCCGTACTGCGGGTGGGAGCCCCAACTGCCCTCCATCCGCAGGGACTCGCCGACCTGGGCGCCGAGCAGCGCGCCCACGACGGTCAGCAGATCGCCGCTCCGGCCGGTGTCGACCCTCGCCACCGTGTAGCCACTCTCTTCGTTGGCATACGTGATCCGCTCCAGGACGCCTTCGACCGCCGTCGGATTCCGTGCCGCGCCCGCTGTCGGGCTCCCCGCCGCTTTCGACATGGCACGACGCTACCGCCGGGCTCGGACACTCCGGGCGGCCTGTGGACAACTCGCGTTGCGAGGGGGTCCGACCCGTGGCCGGACCCCCTCGTCTCCCCCTCCGTGCCGGGCTCCCGATC
>NZ_JAAAHS010000175.1 GCF_009908195.1 Streptomyces boluensis | reverse complement strand
CCGGGGGAGGGCCGTGCGCCCGCGGCCGCGACCGGCGACGGGGCGGGTGCCGGTGCCGACGGGACCGAACTCGCCGAGACCGGTGGGGACTCCGGCACCGTGCCGGTGGCCGCCGGCGGGGCCACGCTGTTGGCGCTCGGCGCCGCGTTCCTGCTCAGGGGCCGCCGCCGGCGTACCGCCGCTACTTCTGCTTCGCGGGGGCGGCACTCGCGTTGACGCCGGTGCCGTCGGTGCCCGTGATGTGCAGGGTGCGGTGCTCGATCTCGTAGGTGACCTTCGAGTCGAACAGCTTCACCAGCTCGCTCTCGGACTTCATCACGTCGCCCGGGCACATCTTGCGGGTGAGCCGCGGGACGCCCAGCTCGATCTTGCCGTCGGTGACCTTGGCCGTGGCGTTGACCTCGTTGCAGCCGAGGTTGCCGTGCACCGTGCCGTCCTTGTCGAAGATCAGGTGGGCGTCCTTGGCCTTCTCGGGCAAGGTGGTCGCCACCTCCTTCTCGACCGTGTCAGTGAGCTTCCACTTGGTGCCGGTCAGCTCGGCGGGCGGCTCGGAGCTGAGCGTGACGGAGTCGCCGTCGGCCGTGGTCAGGGTCAGCTTGTCGCCGCTGACCTTGGCCTTGAGCTTGCCCTTGAGGGCCTTGGTCAGGGTGGTCTCCAGCTGGTCGATCTTGTCGCCGCAGGACATCTCGGTCTTGGCGATCTTGTCCACGGTGATGGTGTCGCCCTTCACCGAGGCGACGCCGCCGAAGCCGTTGCAGCCGAAGTTGCCCGAGGCCCGGCCCTTCTCGTCGAAGGACACATAGGCCTTGGTGCCCGGCGCGTCGGACTTCTTGCCGTCGGCCGTGACGCTGTCCACGGTCCAGTGCGTACCGGTCACGGGCACGCGGGGTTCGGCCGGTGCGTCACCGGCGGTGCTCTGGTCGGCCCCGCAGGCCGTGAGCAGCCCCAAGGCCGCTGCGGCACTGACGACTCCGACGGTGCTGAGGGTCTTTCGCTGCGTGTGCATGCCGGTGTGACGGAGCAGGTGGGGTGATCGGTTCCGCTCTCTCGACGATCACTCTGTGTCCACAGTCGATCAGCGGGGAGACAGCGGCTCCTCAGCTCATGACCGGCAGCAGCCCCGCCAGGTCCGCCCGCTCCCCGCTGGCGTGGACCTTCGCCTCGTCGCGGGCGGTCGCCCAGTCCGTACGCCCCGTGGCGAGGCGTACCCAGGTCAGCGGGTCGGTCTCGACCACGTTGGGCGGAGTGCCGCGGGTGTGCCGGGGGCCCTCGACGCACTGCACCACGGCGTACGGCGGGATCCGCAGCTCCGTCGCACCGCCGGGGGCCTTCGCCGCGAACGCGTCCGCGAGCACCCGGGTGCAGGCGGCCAGGGTCTGCCGGTCGAGGGGGATGTCGAGGCCCGCCGCACGGTTCAAGTCGTCGGTGTGGACGATCAGTTCGATGGTGCGGGTGACCATGAAGTCGTTCAGGTTCATGACGCCGACCCGGGTCGCCAGGAGCCGGTGCGGGTCGGCGGCGGCCAACCGCTCCGTCAGGGCGGCCGTGGTCCCGGCGAACAGCTCGTCCAGATCCTCCGGGGCCCGCTCGGCGAGCTCCGGGACGAACCGGGCGAGGTCGTCCGCGAACCGGGCGGTCCGCAACGGCCACTCCAGGAGCGTCAGTTCCACCTCGGCCGGCGCGGTGTCGTCGAGGTGGCGGACGACCGCGCGGACGCCCATGTCGATGTGCACCACCAGGTCCCGCACCGTCCAGTCGCCCAGGTACGTGGAGCCGGCGAGCTGCTCGGGCGTGAGGTCCCGCACCGCTTCCCGTACGGCGCTGAACTGCGCGAGGACGGCCGCCTGAATCTTCTTCGGGTCGTACGTGCGCGGGCGCTTCTTCCCTTGTGGCATGCGGGAACCCTACTTCCGGTCCAGGGCGAGATCTTGGGCGTTCGGGAAGTTCAGCCGGGTGCAGCCGCGGCGCTTCGCGACGTCCTCGACATAGGCGCGGAAAAGCGTGGCGAGACGCAGCGCATGCATGGGGTCGGCGGACAGGGCGCGCGCGTACTCATGGCTGAGCGTGAGGGTGTGCACGGCGGGCTGTCCGTCGCACACGGACGAGGCCCACCAGGCGGCCTTCTTCGGCGCCCGGCCCGACTTCCCGGGCTCCGCCGTCGGGACGGCCCCGTCCAGATCGGCGGTGTCGAAGCGGACATGCTGGGCCGACTCCCCGAACCAACTCTGCGTCGAGGCCCACATCTCGGCCCGCTCGGTCGGTGCGTCGAGGTCGTCGTCCCTGCCAGCGTCGCCGGAATCGCCGGAATCGCCGTCACCGGATTCGTCCGGCTCGTACTTCTCCCACCTCTCCCAGAGTGCGTGGGCCCGGCCACCCCCGAGGGCGAGGCCGCACTTCTCCTGCCATACGTCCGGGTCGACGGCCGTCTCCATCACCTGGTCGGGCATGGCCGGGGCGTGCCGGCCGCGGTTCCAGCGGGCGTACCAGTCGCAGGTCCCTTCCGCTGCGCCCGCCTTGATCAACTTGCCCTGGACCGGCGGGACTCGGTCCGACGGTTCCGGAAGGCGCTGGGTGCAGCCGAGCTCCTCGCCGAGGCGGTTGGCGGTGGCGACGGCTATCCGGGCCAGCTGGTCGCGGGTCCGCTGGCTCATCTGCCGGCCGGTGGTGAGCGGGGTGTGACCGTCGCCCGACGAGACGGCGCGCGCCACTACGTTCCGTACGCCGTCCTCATTGGGCTCGCCGTCCGCGCGGCAGGCCAGTTTCACGCCGACGCCGCTGTCCGTGACCCGGCCCGGGATGCCGCTGCCCACCGGCCCGTCCAGGTACGGGTGGAAGTTCTCGTCCAGCAACGGGTCGTAGGTGTGGTCGACGTCCTCGGCCTCCGCCTCGGGCTCAAGGGCGACCGACGCCTCGAAGAACAGCCGTATCCCGGACTCCCCGTCCCAGGCCTCGCCCGCCTCGGTGCTGTAGATCCGGCAGACGCCGCGGTGCGCGGTGGCGTCGATGTGCTCGGAGTTGGCCTCGATCCGGCCGCCGCCGTGCTCGAGGCTCATCACCTGGCCCGCGGGGACCAGGCCCGCGCACGCCTCGTCGATGGTGCGCCGGTTGTCCCAGACCGTCCAGATCTCGTACCCACCGAAGCCGATCGCGGCCACGGCGAAGAGGACAAGGAGACGGTTGAACGCGTTCCGCCCGCGGGAGTCGGTGTCGCGCAGGCGCGGCCCCCGCCGTCTGCCCGCACGCCACGGCGCGAGCCCGTCCGGCAGCCGTGTCCCGGCCTGTCCGTCCAGCGCCATGTGCTCCCCCGTCCCCCGACTGATCCCGAAGCTACCAGCCGGGTCTGACACAGCTGAGGCCCCGCCCGGACAGACCGGGCGGGGCCTCAGGTGACGTACGTACGAGAACGACTCACGTACGAGAACGGCCTACGTACGAGAGGGAGTTCAGGCCAACAGGCCCGGCACCGTCTCCTCGTGGGCCGTGCGCAGCTCGCTCAGCGGCAGGTCGAACTCGCCCTGCACCTCGACGGAGTCACCGTCGATCACGCCGATGCGGGTGACCGGCAGGCCGCGCGCCCCGCACATGTCCGTGAACCGGAGCTCCTCGCTGCGCGGCACCGCGACGATCGCGCGGCCCGCGGACTCGGAGAGCAGGAACGTGAACGCGTCCAGACCGTCAGGGACGACCAGGCGGGCGCCCTTGCCGCCGCGCAGGCAGGACTCGACGACCGCCTGCACGACACCGCCGTCGGACAGGTCGTGCGCGGCGTCGATCATGCCGTCACGGGAGGCCGAGATGAGGATGTCGGCGAGCAGCTTCTCGCGCTCCAGGTCGACCCTCGGCGGCAGACCGCCCAGGTGGTCGTGGACGACCTGGGACCAGGCCGAGCCGCCGAACTCCTCGTGGGTGTCACCCAGGAGGTAGATCAGCTGACCCTCTTCGGCGAAGGCGATCGGCGTGCGCCGGTTGACGTCGTCGATCACACCGAGCACCGCGACCACCGGAGTGGGGTGGATGGCGGTCTCACCGGTCTGGTTGTAGAGGGAGACGTTGCCGCCGGTCACCGGGGTGCCGAGCTCCAGGCAGCCGTCCGCGAGACCACGGGTGGCCTCGGCGAACTGCCACATGACCGCCGGGTCCTCGGGCGAGCCGAAGTTCAGGCAGTTGGAGATGGCGAGCGGCTTGGCGCCGGACGCGGCGACATTGCGGTACGACTCGGCGAGCGCCAACTGCGCGCCCGCGTACGGGTCGAGCTTCGCGTACCGCCCGTTGCCGTCGGTCGACACGGCGACACCGAGGTTGCTGTCCTCGTCGACGCGCACCATGCCGGAGTCCTCGGGCTGCGCGAGCACCGTGTTGCCCTGCACGAAACGGTCGTACTGGTCGGTGATCCACGCCTTGGAGGCCTGGTTCGGCGAGGCCACGAGCTTGAGGATCTGCTCGCGCAGCTCGTCCGCGTTCGCCGGGCGCGCGAGGGCGCCGGCGTCGTCGGCCTGCAGCGCGTCCTGCCACTCGGGGCGTGCGTAGGGGCGCTCGTAGACCGGGCCCTCGTGGGCGACCGTGCGCGGCGGGACGTCGACGATCTGCTCGCCGTGCCAGAAGATCTCCAGGCGCTCGCCCTCGGTCACCTCACCGATGACGGTGGCGATGACGTCCCACTTCTCGCAGATCTCCAGGAAGCGGTCGACCTTGCCGGGCTCGACGACCGCGCACATGCGTTCCTGCGACTCGCTCATGAGGATCTCCTCGGGCGAGAGCGTCGCGTCGCGCAGCGGCACCGTGTCGAGCTCCACGCGCATACCGCCGGAGCCAGCCGAGGCCAACTCGCTGGTGGCGCAGGAGAGTCCGGCGCCGCCGAGGTCCTGGATGCCGTCCACGAGGTCCTCGCGGAAGATCTCCAGGGTGCACTCGATGAGCAGCTTCTCCTGGAACGGGTCGCCGACCTGGACGGCCGGGCGCCGGGACGGGCCGGTCGAGTCGAAGGTCTCGCTCGCGAGCACCGAGACGCCGCCGATGCCGTCGCCGCCGGTGCGGGCGCCGTACAGGATGACCTTGTTTCCGGTGCCGGAAGCCTTGGCGAGGTGGATGTCCTCGTGCTTCATGACACCCACGCAGAGCGCGTTGACCAGCGGGTTGCCCTGGTAGCAGGGGTCGAAGACGACCTCGCCGCCGATGTTGGGTAGGCCCAGGCAGTTGCCGTACCCGCCGATGCCCGCGACGACGCCCGGCAGGACGCGCTTGGTGTCGGGGTGATCGGCGGCGCCGAACCGCAGCGGGTCCATGACGGCGACCGGCCGTGCGCCCATCGCGAGGATGTCGCGGACGATGCCGCCGACTCCGGTCGCGGCGCCCTGGTACGGCTCGATGTAGCTGGGGTGGTTGTGCGACTCGACCTTGAAGGTGACCGCGTAGCCCTGGCCGACGTCGACCACACCGGCGTTCTCACCGATGCCGACGAGCAGCGCGTCGTTCTCGGGCGCCTTCTCACCGAACTGCTTGAGGTGCACCTTGCTGCTCTTGTACGAGCAGTGCTCGCTCCACATCACGGAGTACATGGCGAGTTCGGCACCGGTGGGCCGGCGGCCGAGGATCTCGCGGATACGCGCGTACTCGTCCTGCTTGAGGCCGAGTTCCTTCCAGGGCTGGTCGACCGCGGGGGTCTCGGCGGCGTGCTTGACCGTGTCCAGCGTCATGCGTTGACCAACTTCTTCAGGATCGAGGTGAAGAAACCGAGGCCGTCCGTGCGGCCCGTGCCGACCAGCGGCTCGACGGCGTGCTCGGGGTGCGGCATCAGGCCGACGACGTTGCCCGCCGCGTTGGAGATGCCCGCGATGTCACGCAGCGAGCCGTTGGGGTTCACGTCCAGGTACCGGAAGGCGACGCGGCCCTCGGCCTCCAGCATGTCCAGGGTGCGCTCGTCGGCGACATAGCGGCCGTCGATGTTCTTGAGCGGGACCGAGATCTCCTGGCCGGCCGAGTAATCGGCGGTCCAGGCGGTGTTGTCCGTCTCGACGCGCAGCTTCTGGTCGCGGCAGACGAAGTGCAGATGGTTGTTCCGCAGCATCGCACCGGGCAGCAGATGCGTTTCGGTGAGGACCTGAAAGCCATTGCAGATACCCAGAACCGGCATTCCGCCCTTGGCCTGCTCGATGATCGTCTCCATCACCGGCGAGAACCGGGAGATCGCCCCGGCCCGCAGATAGTCGCCGTAGGAGAAACCGCCGGGCAGAACCACGGCATCGACCTGCTTCAGGTCCTTGTCGCGGTGCCAGAGCGGCACCGCTTCCGCGCCGGCGACACGGACCGCACGCTGCGTGTCACGGTCGTCGAGCGTGCCGGGAAAAGTGACGACTCCGATACGAGCGGTCACTTCGACTCCCCGGCCGCTACAGACTCTTCGACCTTGACGACGAAGTCCTCGATGACGGTGTTGGCGAGGAACGTCTCGGCCAGTTCGTGGATACGGGCGAGGGCGGCCTCGTCGACCGGCCCTTCGACCTCCAGCTCGAAGCGCTTTCCTTGACGTACGTCCGCGATGCCCTGATATCCCAGGCGCGGCAGTGCACGCTGCACCGCCTGTCCCTGGGGGTCGAGGATCTCGGGCTTGAGCATGACGTCGACTACGACGCGTGCCACTGGCACTCCCGGTGTGTGGTGCGTGAGAACGGTTCGTTCAGCGTATCCGACGGAAATTTCTACGCGCATAGATTCGTAGACTCCTACGTGATGGCCGTCACTTTAGGGAGACATGTGCCACCGCCCAGGGAAAATCCAGGGAAAATCACGGGCAGCCTTTGCCGCAAGCATTGCCCACGGACACGCGGAGAGTTTTAGTCGGACTTCCCAATGCATTGCCAAGCCCTGTACAAAGGAATTGGCAATACCTCGGGATAGCCGGTGCTTTGCCCCGAAAAGAACCGGGCAAGAGCCGGACCACAGCCGAACAGTCGGCCATCGCCGCATGTCAGGGCGGTGCGTCCGCATGAAGGGACCGATATTCGTGGCGCAGCGTGTCGTAGTCACTCTCTCCGACGACATCGACGGCGGAGAAGCGGCGGAAACGGTCGCCTTCGGTCTCGATGGCAAGTCGTACGAGATCGACCTCAATCAAGCCAATGCCAAGAAACTGCGCAAGGCACTCGCGCCCTACCTGCACGCGGGTCGTAAGCAGTCGCGGGCGAGCGCGGCCGGCAAGCCCGGCAAGGCGTTCAAGCACACGGCGGTGACCCCGGACCCGGCGGCGGTCCGCGCCTGGGCCCGATCGCACAAGATGGAGGTACCGGCCCGCGGCCGGATCCCGAAGAAGGTCTACGAGGCGTTCGAGGCCGCCAACTGACCACCCCCGTACGGCCGCTGCGGCGGAGCTCCGTCGGACCGCCGCGGCCGCCGACTTGCAAAGCACCCCCGCAGGTCGGCTAAAGTTCGGAGCGCGCCGCGGGGCGAGGCCGCAAGGCCGGACTCCACGGAGGACGCGCGGGTGTAGTTCAGTAGTAGAACACCCCCTTTCCAAGGGGGAGGCGCAGTGTGCAATTCCTGTCACCCGCTCTGCATCGGTTACCGACCACTCCGGTGGATCAGGTACTCTGGTGCTCGCGCCGATCGGTGAGAGCCGGTCGGAGGCAATGCGAACGTAGCTCAGTTGGTAGAGCGCAACCTTGCCAAGGTTGAGGTCGCGAGTTCGAACCTCGTCGTTCGCTCAGAATCGAAGGCCCCGGTCCATTGGACCGGGGCCTTCGACGTTCTTCCTTCGTTCTTCCTTCTCCGTCGAAGGCGATCTGAAGTCGATCTCCCGTTTCCCGTCTGACATTTGTCATGCCGGATCGTGACAGCCCGCACTGCCCGCGCCCCGGTGGCCACGGAATGCTGGAAGGCATGAACACCGATGACCACGTGATCGAAGTCACCGATCTGCGGCGCGTGTACGGGGGCGGGTTCGAGGCCGTGCGAGGGATTTCCTTCGCCGTCGGCCGCGGCGAACTCTTCGCCCTGCTCGGCACCAACGGCGCGGGCAAGACATCCACCGTCGAAGTACTCGAAGGGCTCGCGCGACCCGCGAGCGGCAGCGTGCGGGTGCTCGGGCACGACCCGTACGCCGAGCGGCACCACGTACGACCCCGGATCGGCGTGATGCTGCAGGAAGGCGGGTTCCCCGCCGAGCTGACCGTCACCGAGGCCGTGCGCATGTGGTCCGGCTGCACGAGCGGTTCCAGGCCCGCGGGAGAGGCCCTGGAGCTGGTCGGTCTGGCCAAGCGGTCCGGCGTACGCATCAAGCAGTTGTCCGGCGGCGAGAAGCGGCGGCTCGACCTGGCGCTCGCGCTGCTCGGGCGGCCCGAGGTGCTGTTCCTCGACGAGCCGACCACCGGACTCGACGCCGAAGGGCGCGCGGAGACCTGGGAGTTGGTGCGGGCGCTGCGCGCCTCCGGCACCACCGTGCTGCTCACCACGCACTACCTGGAAGAGGCCGAGTCGCTCGCGGACCGGCTCGCGATCATGCACGAGGGGCAGCTCGCGGTGAGCGGCACGCCCGCCGAGGTGACCGCCCTGCAGCCCTCGCAGATCTCCTTCGAGCTGCCCGACGGCTACCACCTCGGAGACCTGCCGCCGCTTGACGCCCTCGGCGTCAGCTCGCACGACGTCGCCGGGCGGAAGGTGAAGCTCCGTACGAAGGAGCTCCAACAGGCCGCCACCCGGCTGTTGTTGTGGGCCCAGGACGCGGGCGTCGAGCTGCGCGGGCTCGACGTACGGTCCGCCTCGCTCGAAGAGGCGTTCCTGCAGATCGCGCGGGACGTCAAGGAAGAAGCACGGCAGAAGGAGAAGGTGGCATGAGCACCGCGACCGCGACCACGACCGGCCCCACGACGACGTCCGCGGGGCGGCTCGCGGCCCTGGGGCGGGCCGAGTTGACGCTGCTCGGGCGGAGCAAGGGCATGCTCGTGACGGCGCTCATCGTGCCCCTGCTACTACCCCTGAGCGTCGCGCAGACGCTCAAGGAGGACATGCTCGCGAAGGCCGGCGTCACCATGGGGACCTCGATGCTGGCCGCGGGCGTCGGCTTCGCGATGCTTTTCGCGGTGTACTCGGCGCTCACGAACATCTTCGTGGCCCGCCGCGAGGAACTCGTCCTCAAGCGGCTGCGCACCGGCGAGCTGCGCGACCGGGAGATCCTCGCGGGCACCGCGCTCCCGGCCGCCCTGATCGGCGTGGTGCAGTGCGTCGTGGTGGCCTTCGGCTGCATGGCCATGGTCGACCTGGAGGCGCCGAAGGCACTCCACCTGACCGTGCTCGGCGTGCTCCTCGGGATCGTCCTGATGGTGGCCCTCGCCGCCGTGACCGCCGCGTTCAGCCGCACCGCGGAGAGCGCCCAGGTGTCCAGCCTGCCGCTGATGTTCGTGTCGATGATCGGCTCCGGCATGACCGTTCCCCTTGAGGTCTTCCCCGACAAGCTGGCCTCCGTACTGGAACTCCTGCCGGCCTCGCCCGCGATCCGGCTCGTGCGCGGCGGCTGGACCGGCGACCTCACCGCGTATGAGGCGCTGGGCGCCGTCGCCACGGCGGTGGCCTGGGTCGTCATCGCCGTGTTTGCTGTACAGCGGTGGTTCCGGTGGGAGCCGCGGCACTAGAGGTGAGCTCATCCGGTGAGCTCGGACACGGGGAACGGGTGGAACGGTGTTCGGACAGGTCAGGAAGTGGCGCAAGCACAGCGACTTCGACCGGATGGACCTCTACACACGGGGAACGGTGTACTTCCTCGTCTGGTGGAACGTCCCCATCGGGATGGCGCTGACGGTGACCCGGCCGGTCCGGCACGCCGCGCCCGCCGCCCTGATCATCGCCGTGCTGCTCGTCTCGGTGGCCCAGGGGTACTGGGGCACCAAGGCGACCAAAGCAGGGTTCCGGGTGTATCTGGACGACGCTCCGGTGCCACGGCGGGAACTGCTCGTGAGCTGCGCGCTGATGGTGGTCCAGCTCGCCGGGCTCCTGGTCCTCGGCGGGCTCACCGGGCCCACCCGGTTCCCGCTCTTCCCGACGGCGCTGGCGTGCGCGGTGCTGCCGCTCCTCGTCGCGTACAGCCTGACCGTGCCGGTGCGGATCAGCCTGGTGGCACTGCTCGGCGTGACGGCACCGCTGTGCGGCGTGCTCTGGCTGATGAACAGCGGCGGCCGGACGCTCATCGCCATCTTGATCACGATTCTGGTGGTCGGTGCCTGGATCGCCGGCACAGTACGCCTGTCCGCCTGGGGTCTCGGCGTGATGTACGAGCTCCGCACGGCCCGTGACGTACAGGCCCGGCTCGCCGTCGCCGAGGAGCGGCTGCGGTTCGGCCGCGACCTGCACGACGTGCTCGGCCGCAACCTCGCCGTGGTCGCCCTCAAGAGCGAGCTCGCCGTGCAGCTGGCCCGGCGCGACCGGCCCGAGGCGGTGGAGCAGATGATCGAGGTGCAGCGCATCGCCCAGGACTCCCAGCGCGAGGTCCGCGAGGTCGTACGGGGCTACCGCGAGGTCGGCCTCGGTGCCGAACTCGCCGGTGCGCAGGGCGTGTTGAAGGCCGCCGGGATCGACTGCCGGGTACTCGGCACCGAGGCGGCCGACGCGCTGCCGCCCGCCGTGCACGCGGCGCTCGGCTGGGTGGTCCGGGAGGCGGCCACCAATGTGCTCCGGCACGGGGACGCGGACCGCTGCACGGTCGCGCTGCGGGTCACCGGCCAGGAACCCGCCACGGCCGTCCTGACGGTCGAGAACAACGGGGCGGGTCAGGCCCCCGCCCCCGGGGCCTCGTCCGGCTCCGGACTCGTGGGACTGCGCGAGCGGCTGTCCGCGGTGGACGGCGTCCTGGAGGCGGGCCCCGCCGCGGGCGGCCACTTCAAGCTCACCGCCGAGGTGCCGCTGCCCGGCCCCACGGCACCGGCCGTCCCCCGCCCCGGGACAGCACCGCACGGCACACCGGCACACCAGGACCGCGCGGGCGCGGCCGGCACGAAGAAGAGGAGCACCCGGTGACGGCCGTACGCGTACTGCTCGCCGACGACGAGCATCTGATCCGGGGAGCGCTCGCCGCGCTGCTCGCCCTGGAGGACGATCTGACCGTCGTCGCCGAGGCCGCCAGCGGACCCGAGGCGCTCGCCATGGCCCGCGCGCACCGGCCGGACGTCGCGGTCCTCGATCTGCAGATGCCGGGCCTCGACGGTGTGAGGGTGGCCACATCGCTGCGCACCGAACTCCCCGACTGCAGAACCATGATCGTCACCAGTCACGGCCGCCCGGGACACCTCAAGCGGGCCCTCGAAGCGGGGGTGCGCGGCTTCGTGCCGAAGACCGTCAGCGCCCAGCGGCTGGCCGAGATCATCCGCACCGTGCACGCCGGAAACCGTTATGTGGACCCGGAGTTGGCGGCCGACGCGATCGCCTCGGGGGACTCACCGCTGACCGCGCGGGAGACCGAAGTGCTGGAGTTCGCGGCCGACGGGGCGCCCGTCGCGGAGATCGCGGAACGGGCCGCGCTGTCGCAGGGCACGGTCCGCAACTACCTCTCCTCCGCCGTTTCGAAGCTCGCTGCCGAGAACCGTCATGCGGCAGTGCGCATCGCACGCGAGCGAGGTTGGCTATAGTGGAGGTGCACCGACTCGGTGCACGCCTTGCGGACGTAGCTCAGTTGGTAGAGCGCAACCTTGCCAAGGTTGAGGTCGCCAGTTCGAACCTGGTCGTCCGCTCAGAGAACGAAGCCCCCGGCGCCATCGGCGCCGGGGGCTTCGTCGTGCGTACTACCAGCGCGTGCCGGTCAGACGCTCGTACGCCTCCAGGTACTTGGCGCGGGTGCGCTCCACGACCTCGGGCGGCAGCGCGGGCGGCGGCTGCTCGCTCTTGCGGTCCCAGCCGGACGCCGGCGAGGTCAGCCAGTCCCGTACGTACTGCTTGTCGTACGAGGGCTGCGCGCGGCCCGGCTGCCAGGTGTCGGCGGGCCAGAAGCGCGAGGAGTCCGGGGTGAGCACCTCGTCGGCGATCACCAACTCCGTGCCGTCGAAGCCGAACTCGAACTTGGTGTCCGCGAGCAGGATGCCGCGCTCGCGCGCGATGTCACGGGCCCTCGCGTACACGTCGAGGGTCGTCCGGCGCAGCTGGGCGGCGGTCTCCGCGCCGACCTGGCGGGCCACTTCCTCGTAGCTGACGTTCTCGTCGTGCTCGCCGACCGCGGCCTTGGTGGCGGGCGTGAAGATCGGCGCGGGCAGCTCGGAGCCGTCGACCAGACCCTCGGGCAGCGCGAGGCCGCAGACGGTGCGGGACTGCTCGTACTCGACGAGTCCTGAACCCGTCAGATAGCCGCGCGCCACGCACTCCACCGGGGTCATCTGCAGCGACTTGCAGATCAGCGTGCGGCCCGCCCAGTCGGCCGGGGCGCCCGCGGGCAGCTCCGTGGACAGGACGTGGTTCGGGACCAGGTCGGCGAGCTGGTCGAACCACCACAGCGAAAGGCGGGTGAGCACCCGGCCCTTGTCGGGGATCTCGCTGGGCAGCACCCAGTCGTACGCGGACATACGGTCGCTGGCGACCATCACGAGGTCGCCCGCCTCGTTCTGGTACAGCTCGCGCACCTTGCCGGTGTGCAGATGCACCAGGCCCGGAACCTCGATCGGCTCGGGCTTTTCGACGAATCCGGACACGGTTCCTCCCCGTGGTTTTGACCTATCGCTTGCATTCTCCCGTATGCGGAGGGCTGCTTTCGGCCAGGGGCGGGTGCGGCCGGGGCGCGGCGGTCGCGTATGCCGGTCGGGGTGTCGGTCGCGTTTGCGGATCGGGCGTCAGTCGCGTTTGCAGATGCGGTCGAGGAGGTTGGCCGTGGCGCGCTGGATGCGGGGGTCGACATGGCCGGGACGGTCAAGGGCCGGGGACCAGGCGAAGGTGCCGGAGGCGAAGACCAGGGCGCCGGACGGGGCGCGGTAGAGGGAGGTCTCCTGGTGCCGGCGGGCGCCGCTCCCGTCGCTGTACGGCGAGTGCGCGAGGAGGATGCGCCCGCTGTGCTCGGGGAGCGCGGTACGCGGGAAGTACCGGTCGGCCTCGCCCGCGACCAGGCCTTCCAGCTCGTCGCCCTCGTACGCACCGGTCGCCTCCCACAGCCAGTGGTCGCTGTTGCGCACCACCAGGGGGTGCGGTTCGGGGACGCGGCCCGCGTACTGGATGCCGAGGAGCTGCTGCTCGGCGCGGTCGACGTCGCGCCACAGGGCCGGTTTTCCGGGGCCGCGGCGCTTGCGGCAGGTCAGCAGGCGGTCGGGCACGCCGGAGGGGGAGGGGCTCAACTCCACTTGCCAGTACATGGTGTTGGCGGAGAGGAACACCAGTGAGGTGCCGTGCTCCCTGGCCGCCTCGGCCGTGCGCCGCATGGGCGCCGACCAGTACTCGTCGTGGCCGGGGAAGACCAGTCCGCGGTACCGCGTCGGGTCGATACGGCCCGCGTGCAGATCGCGGGTGTCGGCGTACGCCAGGTCGTATCCGTACCGCTCGGCCCAGCGGATGAAGTCGTAGGCGTGGCCCACGTGCAGGGGGAGGCCCGCGCCCGCGTACGGCCGGTCGAAGGACACGGTGTGGGCGGCCTCGCCCTCGCCGAGCAGCCGGCCCTCCTCGTCCCAGGCGTGGTAGAGGCTGGCGCCGGTGCGGCCGTCCTCCGGGTAGAGGTTGTACGCCTGCCAGGTCACGTCGGGGAGCAGCAGGAGCAGGTCGGCGGGGTGCTCGTCGCGCACCGTGAAGGGGATGTGCGAGCGGTAGCCGTCGACGGTGGTGAGGACGGCCACATACGCCCCGATGTTCCAGAAACTCGGGATCTGCAGCCGCCAGGAGAGCCACCAGTGGTGACAGGAGACCGTGCGGTCGGCGGTGAGCGGCGGCGGCTGGACGATGCCGGAGAGCCGCGGGCTGGTGGTGATCTTCGCGGCGCCGTCGCCCGCGTAGTGCCCGATGCGGTAGATGTCGACGCTGAATTCCTGCGGCGGGTCGACCGTGACGTGGAAGTCGATGGCCTCGCCGGGCGCCACCGCTCCGGTCGAGGCGAAGCCCTTGATCTGCCGGTGCACGTCATCGGCGGAACGCGGCCCGCCGGTCCGCACGGTACGCGGGTACGGGATCTCCGTGCCGCCCTGTGCGGGGGCCAGGTCGACGTACCAGGGGACGACCTGGCCGGTGTCGTCGAAGTAGTGCTCACTGCCGCGCAGCCAGGGCAACGGACCTTGGCCGAAGGGGTCGGTGACGCCGTGCGCGAGCGCCCCGGACTCCCAGCGCCGGATCGGCCGCCTCGGGCTCTGTGCCTGCCCCTGTGCCTGCCCCTGCGCCTGGTCCTGTGGCGACTGCCGCTGCGCCCGCTGCTCCGCACCCATGCCGCCCCTCCCCTGCCCGCGTCCTGCTCCAGCACATCACATAACGCATGTGCGCCGTCACCCTTCGTCGCGAATTCCCGTAGAACTGGGGGGTGTTGCGGCCCGTCTTGGGGGGATTCGCCGGGGGTTCTTCAGGGTTCACTGAGGGTTCGTCCGGGCTTGCACGGGCTTGTGTACGGGTACGGGGGCTCGGCTACACCAGGCGTACCGGTTTCTCCGGGCGTACGCCCAGGCCCGTGAGCCAGTCGCGCAGCGGCTCGGGGTCGCCGTCCTCCACGAGGCTGTGCACGCGCGGCGCCAGGTCCACCGCCCGCTCGCCGGAGACAAGGAGCGTGGGCCCGTCCAGCCAGTCGAGCCCCGGCGCGGCGCCCGCGGTGTCGATCGCGGCGCAGCAGATCATCGCCAGCACGTGATCGGTGAGCAACTCGCGCCCCGAACGCGGTGGTTGGAGCGGGAACAGCGGCAACTGGCCGTCGTCCCAGAGGGAGTCGTCCGGCCCCACGCCGACGGGCGCGGGCGTCGGCGCTTCCGCCTCCTCGCGGGCCACCTCAGCGGTGAGGCGCGCGGCGAGCGCGGCGGCTTCGGG
>NZ_JAAAHS010000174.1 GCF_009908195.1 Streptomyces boluensis | reverse complement strand
GCCCTCCCCCTGCGCCCGCGCCCCGCCACCCGCAGCGTCCCCGGAACCGGAACCGGAACCACGCTCCGCGAGGCCACCCGCAGCGTCCCCGCCACCCGCCGGAACCCCGTCCAAACTCACCGCGACCGTAGCCGCCCCGTCGCCCGACTTCACGACCTTCACCTCGACCCGGTTCGCCTTGTCGGTGAGGCGCGTGCCGACCGCGAGGGCGTCGGCGTCCGGGTCGCCCTTGTCCGACCAGTGGTCCGCGTCGGGTGTGGTGTCGACCAGCGCCGACTTGGCGTAGGACCCCTTCGGTACGCGGTAGGCGTGCACGCCCGAGATGCCCTGGTCGAGGGTGCCGGACGCGCCGCGTACCTCCACGACCAGGCGGTCCTCGCCCACGGGGATGTCCAGGGCACGCACCCCGTCGCCCGCCCCGTACAGCGAACGCAGTGTGTACGTACCGGATTTGTCGACCCGTACCGCCTCCGCACCGGAGAGCCACTTGCTGTGGATCAGCTCGGGCGAGGTGAGCCCGGCCCGCCAACCGCCGCCGCCCATGGGCGTCTTGTGGCTGGTGTCGTCGCTCAGTTCGCAGGACGCGAGGTCGGTACCGGAGCAGCGCTCGCGCATGTGGTGGCTGTAGCCGAAGTTGTGCCCGAACTCGTGGACAAGCGCGGTCATCGAGATGTCCGCGCCGTCGATGGGCATCCAGGTGGTGCCGCCGCCGACGGTGCCGAGCGCCAGGTAGTCGCAGCCGGTCTTCTCATTGGGGAAGACGATGGACACGTGCTCGTAGTCGTCCTCCGTGATGCCCCGGTCCGCCAGGGCCCGGTACGTCAGGTCGGAGATCTTCCCGCTGTCGCAGCCCGCGCCCGCCATGGGCAGGTCGATCGGCCCGAGCACCCCGTCGTCCCCGTCGTCCCCGTCGTTCCCGGCGGGTACGAAGCGGGTCGATTCCCGGGTGACCTCGTTGTAGTACGAGGTCAGCGACTCGCTCCCGCCGAAGTACGCGTTCTTCAGGAGCTTCTCCGTACCCGCCGCGTCCGGGAAGGAAGAGTCGGTGAAGTTCACCATCACCACCTGCACCCGGCGCTCGGCCGCCGAAGGCGCGGGTGCGGGCGCGCCGAACGCCGGGGACTGCGCGGCCGCGGCCAGCGCCACGGAGCCGCAGGCGGCCGATATCAGCAGAGCGCGCGGGGACAGACGCATGTGGGGGGTCCTTCCGAAAGGCATGCGGGGTGCACGGCGATCAACTGGCCCGTGCCTGCGGCACGTTAGCGATCAGCCCTCCGGAAGAGACCCCCTCACGACCCCGCTTAGGCCGCCCTTAAGCCCGCCCTAAGGAACCGGCCCCGCACCGCCGGTTCGGGAAGCCCCAGCTCTCACGCCGGATAAGGCAACAACCCCTTGTCCGTACGCTCCCAAGCCGCCCGCAACCGCCCCAGCAACTCCGGCTCCGCGCCCGCCCGGTCGGCCTGTTCGCGCTGGTCCGAGTCGAGGTGGAACAGCTGGTCCGCGCCGGACTTCCCCCGGTAGTACTTCCACGGCCCACGCCGCAGCGCCCGCTCCCCCCGCACCCGCCAGAACAGCTCGCGCTCCGCGATCTCCTCGCCACGCAGCAGGTACCCGGCGAGACTCGTGCCGTCCAGCGGGTACGCGGGATGCGGCCGCGCCCCGCCAAGCTCGAGCAGGGTCGCCGTCCAGTCGGGCGTGAACACCGGCACGTCACTGACCTGCCCGCCCCCGATCCGCGCGGGCCACCGCAGCAGCGCGGGCACCCGTATCCCGCCCTCCTGCAGCGAGGACTTGTTGCCGCTCAGCGGCCAGTTGTACGAGAACCGCTCGCCGCCGTTGTCGCTCGCGAAGAACACGAGCGTGTCCCGCTCCTGCCCGGACTCCCTGAGCGCGTCGAGCACCCGCCCCACCGACCGGTCCAGGTCCTCGACCATCTCCTTGTACTTGGCGAGCGAACCCCCGTCCGCGTGCCAGAGCGCCCGCTTGTCCCCGGCCTTGATCCGCCGCACGATCTCGGCGCTCGCCGCCTCGTCACCGTCCGCGATCCAGGGCCAGTGCGGGGTGGTGAAGTTCAGGTTGAGCAGCCACGGCTTCCCGTGCTCACGCCGTACGTACGCACTGGCACGCTCCGTCAGTACGCGGGTGTAGTACCGCAGGTCCTTGTACTCCGCGTCGCCCTCCCGCACCCGCCCCTCGAAGAGGTCGTACTCCCCGCCGAGCCCGAGCTTGGAGTAGTACTCCAGAGCCCCGCCGAAGTTCCCGAAGAACTCGTCCCAGCCGGACTTGGTGGGCGAGTAGTCCGGCAGGTACCCGCAGTGCCACTTGCCGATCAGCGCGGTCGCGTACCCCGCGTCCCGCAGCAGCGAGGCCAGCGTCGGATGCGTCGGCTCGAGCCCCACCGACCGGTCCGCGATCGGCTCCGCGAGCCCGCCCTCGGTACGGCCGGGGAAGCGCCCGGTGTAGAGGCTGAACCGGGTCGGCGAGCAGGTCGCGGACCCGGAGTACGCATCGGTGAACCGCACACCCTGCCGGCCGAGCCGGTCCAGGTTGGGGGTCTCGATATCGGGCGAGCCGTACGAGGACAGATCAGCCCAGCCGAGGTCGTCCCCCAGGATGAACAGGATGTTCGGCCGCCGCCCGTGCCGCCCAGGCTCAGCCCGGAACGGCCGCTCAGCGGAAGAGGCGGCCTGCGCCTCACCGGCGGGAAGCCCGACAGTGGCAGCCGCGGCAGCCGCAGCGGCCGCACCCGCCACCCCACCGAAGGCACGCCGGGACAACTGGTCATGGTCGTACGAGGACACAGCGCACTCCTGAGTACGGCTGCGGCGCACGGATCGGCGGCAGGCAGCCGGAAGTAAGGGGAGAAGAAAGAAGGCCGACGAATCGGCGGGGAGAAGAACTACTCAGCAGGCGCAGCGACAGATGGCGCTCGCGACACGGACCAGGTCGACGTGGCGGCGCTCCACAAGGGTGACCGTCGGGTCACTGAGGGGCTGCATGATCAGGGAGCCTGGCGCAAGCCGCGCGTACCTGTCAATGAGGCGCCCGAAGCTTCCCGAGTGCGAGCCGTGTCACCTACGCGCGTTGACCAGCGTCCCCAATTCGGACCAGTGGTCGATCTCGCCTACACTCGGTGGCGTGCCTCGTGGTGATGGACGACTCAACCACGACCTGCTCCCCGGTGAGAAGGGCCCCCAGGACGCTTGCGGCGTCTTCGGTGTCTGGGCTCCGGGTGAAGAGGTCGCCAAGCTCACCTATTTCGGACTGTATGCCCTGCAGCACCGTGGACAGGAGTCCGCGGGCATCGCAGTGAGCAACGGGTCCCAGATCCTCGTCTTCAAGGACATGGGTCTGGTCTCGCAGGTCTTCGACGAAACCTCTCTCGGCTCCCTCCAGGGCCATATCGCGGTCGGTCACGCCCGCTACTCCACCACCGGAGCCTCGGTGTGGGAGAACGCGCAGCCGACGTTCCGTGCCACCGCGCACGGCTCGATCGCGCTCGGCCACAACGGCAACCTGGTCAATACGGCCCAGCTCGCCGAGATGGTCGCGGACCTGCCCAAGGAGAACGGCCGCGCGACCCAGGTCGCCGCCACCAACGACACCGACCTGGTCACCGCGCTGCTCGCGGGCCAGACCGATGCCGACGGCAAGCCGCTGACCGTGGAGGAAGCCGCCGCCGTGGTGCTCCCGAGCGTCAAGGGTGCCTTCTCCCTCGTCTTCATGGACGAGCAGACGCTGTACGCGGCCCGTGACCCGCAGGGCATCCGCCCGCTGGTCCTCGGCCGCCTGGAGCGCGGCTGGGTCATCGCGTCGGAGTCCGCGGCCCTGGACATCTGCGGCGCCGCGTATGTCCGCGAGGTCGAGCCGGGCGAGATGATCGCCATCGACGAGAACGGGATGCGAAGCTCCCGATTCGCCGAAGCAAAGCCCAAGGGCTGTGTCTTCGAGTACGTCTACCTGGCCCGCCCCGACACCGACATCGCCGGGCGGAACGTCTACCTCTCGCGCGTGGAGATGGGCCGCAAGCTGGCCCAGGAAGCGCCGGCCGACGGCGACCTGGTGATAGCCACGCCGGAGTCCGGCACCCCCGCCGCCGTCGGGTACGCGGAAGAGAGCGGCATCCCGTACGGCGTGGGCCTGGTGAAGAACGCCTACGTCGGCCGGACCTTCATCCAGCCCTCGCAGACCATTCGCCAGCTGGGTATCCGGCTGAAGCTGAACCCGCTCAAGGAAGTCATCAAGGGCAAGCGTCTGGTCGTCGTCGACGACTCGATCGTGCGCGGCAACACCCAGCGCGCCCTGGTCCGCATGCTCCGCGAGGCCGGTGCCGCCGAGGTCCACGTCCGGATCTCGTCCCCGCCCGTGAAGTGGCCCTGCTTCTTCGGTATCGACTTCGCCACCCGCGCCGAGCTGATCGCCAACGGCCTGTCGGTCGAGGAGATCGGCAAGTCCATGGGCGCCGACTCGCTGGCGTACATCTCCATCGACGGCATGATCGAGGCGACCACGATCGCCAAGCCGAACCTCTGCCGCGCCTGCTTCGACGGCGAGTACCCGATGGACCTCCCGGACCCCGAGCTGCTCGGCAAGCAGCTTCTGGAGACCGAGCTCGCGGCCGGTGCCGCCGGCACGGCGGCGACCGAAGCGATCCGTCGCCCGTAACACCTCGCAGTAACGACACGAAAGCTCTCACCACCATGTCTGAGATCACTGGGACGACGGGTGCCAGCTACGCAGCTGCGGGCGTCGACATCGAAGCGGGTGACCGCGCGGTCGAGCTGATGAAGGAGTGGGTGAAGAAGACCCAGCGCCCCGAGACCACCGGTCTCGGCGGCCTCGGCGGCTTCGCCGGCCTCTTCGACGCCTCCGCCCTCAAGCGGTACGAACGCCCCCTGCTCGCCTCCGCCACCGACGGCGTCGGCACCAAGGTCGACCTCGCCCGCAAGCTCGGCGTGTACGACACGATCGGCCACGACCTCGTCGGCATGGTCGTCGACGACCTGGTCGTCTGCGGCGCCGAACCGCTGTTCATGACCGACTACATCTGCGTCGGCAAGGTCCACCCCGAGCGCGTCGCCGCCATCGTGAAGGGCATCGCCGAAGGCTGCGTCCTGGCCGGCTGCGCCCTCGTCGGCGGCGAGACCGCCGAGCACCCGGGTCTCCTCGGCGTCGACGACTTCGACGTCGCGGGCGCCGGTACGGGCGTCGTCGAGGCCGACCAGGTCCTCGGCGCCGACCGGATCCGCGAAGGCGACGTGGTCATCGCGATGGCCTCGTCGGGCCTTCACTCGAACGGGTACTCGCTCGTCCGGCACGTGCTCCTGGACCGCGCGAAGATGTCCCTCGACGCGCAGGTCGCCGAGCTCGGCCGCACGCTCGGCGAGGAGCTCCTCGAGCCCACCCGGATCTACTCCCTGGACTGCCTGGCGCTCACCCGCACCACCGAGGTGCACGCCTTCAGCCACGTCACCGGCGGCGGCCTCGCCAACAACCTGGCCCGCGTCGTCCCGGACGGCCTGCACGCCACGGTCGACCGCGCGAGCTGGACCCCCGGCCCGGTCTTCGACCTCGTCGGCAAGGCCGGTCAGGTCGAGCGACTGGAGCTGGAGAAGACGCTGAACATGGGCGTCGGCATGATCGCCGTCGTCCCCCCGTCGTCCGTGGACGTCGCCCTCGCCACCCTCGCCGACCGCGGCGTGGAGTCCTGGGTCGCGGGCGAGATCACCGCCCGCGGCGACCACAAGACGGGCGCGACCCTCATGGGTGACTACGCCTGAGACGGCGTCCGAAATTAGCCCCTCCGGCGATTGAGGTGGGGGTCCCCCCTGCTCGAGCGAAGTCGAGAGCTTGGGGGAGGCGTCCGGGCAGGGCCCCGCTCCTCAGCCGCGGAAGAGGGCAAGAGGGAACTGCCCGGCCAGCCCAGCACCGTAAAGCAAGAAGACAGCACGAAACCCGGTCCGGCGAAACCCGGGACCGGGTGAAGTGCGGCAGAGCGGCGAGCTGGTTACGCGCCGCGGCGTTGTTGCGACGAAGGACCGGACTCGTCGTCCTCGTCCTCATCGTCGTCGTTATAGAGATCCGCGTACTGGGAGTACGGGTCGTCCTCGTCCTCGTCATCCTCGAACGGCTCGCCGTTCGGCGGCTGGTTCGAAGTCGAAGCGCCCAGCTCATTGGCCAGACGCGACAGGTCAGTCCCGCCGCTGCTGTACTTCAGCTGGCGGGCGACCTTCGTCTGCTTGGCCTTTGCCCGGCCGCGCCCCATGGCTCGACCCCCTCGGATACGGGGCTCGACGGCCCCAGAGTCTTGACACGCGTTCATGATTCAGAACGGACTCTCCTCGGAGAGACCGGTCCGTAGGGCTTCAACGGTACCTGCTTCGGCGGCCATACGGTACGCCGCCCACAGGACGCGCCTTGCCCTGCGACCGTGGAGGAGCATCGTCCTCGCTGGTCAACAGCGATTTTAACCTCTTCTGAACGGGCGACCCGCCGACGGGGGTGAGGCTTGTCTCGTCGAAATCGTGAGACAGGCCCGACCCCCGCCGACAGCATCACCCGGAGTGAACCTTGAGTGAACGCGGTCACCCGGAGTCATCGGTTCAGTGGGTGCGACGGGCCTCGGCCATCCGCTGCTCGGCGATCCGGTCGGCCGCCGCGGCGGGCGGAATCCCGTCCGACTTCGCACGTGCGAAGATCGCGAGCGTGGTGTCGTAGATCTTGGACGCCTTGGCCTTGCAGCGGTCGAAGTCGAAGCCGTGCAGCTCGTCGGCGACCTGGATGACGCCACCGGCGTTCACCACGTAGTCCGGGGCGTAGAGGATCCCGCGGTCGGCGAGGTCCTTCTCCACCCCGGGGTGCTCCAGCTGGTTGTTGGCCGCGCCGCAGACGACCTTGGCGGTGAGCACCGGGACGGTCTCGTCGTTGAGGGCGCCGCCGAGCGCGCACGGGGCGTAGATGTCGAGGCCCTCGGTACGGATCAGCGCCGCGGTGTCGGCCACGGCGGAGACCCTGCCCGGGTGCCGGTCGAGGACGCGGCGGACCGACTCCTCGCGCACATCGGTGATGACGACCTCGGCGCCGTCCTCCAGGAGGTGCTCGACGAGGTGGTGGCCGACCTTGCCGACGCCGGCGACGCCGACCTTGCGGCCCTTCAGCGTCGGGTCGCCCCACAGGTGGTCGGCGGAGGCGCGCATGCCCTGGAAGACGCCGTACGCGGTGAGCACGGAGGAGTCTCCGGCGCCGCCGTTCTCGGGCGAGCGGCCGGTGGTCCACTGGCACTCGCGGGCGACGACGTCCATGTCGGCGACGTACGTACCGACGTCGCAGGCGGTGACGTAGCGGCCGCCAAGCGAGGACACGAACCGGCCGTAGGCGAGCAGGAGTTCCTCGCTCTTGAGGGTGTCCGGGTCGCCGATGATCACGGCCTTGCCGCCGCCGTGGTCGAGCCCGGCCATGGCGTTCTTGTACGACATCCCGCGCGACAGGTTGAGCGCGTCGGCGACGGCCTCTTCCTCGCTCGCGTAGGGGTAGAAACGGGTGCCGCCGAGGGCGGGGCCCAGGGCGGTGGAGTGGATCGCGATGACGGCCTTGAGGCCGCTGGCGCGGTCCTGGCAGAGCACGACCTGCTCATGACCACCCTGGTCGGATCGGAACAGGGTGTGCAGTACGTCGGCAGGTGCGCCGGTCACTTCGGTCACGGTGGTGACTCCCATGTGTGTTGCGGCGAATACAAGGCTCTCCTGCGGGTGGGGAGAGCTGTGAGCAAGAGAGTACGACCTGCCATGCGCTCCGGTGCCGCGGTGCCGTGGATCACTCTCCCTCACGGCGGGGCCGTGGGACGATTCGCTGGGTTTTCCCGTCGGCCGTGAGGGGAGGGAGCAAGGCGTGCCCGAAGCGACTCCATCCGCAGCGCTCTGCGTCCCGTACGCGTCGTACCTGCGGGTCTATGAGCCCCTTGCCGCGTTTCCCGAGCCCGAGCGCGCCCACTGGGCGCGCTACGCGGAGCGCGCCGACCATCCCTCGTATCAGGACGAACTCCGGCGTTCCTTGAGCGACTTGTTGCCCACACCGCCCGTTCCGGTGCCGGTGCACGAGAGCGCCGACGCCTTTGTGGCGTACGTCGACGAGGTGCTCGTCGTCTGCCCCTGGCGCACTCGGCTGCGCGGCTGGCAGGCGCTGGGGGATCTGGCCGAGGAGCTGCCGCTGCCGGTCCTGGACGCGGTGCTGCCGCCGGTGCTGCGCCGGCAGGCGAGCGTGGACTACGAGGAGTGGCGCGAGCGCAACCCGGACGCCCGCCCCTGGATCCGCACCGCGACCTGGCACGTGCCGCTGCACTGGTTCGTGCTGGTCTCCGACGAGGAGCGGCGGTACGAGAAGGGTGCCGGGGACGGTGAGGCCGGTGCGCCGGGCTTGAGGTACCGGACGCCGATGGTGGAGGCCCGGCGCCGGGTCGCGCGTGGCCTCAAGGTGCTGCGGGACGCGCTGGACGAGGGGGCGCTGATCGACGGCCTGGTAGATGTGGGGCGTTGGCTGGAGGAGTTCCACCCCCGTTCGCTGGTCGAGCTCGACTACGGCGGTCTGGTGCACGCCCTTCCGGCCGACCGGCTCGACGCGGATCACTCGGCGGCGGATGTCGCGGAGGGCCTGGCGGCGCTGCGTGACGGGGACGGTGCCGGGGCCGGCGAGGCGTATGCGCGACTTGTGGAGCGGTGGCGCGCGGTGCGCGAGCGGCGGCTCGCAAGCTAGTAAGTACCGGGACATGCCGGGCACTTCTGGGTCAAAGCCTCGGGCGACGTGGGTCTATCGTCAAGGGACCGCGAGGACGTAGGTCCCGATCCGGGCTTTTGTGTCAAGCGTGACGGACCGCACTTACATCGCCCTTGCCCTCTTCCCCTACCCTCGTGCCAAAATAGGACAAGGAGCCCGGGGAGGGCTCCTTCCGTCCGTGTATGGGCGGAGTGCTCGGCATTGCACTCTATGGGGGGCCTGATGACTCCTGATCACCCTGTGACTGATCGTCACAGTGGCGTGACTGTCCGCTATGGGGCGGTCCATCGGCTTCCGCCGCTGATGGACACCTGAGAGGGCAATTCCATCGGTTTGGCCGACGCGGCTGGACGGATGGTGTAGTTGTAGTGCCGAGGACAAGCCGTTCGTCCTATAACCGACTCGACCCGCGTCCGCCATTTCGGGCAACGTGGGTCAAGGTGCAGAATTTAGAGGAATGAACCGAGAAGGTTCGGTTCACCCGAGGAGGCCGCTCATGACCGCTCGCACCCCTGATGCCGAGCCGCTGCTGACCCCGGCTGAGGTCGCCACGATGTTCCGCGTCGACCCTAAGACGGTCACGCGCTGGGCGAAGGCCGGCAAGCTCACGTCCATCCGCACGCTGGGTGGGCACCGTCGTTACCGCGAGGCTGAGGTCCGCGCACTGCTTGCGGGTATTCCGCAGCAGCGCAGCGAGGCCTGAATTACCGCTTAGCGCCGCATTACAGGGCAGTTGAGGGTCCCCCAACCCGAAATCGCCCGCCACAGCTCCATATGACGGGAGACCTGCCCCAACAGGCTCCACGCCCGAGCATCATGGGTACGTCGTCGATCGCGCTGGACTCCGCCGGGTCCAGCGCGATCTTTTTTGTGCCCGGAGGGCGTCGTGCGGCTCGGGTGAAGTGCCCACGGGCTGCCGGTGGTTGGGCCTCGCGGCCGTCCCGTACGCGTCTCGCGCGCGTCTCGTACGGGCCCTCGTGCGGGTCTCTGTTGGTCCCTGAACGCCTGGTCGGGCCAGACGTGTTGGAGCCTGAGGGGGTCTGTGGAAGTGGGCCGGGAGAGCCTCGGTAGGTGGTGCAATTGCACATATTAAATTGACCCCATGTAGGGCGGGTGTAAGTTTGGCGGTTTCCAAAACTCGTTCGGTGACACCCGTCACATGGTGTGACGCTTGTTGCTGAAGTCGCCTTTGCGCTAAGGGAGATCACGCGGTTCCGGGTGCCGGCCGCTTCCTCTGCTCTCCTCAGCCTCCCACCGGCAGAGCCCTTCGCGGGGCGGCATTGGTCATGGCTAGGCGGGACTTTCGTCCTCCGTCGGCCCGTGCGGCCCCTGCCGGTCGTTCGCGGCGCGGCTCGACTCGTTGGCCGCGCGGCCCGACGGTTCCAGGGCGAGCCGCAGCAGTCGGTGACAGATGGGGCAGTGCCGGGTCAGGTGGCGGTACCCCGAGGCCGCGGCCAGATGGGCGCGCAGCAGCGCGCGAGTCTCGTGCCGTCGTGGGGACGCCCGCATGTGCGACCTCCTTGCCCCGTCCACCCTTTGATGTGTGAGTACCGGCGCCGGGCGGCGGAGTCAAGACACGACGAAGCCCGCATCCAGAGGATGCGGGCTTCGATCTACTGCGGTCCTGACGGGATTTGAACCCGCGGCCTCCACCTTGACAGGGTGGCGAGCACTCCAAACTGCTCCACAGGACCAGGTTTCGCGGCGCTTTTGCTGCGTTGCGCTGCGAGAAGAGACTCTACAGCAGTCGGCGGGCGCTGGTCGAACTCGCTCTGCGTGAGCGGCCGGACACGGATTTCCGCTACGGCGCGGCCGCGTCGATCGCCTTCACGATCCGCTTGTCCGAGACGGGGTACGCCGTGCCGAGCGCGTGCGCGAAGTAGCTGACCCGGAGCTCCTCCAGCATCCAGCGGATGTCGCGCACCGCTTGCGGAACCGGGCGGCCCTGCGGCAGTTGCTCGAGCAGCCAGGCGTACTCGTCCTGCATCTCGTGGACCTTCTGCATCCGCGTGGTGTCCCGCTGCACGTTGGTCGGCATCTGCTGGAGCCTGCGGTCGGCCGCCGTCAGGTACCGCATCAGGTCGGGCAGCCGGCGCAGCCCCGCCGCGGTGACGAAGCCGGGCTTCACTAGGGCGTCGAGCTGGGCCCGCACGTCCGTGAGGTTGGCAAGCAGCACCGGGGAGTTGGTGGACTTGAGGCGCCGCTCGCAGGCCTGCCAGGCGGCGAGCACCTGCTGCACCTGCCCGACGGTGTGCACGGTGGCGTCGACGAGGTCGGCACGCACCTTCTCGTACAGCTTGCGGTACGCCTCCTCGTCCCACACCGGCCCGCCGAAGTCGGCGATCAGCTGGTCCGCGGCGGCGGTGGCGCAGTCGTCCACCAGGGCCTGGATGGAGCCGTGCGGGTTCGAGGACAGGGTCAGCTTCTGCGGGTTGGTGAGCTTGCCCGTGGCGAACTTGCCGGGGTTCACCGGGATGTTGAGGAGGATCAGCCGCCGGGTGCCCTGCCACATCGCCTGCTGCTGCTCGGCCTCGGTGTCGAAGAGGCGTACGGCCACGCTCGTGCCCTCGTCGACGAGTGCCGGGTAGGCCTTCACGGGCTGGCCCGCGCGTCGCGTCTCGAAGACCCGCTGCAGGGTGCCGACGGTCCAGTCGGTCAGCCCGGCGCGCTCGACGGACTCGCCGCCGGAGCGCTCCGCGGTGGCCGCGGCGGCCTGCGAGATCGCCTTGCGGGCCTTGGGCCGCAGCTGGAGCTTGAGCGCCTCCAGGTCCTTGTCCTCGGCGAGCTTGCGGCGCCGCTCGTCGACGATCCGGAACGTGATCTTCAAGTGATCCGGTACGCGGCTGAGGTCGAAGTCGTCCGGCGCGACGGGCACGCCGACCATCCGCTGCAACTCCCGCGCCAGCGTGACGTGCAGGGGCTCCTGCAGCGGCACCGCACGCTCCAGGAAGGCCTTCGCGTAGTTCGGCGCGGGGACGTAGTGCCGGCGTACCGGCTTGGGCAGGGAGCGGATCAGCTCGATCACGACCTGCTCGCGAAGGCCCGGGATCTGCCAGTCGAAGCCCTCGTCCGTGACCTGGTTGAGGACCTGGAGCGGCACGTGCACGGTCACGCCGTCCGCGTCCGCGCCCGGCTCGAACTGGTACGTCACCCGGAACTTGAGCTCGCCCTGCCGCCACGAGTCGGGGTAGTCGTCCTTCGTGACCGCCTCGGCGGACTCGCGGATCAGCATCGACCGCTCGAAGTCGAGGAGTTCGGGCTCCTCCTTGCGCTTGTGCTTCCACCAGGAGTCGAAGTGCGCGCCCGACACCACGTGCTCGGGGATGCGCTGCTCGTAGAAGTCGAAGAGGGTCTCGTCGTCGACCATGATGTCGCGGCGGCGCGCCCGGTGCTCCAACTCCTCGACCTCGGTGAGGAGTTTGCGGTTGTCCGCGTAGAACTTGTGGTGCGTGCGCCAGTCGCCCTCGACCAGGGCGTTGCGGATGAACAGCTCGCGGGAGACCTCGGGGTCGATGCGGCCGTAGTTCACCTTGCGCTGCGCGACGATCGGTACGCCGTACAGCGTGACCTTCTCGTACGCCATCACCGCGGCCTGGTCCTTCTCCCAGTGCGGCTCGGAGTACGTGCGCTTCAGGAGGTGCTCGGCGAGCGGCTCGACCCACTCCGGCTCGATCTTCGCGTTGACCCGGGCCCAGAGCCGCGAGGTCTCCACCAGCTCGGCGGACATGATGAACCGCGGCGGCTTCTTGAACAGGGCGGAGCCGGGGAAGACCGCGAACTTGGCGTTGCGGGCGCCCAGATACTCGTTCCGCCCGCCGCCGCGCTGCTTCGGGTCGCTCTCCTTGGACTCCTTCACGTCCTTCATCCCGATATGGGAGAGGAGGCCGGCCAGGAGGGAGATGTGCACCCGCTGCTCGGGGGCGTCGTCCTCGTTGAGGTGGATGCCCATCTGCTTGGCGACCGTGCGCAGCTGGATGTAGATGTCCTGCCACTCACGGATCCGCAGGAAGTTCAGGTACTCCTGCTTGCACATCCGGCGGAAGGAGCTGGAGCCGCGCTCCTTCTGCTGTTCCCGTACGTACCGCCACAGGTTGAGGTACGCGAGGAAGTCGCTCGTCTCGTCCTTGAACCGGGCGTGCTGCTGGTCCGCCTGCGCCTGCTTCTCCGACGGGCGCTCGCGCGGGTCCTGGATGGACAGCGCGGCCGCGATCACCATGACCTCGCGTACGCAGCCGTTCTTGTCGGCCTCCAGGACCATCCGGGCGAGCCGCGGGTCGACGGGCAGCTGGGCGAGCTTGCGGCCCTGCTCCGTGAGCCGCTTGCGTACGTCCTTCTGCTTGGGGTCCAACGCGCCCAGTTCCTGGAGGAGTTGGACGCCGTCGCGGATGTTGCGGTGGTCCGGCGGGTCGATGAACGGGAACTTCTCGATGTCGCCGAGCCCGGCCGCGGTCATCTGCAGGATGACGGAGGCGAGGTTCGTACGGAGGATCTCCGCGTCCGTGAACTCGGGCCTGGCGAGGAAGTCGTCCTCGCTGTAGAGCCGGATGCAGATGCCGTCCGACGTACGCCCGCAGCGGCCCTTGCGCTGGTTGGCGCTGGCCTGGCTGACCGCCTCGATGGGCAGCCGCTGGACCTTGGTGCGATGGCTGTAGCGGGAGATACGGGCATTGCCCGGGTCGATCACGTACTTGATGCCCGGCACGGTCAGCGAGGTCTCCGCGACGTTCGTGGCGAGCACGATCCTGCGGCCGGTGTGCTGCTGGAACACCCGGTGCTGCTCGGCGTGCGACAGGCGCGCGTACAGGGGGAGGACTTCCGTGAACCTGTACTTCTTCTTGTCCAGCGCGTCCGCCGTGTCCCGGATCTCGCGCTCGCCGGAGAGGAAGACCAGGATGTCGCCCTTGCCCTCGCCCTGGAGCTCCTCGACGGCATCGCAGATCGCGGTGATCTGGTCCCGGTCGGCGTCCTCGGAGTCCTCTTCGAGCAGCGGGCGGTACCGCACCTCCACCGGGTACGTACGGCCGCTGACCTCGACGATCGGGGCCTCGCCGAAGTGCCGGCTGAAGCGCTCCGGGTCGATGGTCGCCGAGGTGATGACGACCTTCAGGTCGGGGCGCTTCGGCAGCAGCTGGGCGAGGTAGCCGAGCAGGAAGTCGATGTTCAGGGACCGCTCGTGCGCCTCGTCGATGATGATCGTGTCGTACGCGCGCAGCTCGCGGTCCGTCTGGATCTCGGCGAGCAGGATGCCGTCCGTCATCAGCTTCAGGAACGTGTTGCCGCCGACCTGGTCGGTGAACCGCACCTTCCAGCCGACGGTCTCGCCGAGCGGCGTGTCCAGCTCGTCCGCCACCCGCTCCGCGACCGTGCGGGCCGCGATCCGGCGGGGCTGGGTGTGCCCGATCATGCCGCGCGCGCCCCGGCCGAGCTCCATGCAGATCTTGGGGATCTGCGTGGTCTTCCCGGAGCCGGTCTCACCGGCGACGATCACGACCTGGTGGTCCCGGATCGCCGCCAGGATCTCGTCCTTCTTCTGGCTGACCGGAAGCTGCTCGGGATACGTGATCGGCGGCAGCGCCGCACGCCGCTCCCGTATCCGGGCAGCGGACTTCCCCGCCTCGGCCACGATCTCGTCGAGGACGGCCTGACGGGCCTCGGGCTTACGGATCCTGCGGCTGCCGTCGAGGCGGCGGCCCAGGCGGTGCGCGTCACGGAGCGAGGCCTCGTCGAGGAGCCGGGCGAGTTCGGCATACGAAGTAGACATACGAGCCCCAGGATCTCACCCGGCTGTCGGCGCTGGCGAACGCATTACTGTCCGCTCTGTCCCGGTGGTGCAGTATGGAGCCATGCCGCCTCAGCCCGCCCGCCGTCACCGCCGCGCGGTGACGCTTCTGCTGGGCGCGCTCCTCGCGTTGCTCACGCTGGGCCCGGCCTGCGGTCCGGCGAACGCGGGGACCGGCACGACCACGGAATCCGTACGCGCCGCGGCGCCCGCGCTCTCGGGGCCCGCACTCTCTGCCCCCGCACTCTCTGCCCCCGCACTCTCGGGGCCCGCGCTCGACGACGGCACCGGCTGCGGCAAGAAGCGGGACGGCCAGGGTGGCCAGCCCGTCGCCCCGTCCCGCGGCACCGCCCACGAACAGCTGGCCTCCACGCTGTCGTACGAGCACGGCTCCACCGGCGACTGGACGGCCGACGGCGACCCCGCCGGTGTCACCCCCGAC
>NZ_JAAAHS010000173.1 GCF_009908195.1 Streptomyces boluensis | reverse complement strand
GCGTTGCATGTGGCGGAGGTGTTGAGGGGGGCGGTGGGGCCTTAGAGGCTCTAGGCGAGCCCCGACTTCGCCCCAGCCCCGCACAACGGCACCGCCACACTCCGCTCCCCGAAACCCTCCTTGCGTACCGCCGCCCAGCACGCCGCCGCCGTGGGTTCGACGTACAGGCCGCGGCGGGCCAGGTCGCGTCGGGCGGCGGTGATGGCGGGGTCCGGGACCGTGCGGAAGCCGCCGCCGAAGGCGCGTACCGCCGCGAGGATCTGGCGGGCTCGCGGCGGGCGCGGGATCGCGATGCCCTCGGCGTACGTGGGGTGTACGGGGCCCGGCTCGGCCGGCAGTCCGTCGGCGCCCGCCGACCAGGCCGTGGCGAGCGGCGCGACCGCGGCGGCCTGCACTCCGTACAGCGCGGGGAACTTGCCGATCAGTCCGGCGGAGTGCAGTTCGCGCAGGGCGAGTGCCGCGCCGAGGAGCAGGGTGCCGTTGCCGACGGGTACCACGAGCACGTCGGGCAGGCGGCCGCCGAGGTCCTCCCAGAGTTCGAGGACGTACGTCTTCGTGCCGTGCAGGAAGTACGGGTTGTAGATGTGCGAGGCGTAGAACGTGCCCGGCGCGTCCGCCGCCGTGCGGGCCGCGTCCGCCGTCGCCTCGCGGTCCCCGCGCACCGCCTCGACCCGCGCCCCGTGCGCCCGGATCTGCTCCAGCTTCTTCGGTGAGGTGGCGGCCGGTACGTACACCGTGCAGTCGAGTCCGGCCCGCGCGCAGTACGCGGCGACGGACGTGCCCGCGTTGCCGCTGCTGTCGACGATGACCCGCTCGGGGGCGAGGCGGCGGGCGAGTTCGACGAGGAGGACGGCGCCGCGGTCCTTGAAGGAGAGCGTCGGCATCAGGAAGTCCAGTTTGGCCGTGACCGTGCCGGTGAGCTCGACCAGCGGGGTGCGGCCCTCGCCGAGGCTGACCGTGGGTGTCGCGAGGGGCAGTGAACCGGCGTACCGCCAGAGTGAGTTGACGCGTCCGGTGAGGGACTTGAGGTCGGTGGGCGTCGGGTGGAAGTCCAGGTCGAGGGGGCCCCGGCAGGCGGGGCAGCACCAGGTGAGGGAGCCCGCGCGCACCCGGGTGCCGTCCACGGGGCAGACGTAGTCCGGCAAAGACATCATGAAGTGAGCTTAAGCGGGTCATGTGCTGACTGGTCGTCATGTCGGGTTCATGGCAGCACTGTTACGTCTGTACCGGCCTCTTGTGCGATTCCTATGGATCAGCCAATCTTTCGGACGGCGACCGGGCCCGAACGCTTCGGCGGCGGCCCCCGTCGTGTTCCTTCTGTTCCGCGTGTACGCCCCCGTACGCCCGCACGTCCGCACGTCCGCACCACCCAGCTGTGTGCTCCACGTGTTCCGGCGCCTCCCGCTCCACGCGATCCCGTACTCCCGGCGCCTTCGGCGTGCACGCTCGCACGACCCCCCACCAGCGCACCATCCACGAGGAGGATCCCTCAGATGGCAGTGAAGAGAACCGCGCGGCGAAGATTCGCCAGGACGACAGGGCTCGCCGTCACGGCCCTCGCGCTCGGCGTCGTCGTCGCACCCCAGGCGGGAGCGGCGGACGCCCGAGTGGGCACGATCGAGAACGCCGGTGCGCCCGGCGTGATCGCGGACAGCTACATCGTGACCCTGGAGAAGGGGGCCCTGAAGGCGGCCTCGGCCGACGGGAAGGGCCTGGCGAAGAGGTACGGCGCGAAGGTCGAGCGTACGTACACGGCCGCCCTCAACGGCTACGCGGTGCAGGCCACGAAGGGCGAGGCCGAGCGTCTTGCCGCCGACCCGGCCGTGGCCTCGGTGGTGCAGAACCGCACTTTCACCGTCGACGCCACACAGCCGAGCCCGCCGTCCTGGGGCCTGGACCGGATCGACCAGAAGTCCCTTCCGCTGAACCAGAGTTACACCTATCCGGACAAGGCCGGTGAGGGCGTCACGGCGTACATCATCGACACCGGGGTCCGGATCAGCCACAGCGACTTCGGCGGCCGTGCCTCGTACGGCTTCGACGCGGTCGACAACGACAACACCGCGCAGGACGGCAACGGTCACGGCACCCATGTCGCGGGCACCGTCGCCGGAACCGCGTACGGCGTCGCGAAGAAGGCCAAGGTCGTCGGGGTCCGGGTGCTCGACGACCAGGGTTCGGGTACGACGGCGGGTGTGGTCGCGGGCATCGACTGGGTCACCAAGAACGCGGTGAAGCCGGCCGTGGCCAACATGAGCCTCGGCGGCGGCGCGGACTCGGCACTCGACACGGCGGTGCGTAACTCCATTGCCTCCGGGGTGACTTACTCGCTCGCGGCGGGCAACGAGACCACCGACGCCTCGACGCGTTCGCCCGCACGGGTGGCCGAGGGCATCACCGTCGGCGCCACGACCAACACGGACGCCAAGGCGAGTTACTCCAACTACGGCAGCGTTCTGGACATCTTCGCGCCGGGTTCCTCGATCACCTCGTCCTGGAACACCGGGGACAGCGCCACCAACACGATCTCCGGTACGTCGATGGCGGCGCCGCACGTCGCGGGCGCGGCCGCGCTGCACCTCTCGGGCACGCCCGGCGCGACGCCCGCCCAGGTGCGGGACGCGCTGGTCGCCGCGGCCAGCACCGGGGTCGTCACCAGCCCCGGCACCGGCTCGCCCAACCGGCTCCTGAACGTCGGCTCGGGCGACACCACGCCGCCCGGCCAGCGGTTCGAGAACGCCACGGACTACCCGATCGCCGACAACGCCACGGTCGACTCCCCGCTCGCCGTCACCGGCGTCGCGGGCAACGCCCCGGCGGCCCTCCAGGTGGGCGTGAACATCACGCACACCTACATCGGTGACCTGCGCGTCCAGCTGATCGCCCCGGACGGCACCGCGTACACCCTCAAGGACTACGGCACCGGTGGCAGCGCCGACAACATCAACACCACGTACACGGTGAACGCCTCGGCGGAGACGGCGGGCGGCACCTGGAAGCTCCGGGTCAGCGACAACGCCGCGTACGACACCGGGAAGATCGACTCCTGGTCGCTGCAGTTCTAGTCGCACTGCTCGCAGGTGTCTGAAGTGGCCCCGGAATCACGCCTGTTCGTGGGTGTGGCTCCGGGGCCATCCGTGTCTCTTGCGGCCGTCCGGTTTTCAATCAGCCCTGAAACCAAGGAGTTTGAGGGTGTGTCATGTGTTGCGCATGGCAGCCGTGTTACGTCTGCGCACGAGTCTTGTCGGGAATCCTCTGTGTCGGTCAATCTTTCAATGACAGCAGCGATGTCCCCCCGAAATCGGCATGGCCGCTGTCGCGCGATTCCCCCACCAGTGCACCATCGATGAGGAGGACCCCTCAGATGGCAGTTGTGCGTCAACGCACGCGAAAGTACGCAGGGATCGGCACCACCGTCGCGGCGGCACTCACCCTCGGCCTCGCCTCCGCGATACCGGCGGGCGCGGCCCCGGAGCAGGAGCCCAGACAGGGCGCGATAGACAACGCCGGCGCCCCCGGCACCATCGCGGACAGCTACATCGTCACGCTCAAGAAGAGTGCGGCGAAGTCGAGTTCGGCCCAGGGCAAGAGCCTGGCGAAGGAGTACGGCGCGAGGATCGAGCGTACGTACACGGCTGCCCTCAACGGCTACGCGGTCGAGGCGACCGAGGCCGAGGCGGAGCGGCTCGCGGCCGACCCGGCCGTGGCCTCCGTGTCCCAGAACCGGACCGTCACGATCGACGCCACGCAGACCAACCCGCCGTCCTGGGGCCTGGACCGCGTCGACCAGAAGGCCCTGCCGCTCGACCAGAAGTACACGTACCCCGACTCGGCGGGCGAGGGTGTCACCGCGTACATCATTGACACCGGCGTCCGTAAGACCCACCAGGACTTCGGCGGGCGCGCGTCCGACGGCTTCGACGCGGTCGACAACGACAACACCGCGCAGGACGGCAACGGCCACGGCACGCACGTGGCGGGCACCGTCGCCGGTACCACGTACGGCGTCGCGAAGAAGGCGAAGATCGTCGGCGTGCGTGTCCTGAACAACCAGGGCTCGGGCACGACGGCGGGTGTCGTCGCGGGCATCGACTGGGTGACGAAGAACGCGGTCAAGCCGGCCGTGGCCAACATGAGCCTCGGTGGCGGCGCGGACGCCACGCTGGACACGGCGGTCCGCAACTCCATTGCGTCCGGGGTGACTTACTCGCTGGCGGCGGGCAACGAGTCCACCGACGCCTCGACCCGCTCGCCCGCCCGTGTCACCGAGGGCATCACCGTCGGCGCGACCACCAACACGGACGCCAAGGCGAGCTACTCCAACTTCGGCAACGTGCTCGACATCTTCGCGCCGGGCTCGTCGATCACATCCGCCTGGAAGAACACCGACAAGGCGACGAACACCATCTCCGGTACGTCGATGGCGGCCCCGCACGTCGCGGGCGCCGCGGCCGTCTACCTGGCGGGCAACGCCTCGGCCACCCCGGCCCAGGTACGGGACGCGCTGGTCGCGGCGGGCAGCACGGGCGTGGTCGGCAGCCCGGGTTCGGGCTCCCCGAACGTGCTCCTGAACGTCACGCAGTAAGCAGTAAGGCACACGCTCCTGAACGTCACGGAGTGAAGTCCGGCGGCTCGTCCTCGTCGTACGGCTCGGGTTCCACGACCCAGCCGGCGGCGAGGACGAGGCGCGTCGCGCGGTGCACGGCGAGGAAACCGAAGGGGCGGTCGAGGACGGCGCGCACGACCGTGCTGGTGTGCTCCGGCTCGGGCGGCAGGCCCATCCACTCGATGCCGAGCGCGGTCACGGCTGCGGCCTCGAAGCCCGTCGCGGCGAAGCTCGCCGTGGCCGACTGCCGCGCCGAACACAGCCGCAGCGGCCCGGAGCCGACCCCGGGGAAGTGCCGGTCCGAACCGTCCGTCGCCGTGCCGAGCCCGAACAGCGCGGCCGCGTCGAGGAGATCGTGCTCGGCCGTGACGGTGAAGCGCGGGACCGTCAACTCGACGTGTGGCGGCCTGGGTTCGAGCGTGCGCGTCTCGGTGACGGCGAGGCCGGGACCCGTGGTGCCGAGCGCGAGAGCGCTGCCCGGCTCGACCGGGTACGTGCCGTCGAGCAGGCCGACCCCCGCGCCGAGCACCTCCCCGGCGGCCAGGGACGGGTCGCCGAGCAGCAGATGGACGTCGATGCCGTTGCCGCCGCGCACCTTCACCTCGGTGAGGTCGCCGTCCGGGGTGCGGGCGAGGCCGATGTCGTCGAGGGCGGTGTCGTGGCGGACGAGCCCGGCGAGTGCGCGCTTCCGGCCCTGCCAGGGACCGGCGCCCGGCACAAGGCGCTCGTCCCGGAACGGCCGCTCCCACTCCGTCCGCACCACCAGCGCACTGGCGAGCACGAGCCAGGTCGCCGGGGCGAGTTCGAGCGGCAGGGAACGGATCAGGCCGTCCGTCCGCTCCCGTGCCCACCGGTCGAGCGCCGCCGCGTCCGCGTCCAGGTCACCGCTGAGCAGACCGTGCGTACCGGCCGGGAGTTTCGCCAACCAGCCCTCGTCGAGCGGGAGTTCGCGCCGGGTCCACAGGCCGACGGCCGCGTCCACGCCGTCCGTCGCGTCGAGCGCGGCGAGCAGTCCACGCGCCGCGCGCGCCGCCCTGTCCCGCGGCAGCCCGAGCGCCTCGGTCAACTCGCCCCGTACGGCGGCGTCCGCGCCCTCCGCGAGCAGCCCGAGCAGCGGCCACACACCCGGCGTCGCGAACACCGTCCCGTCCGCGCCGGGCACCGTCCGCGCCCACCGCGCCGTGAGCGCGTTCACCGCCCGCGCCGTCGCCCGGTTCACCGTCACCATGCCGACCCCCCGTAACGCCCCGCCGGCGACGTACGATTCGCGCATCTGTTCGCCGGACCTCGACCAGGAGCACCGTACCCGTGGCCATACCTCCGCCGCCCCAGGGACCGCAGCCGCCACCGTACGGTCAGGCGCCCTACGGCCCTCCGGGGCAGCCGCCCGCGTACGGCTGGCAGCAGCCCATGCCCTACGCCCCGCAGCCGCCGCCCTCGACCAACGGGCTCGCGATCACCTCGATGGTGCTCGGCATCCTCTGCCTCCTGCCGCCGCTCGGCCTGATCCTCGGGCTCGTCGCGCTGTCGCAGATCAAGAAGAACGGGCAGCGCGGCAAGGGCATGGCCATCGCCGGCGTCACGCTCTCCGCGATCGGTACGGCATTCCTCGTGCTCGCCCTCTCGCTGGGCTGGACGGCGCGTTTCTGGGGCGGATTCCAGGACGCGGCCGAGGAGTCGAGGGAGAACGGCTCGACGTTCTCGCTGGCCGCGGGGGAGTGCTTCGACTCACCCACCGGCAAGCTGGAGGGCGAGACCACCGACGTCGACGTGGTGGACTGCGCGCAGCCGCACGACGGCGAGGCCTACGGCAACTTCCGCCTGGACGACGGCTCGTACCCCGGCGAGAGCCGGATCGCGGAGCTCGCCGAGGACCGCTGCGGCACCTTCGCCGAGGGCTACTTCGGTGACCTGACGGCCGTCCCCGACAACGTCTACGACTACTTCTTCTACCCGACCTCGCAGAGCTGGTCCCTGGGCGACCGCACGGTGACGTGCCTGGTCGGCGACGAGAACGGCGGCAAGCTCACCGGCTCGGTACGGGACGCCACGGGCGGCGGCGCGGACGGCGGGACGACCGACGGCGGCGCGACCACGGGCGGCAGTGACGGCGGTGCGACCGGTGGCTCAGGTTCCGGCGGCGCGGGTTCCGGTGGTACGACGGGCGGCTCCGGCGGCGGTACGGGTGAGGGCTCCACCGGCGAGCTGGAGGGCGACCCCGGCCGCGGCGCCGAAGTCTGAGGCTCCGTTTTCTTGATCGCCTTACCGGGCAGACACCCCCACGTAAAGGCAAGTCATCACATCGAGTGATTGCGTGGCCTTAGGTTGCGGCATACAACCCACGGTTGCCAGGCTGTTGCTGTCTGTCAACCTGATGGGAGTGGCTCGTGACAATCGGTGAGCAGCCGGCGTACTTGCGTGTCGCCGACGATCTGCGCAAGCAGATCGTCAACGGCGGACTTCCGCCGCACACCCGGCTGCCGTCGCAGGCGCGGATCCGGGAGGAGTACGGCGTCTCGGACACCGTCGCCCTCGAAGCCCGCAAGGTCCTGATGGCCGAGGGCCTGGTCGAGGGCCGCTCCGGCTCCGGCACCTATGTCCGCGAGCGGCCGGTGCCGCGCCGCATCTCTCGTTCCGGGTACCGCACCACCGGCTCCACCCCGTTCCGTCAGGAGCAGGCCGAGTCGGGGGCGCGCGGCACCTGGGAGTCGCGCAGCGAGCAGGTCGAGGCGGGTCCTGAGATCGCCGAGCGGCTCGCGATCAAACCCGAGGACCGGGTGATGCGCACCAAGTACGTCTTCCGGGACGCCGGCGAGGCCATGATGCTCTCCACCTCCTGGGAGCCCCTCGCGATCACCGGGCGCACCCCGGTGATGCTGCCCGAGGAGGGCCCGCTCGGCGGCTGCGGCGTGGTCGAGCGGATGGCCGCCATCGACGTGATCGTGGACAACGTCGCGGAGGAGGTCGGCGCCCGCCCCGGTCTCGCCGAGGAACTCCTCGCGCTCGGCGGGGTGCCGGGCCACGCGGTGCTCGCCATCGAGCGCACCTACTTCGCCTCCGGACGCCCGGTGGAGACCGCCGACGTGGTGGTGCCCGCCGACCGGTACCGCATCGCATACCACCTGCCGGTGAAATGACCCGGCCCGGACGCCCCGCCGACCGATAGCCGGTGCGGGGCGTCCGCCGCGCGTGACCGCGAGTTAACTCCCCGCCCGCGTACGTAACTTCGGGGCAACGCCGCGCCGCGACGGATCGTCATGTCCCGCTCCTAGCTTCCTTCTCCGTACCCGCACCCGGTCGCAGAGCAGGAGCAGGAGGTCCGCACCGCCATGACGGACACGGCCACCACCCCCACCGAGGACACCGAGGGCGCCGGGGGCGCCGAGAGCACCGCGCCCCCGCCCGCGCGCAGTTACGCCAAGCTCGCCGCCGACGAGAGCCGCGAGGACTACTCGCTGCGCTACGCGCCGCACTCCTTCCGGCGCTGGTCGCCGTCGACGGTCGCGGGCACCGCGCTCGGCGGGATCGCCTACCTCGCGGACTTCGCGATCGGCGCGTCCATCGTCTTCACGTACGGCTTCACCAGCGGGCTCGCCTCGATCCTGACCGCGGCCACGCTCATCTTCCTCACCGGCATCCCGATCGCCCGCGCCTGCGCCAAGTACGGCCTGGACATGGACCTGGTGACCCGCGGCGCGGGCTTCGGCTACTTCGGCTCGACGCTGACCTCGCTGATCTACGCCTCGTTCACCTTCATCTTCTTCGCACTCGAAGGCTCGATCATGGCGCAGGCCATGCACCAGGCCGTCGGACTGCCCCTGGAGATCGGCTACTTGGTGACGACGCTCATCGTCATCCCGATCGTCTTCAAGGGCATGGGCGCACTCGCCAAGGTGCAGGCCTGGACCCAGCCGATCTGGCTGATCGGGCTCGTCCTGCCCTTCCTGGTCCTGGCCTTCGAGGCGCCGGACGCCTGGGGCGCGTTCACGTCCTTCGGCGGCACCGAGGGTGCCGGCTCGGGCTTCTCGTGGATCGGCTTCGGACTCGGTACGGGAGTGGCGCTCTCCCTCATCGCGCAGATCGGCGAACAGGCCGACTATCTGCGCTTCATGCCCGCCAAGACCGAGAAGAACAAGCGCCGTTGGAATCTGGCCGTTCTCGCCGCCGGGCCCGGCTGGGTGGTGATCGGCGCGGCCAAGCAGCTCGGCGGCGCCTTCCTCGCCTTCGTCGCGCTCGAAGCGGTCGGCAAGACCCACGCCCTCGAACCCATCGCCCCGCAGATCGAGGCGCTCAAGCCCTGGCTCGGCTCGGTGGCGCTGCCCGCCGCCGCGCTGTTCGTGGTGGTCTCCCAGATCAAGATCAACGTGACCAACGCGTACAGCGGTTCGCTGTCCTGGTCGAATTTCTTCTCCCGCGTGACGCACAAGCACCCCGGCCGGGTCTGGTACATCTTCCTCAACCTCGCCATCGCGCTGACGCTGATGGAGATGAACATGTTCGCGGCCCTCAACACCCTCCTGGGCTTCTACTCCAACGTGGGCATCGCCTGGATCACCGCCGTCGCCGCCGACCTGGTCATCAACAAGCGCCTCGGCTGGAGCCCGCCGTACATCGAGTTCAAGCGCGCCTATCTGTACGCCGTGAACCCCGCGGGATTCGGCTCCATGGTGATCGCCTCGGTCGTCTCGATCCTCGCCTTCTTCGGTGCCTTCGGGGCGTACGCGCAGGCCTTCTCGACCTTTATCGCGGCCGGACTCGCCCTGACCCTCTGCCCGTTGATCGCCTGGGCCACCAAGGGGCGCTACTACCTGGCCCGCCCGAATCCGGTCAACGGTCCGCACGTCGAGGTCGACGACATCACCGCCACCCACACCTGCGCCGACTGCGCGACCGCGTACGAGCTGCCCGACATCGCCGACTGCCCGGTCCGCTCGGGACCGGTCTGCTCGCTCTGCTGCTCCCTCGACGCGAGCTGCGGCGACGCCTGCCGCACCGGCTCCGCCGAGCCCGTCCTGATGCCGCTGCCGACGGTACGGAGCGACTGAACCCGGGCCCGCGAGGGCACGACGGACGAGGGGGCGCACCCACGGGGTGCGCCCCCTCAGCGCTGGTCTGTACATGGCCGATTGCGTACCTCTTTGTGTAATTCCGTATCCGCTCCGTGAAGTCCGGGCGTACGCTCGGGCATATGCGTAATGAGGTTTCGTCAGCGAACGGGACACGGCGACAGCCGACGGCCGGGGGAGGAGCGCGATGAACGACAGCGGCACGATGTTCCCCTGGCAGGTCATACGCCAGGACGACAACGGCAACCGCTACCGCGTCGGCAGGTACGCCACCAGGAACGAGGCCCAGCGGATCGCCGACTCCCTGGAGTCCCGAGGCCATAAGCAGCTCTACTGGGTGGAGCGGCTCGGGCAGAAGACCCAGTGACCGCGCCCGGCGCCGAGCGGCACATAGGCTCCGGCGCATGACGGATCGCATTCTGGTCGTGGGCGCCGCCCTGTACGCACAGGGGCGCATGCTCGCCGCCCGGCGCAGCGCCCCCGCCGAACTCGCCGGACGCTGGGAACTGCCCGGCGGCAAGGTCGAACCGGGCGAACGCCCCGAGCAGGCCCTCGTACGCGAACTGCGCGAGGAACTGGGCGCGGAGGCGAAGCTCCTCGAGCGCATCCCCGGCGAGTGGCCGCTCGGCCGCCCCGGATACGTGCTGCGCGTCTGGGCCGCCGAGTTGATCTCCGCGGGCCCGGACGACGTGCGCCCCCTCGAGGACCACGACGCACTGCGCTGGCTGGCGCCGGACGAGCTGTGGGACGTGGACTGGCTGGAGCACGACCGCCCGGCGGTGGCAGCGGCGGCCCGCCACCACGAGGGTTCCTGAGACGGCGTCCGGTACGGAGCCCCCCCGAGCCCCCCCCGAGGCGAGGCGGTGTCCGGTCAGCGCGGGGGAGCGCGGGCGGGGGCGGTCGGCGCGTACCACCTACGCCGTTCGTGCCACAGTGCGCCCGCGTGTGCGGTAGGCGCTCCTTGATATCGGGTATGGGGTGATTAACCCCACGAAACCGGACGGGTCCTCGTTCTGTTGCCCTGGTTCTGGCCCTGGTCCCGGTCCTGGTGCATTGGAAGTGATCGGCGTGATCGACACCGAAGGCGACTGCGCCGACTGGGCCGAGCACGCCGAGTGGCATTTCCCCGCGGACCCCGGAGCCGTACGCACCGCCCGCTCGAAGGTCCGCAAACAGCTGGAGGCGTGGGACCTCGACGAACTCGGCGACGTGACCGTCCTGCTCGTCAGCGAACTGGTCACCAACTCGCTGCGGCACGCCACAGGACCCATCGGCGTACGGCTCGTGCGCCCCGTGGACGGCACGGGTCCGCTCATCGTGGAGGTGTCCGATCCGCTTCCGGATCCGCCCCGCGAACGCACCGCCGAACCCGATGACGAAGGCGGTCGCGGTCTGCAGTTGGTGGCCTGTTCCGCGCGTCGGTGGGGTACTCGACAAGGCAGGACGGGCAAGACCGTGTGGTTCGAGCTGGCCCTGCCTGGTTAGAAAGTGAGGGAGAGCCGATCTCCTGGAACCGCCGACCGGCCGGCCGATCGCCCGCCCTGTCGGGCACGGCCGAAACGCGTCGGGACGGACAGGAGATGTGAACGCGGTGTTGCGTGCGGCCGTAGTGCTGGATACTGCGGGCAAGCCGTCCGACGGGCCTGGTCGGTGGCGGTGAGCTGGAGGGGACGGTCGCGTTGAGCGAGATACCAGCCAGGGCGCGGACGCCCGAGCGGAACGGCGAGAATGTGCCGGGCGGCATCATGTGGCAGTCGAGCCCGCCCGGTTCGATCTACGACTATGTCAAGGTCGCCTCCTTCTCCATCGGCCCGGACGGACTGATCGACCAGTGGTCGCTCCGCGCCGAGCAGCTGTTCGGCGTCACCGCCGAGGACGCCGTGGGCAAGGACCCGATCGAGGCGTTCGTCCCCGACGAGCTGCGTGACCTGGGACACCGCAAGGTCGCGGAGATCCTCGACGGCCGCGAGTGGACGGGCGTCGTCCCCTTCCGGATGGCCGCGGACGGGTCGATGGACGGCATCGCTGAGGTCTACGTGATGCCCACCGAGACCGAGCACGGCGAGCAGGCCGCGGTCTGCATCGTCGTCGACGTACGGGCGCTGCGCAGGATCGAGACCGACCTCGCCGCCTCCGAGGCCATTTTCGGACAATCGCCGTTCGGCTTCCTGCTGTTCGACACGGACCTGAAGGTGCAGCGCGCCAACCGCCGTTTCGCCTCCGTCTTCGGCGGCGGCGCGGACGAGCACCGCGGCCGCACCGTGCACGACTACCTGCCCCGGCAGGAGGCCGACCGGATGCAGGCCGCGCTGCGCCGCGTCCTGGAGACCGGCGACTCCGTGACGGACATGCAGATAGTGGGCCCCGCCCCCGGATCCAGCGACCGCAGACACTGGGCCATCAACCTGTACCGCGTACACAGCGGCAGCGGCCGCCCCATAGGCATCGCCGGAATCGGCACCGATGTCACCCGGCGGCACGCCGCCGCCCGCGAGGCCGCCCACGCCCGCCGCAACCTCGCCCTCCTCAACGAGGCCGGCGCCCGCATCGGCAACTCCCTCGACCTGGAGACCACGGCCCGCGAACTGCTCGACGTCACCGTCCCCGTCTTCTGCGACCTCGCCTCCGTCGACCTCTACCAGGGCCTCCTCGACGGGGACGAGACCGCCCAGCCGGTCCGGACCGCCGACGGCTCCGCCGAGCTGCGCCGCGTCGCCTTCGCCAGCGCCGTCTCGGACGCGCCACTCCCCGACGGGGCGGCGCCGCCCGTCACCGTCGGCGCCGTGCACCGCTACTCCTTCAACTCGCCCTGCGCGGACGCCCTGCGCACCGCCCGCCCGGTCACGATCAGGAACGGCGGCGGTGACGGCAGCCTGGTGCAGTCCACCCTCGCCGTACCGATGGTCGCGCACGACACGGTCGTCGGCCTGGCCCGCTTCTCCCGCGCCAAGGGCAGCGAGCCCTTCGGTGAACGCGACCGCGCGCTCGCCGTGGAACTCGCCGCCCGCGCCGCCGTCTGTATCGACAACGCCCGGCTCTACCGCAGGGAGCACGAACGCGCGCTGATCCTGCAGCGCTCCCTGCTCCCGCCCGGCGACCCCGAGGCGTCCGGCCTCGACATCGCCTGCCGCTACCTGCCCGGCAACGCGGCCACCGAGGTCGGCGGCGACTGGTTCGACGTCATCGAACTGCCCGGCCACCGCACCGCCCTCGTCGTCGGTGACGTGATGGGCCGCGGCCTGCGCGCCGCCGTCGCCATGGGTGAACTCCGCACCGCCGTACGGACGTTGGCGCTGCTCGACCTGGAACCCGCCGAGGTGCTCTCCGCCCTCGACGAGGTCGCCCGCGGCCTCGGCAACCCCGGCAACACCGCGGGCAACCCGCTGCGCCCCCCGCAGTCCCCGCAGTCCACCCGGCGCGCACTGCAGGGCCGCGACATCGACCCGTCCGAGGTGTACCTCGCGACCTGCGTGTACGCGGTCTACGACCCGGTCACCCGGCGCTGTACGTTCGCCAACGCCGGCCACCTCCCGCCCGTCCTGGTCGAGCCCGGCGAAGCGGCGCTCATGCTCGACGTGCCGCCCGGCATGCCGCTCGGCGTCGGCGGCGAACCCTTCGAGGAGGTCGAGGTCGAACTCCCCGAGGGTGCGTTGCTCGCGCTCTACACCGACGGTCTGGTCGAGTCCCGCGACCACCCGCTCGACGAGGGCCTGCACGCCTTCCGGGACGCGATCACCGACCCGGTGCGCCCGTTGGAGGACGTCTGCGACCACGTCCTCAACACCCTCGACACCCACCACGGCGAGGACGACATCGCCCTGCTCATGGCCCGCGTCCAGGGCCTGCCCACCGACGCGGTGGGCGACTGGACGCTGCCGCGCGAGCCGCGCTCGGTCGGCCGGGCCCGTGAGTACGCCCGCGCCCAACTGCTCAGCTGGGACCTCGAAGCCCTGGTCGACACCACGGAGTTGCTGGTCAGCGAGCTGGTCACCAACGCACTGCGGTACGGCGAGGGCGACATCAGGCTCCGCCTCCTGCTCGACCGCAGCCTGGTCTGCGAGGTGTGGGACGCGGGCCTGGTCCAGCCCCGCCGCCGCCGCGCCCGCGACACCGACGAGGGCGGCCGCGGCCTCCAGCTCGTCGGCCTGCTCAGCGCGGCCTGGGGCTCCCGCCGCACCCCGCGCGGCAAGACGGTCTGGTTCGAACTCCCGCTCCCGGACGGGGACTCCACGGCGGAACCTTCGGTGGAGGCGTTGCTGAGCATGTTCTGAGGGCCCCGGCCTAGGGCCTGTCCGGCGGATCAGGCCGCCTCGGGGCGACACTCACCTTCCGGTCGAGTTGAGCGGGGTCTGGTGCGTGCAGCTGCAAGGCGGAGGAGGGCGACATGGCGGAGCCATGGCAACCGACGACAACGCCGTGGGGGTCCCCCCTGCTCGAGCGAAGCCGAGAGCTTGGGGGCGTGCGTGCCAGACCCCGCGACCGCGGCAAGATCCGCCGGACAGGCCCTTAAGCCGTCTCCTTCAGCGCGGCCAACCGGGCCTCGACCTCCGCCGTGTCGCCCAGCGCGTCCAACTGCTCGAACTGGGCGTCCAGGGACGATGCCGCCAGCTCCTGCCTGCCCAGGGCCCGCGCCTCCTCGCGGCGGATCTTCTCCTCGAAGCGGCTCAGGTCGCCCGTCGGGTCCAGGACGTCGATGCTCCGGGCCGCGTCCATCATCTGGTTCTGCGCCGCCGCCGTCTTCGAACGGGCCACCAACTGGTCCCGCTTCGACTGGAGTTCACCCAGCTTCGTCTTCATCTGGCCGAGCCCCGACTTCAGCTTCTCGACGATGTCCGACTGGGTGCCGATCAGCGGCTCGGTGTCCTGCGCCTCCCGCTCGGACCGCAGCTGCCGCTCCAGCGCCGTCTTGGCGAGGCGGTTGAACCGGTCGGCCTCCGCCGCCTTCCCGTCCGCCTGCAGCTGGTCGGCTCTCTTGCTGGCGGCGAGGGCCTTGCTGCCCCACTCGGTGGCGGCCTTCACGTCCTCCTCGTGGTCCTGCTCCAACAGACGCAGGTTGCCGATGGTGGTGGCCACCGCCTCCTCGGCCTCCCGGATGTTGTTCGTGTAGTCACGGATCAGCTGGTCGAGCATCTTCTGCGGATCCTCGGCCTGGTCGATCAGCGCGTTGATGTTCGCCTTCGCGAGCTGGGCGACCCGGCCGAGCACGGTCTGCTTGGTCATGGCTGTCTCCTCAGTGTCGAGTACGGATGCGAGTACGGATGCGGGTACGGGTACGGGTACGGGTACGGATCGAGGTGCGTGCCGGGGAGGGCTGCCCCGTACGGATTCAGAAGCGGCCCCCGCCGCCCCTCCGGC
>NZ_JAAAHS010000172.1 GCF_009908195.1 Streptomyces boluensis | reverse complement strand
CACCCCCCTCTTCTGGGCCCGCCGCATGGCCGTGGAGGCGACTGTCCACCGCTACGACGCGACCCGCGCCCTCGGCATCCCGTACGAGCTCGACCCGCGCACCGCGCTCATCGGCCTCGACGAGTGGACCGAGATGAGCGCCCTGCCGCAGGCCTTCCCCTCCGGGCAGGCCCGCCGCGCACTCCTCGGCCCGGACCGCACGGTCCACCTCCACACCACCGACCCCGGCACCACAGGCGAGTGGCTGATCGACCTCACCGGCGAGGACATCGCCGTACGGCAGGCTCACGCGAAGGCCACCGTCGCCGTCCGCGCACCCGCCACCGACCTGCTGCTGCTCATGTACGGGCGGCGCGATCTAACCGACGCGGGCTTCGAAGTCTTCGGCGACCGTGAACTGTTCGAGCGGTGGCGGGAGAAGTCCGGTGACTGGTCCCGCAGGGAATGACCGCAGGCATGCGTAAGGGGCGCCCGCAATAGCGACCGCCCCTTACAACTCCCCGTAGGGAAGCGCTACTTGCGCGCGTCGAGCACAGCCTCGACCTTCCCCCGCACCTCGTCCGTGGCCAGACCACGAATCGTCAGGGTGGTACGGCGACGCAGCACGTCGTCGGCGGTCTCGGCCCACTCGTGGTCGCGGGCGTACACGACCTGCGCCCAGATCTCCGGGGCGTCCGGGTGGACGCGCTCCGCGAGGGCCGGGTCCTCGTTGGCCAGGCGAGCGATGTCGAAGGCCAGCGAACCGTAGTGCGTGGCCAGGTGCCGCGCGGTGTCGGCGGACATCCGCGGTCCGGGCGTACCGCCGTCGATCAGGAGCCGGTGCGCGACCGCGTTCGGGTTCGAGATACCCGGCAGCGGAAGCTTCTTCGGCAGCTGCGAGATCGGCTGCATGTCCTCGCCGAGCGGGTGCCCGGGCAGCTCGGCCAGCTTGCTCATCACCGTACGGCCGATGTGGCGGAACGTCGTCCACTTGCCGCCCGCGACCGACAGCATGCCGCCGCGGCCCTCCGTCACGACCGTCTCGCGCTTCGCCTTCGACGTGTCACCGGGGCCACCGGGCAGCACCCGCAGACCCGCGAAGGAGTACGTGATCAGGTCACGGGACAGCTGCTGGTCGCGGATCGAGAACGCCGCCTCGTCCAGGATCTGCGCGGTGTCCTTCTCGGTCACCGACACATCCCGCGGGTCGCCCTCGTACTCCTCGTCCGTGGTGCCGAGCAGCAGCATGTCCTCCCACGGCAGGGCGAACGTGATCCGGTACTTGTCGATCGGGGTGGCCAGCGCGGCCTTCCACGGGGCGGTGCGCTTGAGGACCAGGTGCGCGCCCTTGGAGAGGCGGATGGAGGGCGCGGCGTTCTCGTTCTCCATCTTGCGCAGGTGGTCCACCCACGGGCCGGTCGCGTTGAGGACGAGGCGCGCGTCGACCCCGAACTCCTCGCCGTCCGTACGGTCCTTGAGCTCGGCGCCCGTCACCCGGTCCCGGGTGAAGCGAAGCCCGGTGACCTCGGCGTGGTTGAGCACCACGGCCCCCGCCTCGACGGCCGCGCGCACCGTCATCAGCGCCATCCGCGCGTCGTTCATCTGGTCGTCGCCGTACACGGCCACGGCCTTCAGGTTGTCGGTGCGCAGCTCCGGCACGTCCTGCGCCGCCTTGGACGGCGAGAGCAGGTGGCCCACGCCGTCACCGAAGGCGGACAGGGCGCTGTACGCGAAGACGCCCGCGCCCAGCTTCGCGGCACCGTGCGGGCCGCCCTTGTACACCGGCAGGTAGAAGGTGAGCGGGTTGGCGAGGTGCGGTGCCACCTGACGGGACACCGCACGCCGCTCGAAGTGGTTCTCCGCGACCAGCTTCACCGCGCCGGTCTGCAGGTAGCGCAGACCGCCGTGGAGCAGCTTCGAGGAGGCCGACGAGGTGGCACCGGCGAAGTCACCGGCGTCCACGAGGGCCACCCGCAGGCCGGCCTGCGCGGCATGCCAGGCGGTGGAGATGCCCAGGATGCCGCCGCCGACGACGAGCAGGTCGTACGTCGCCTTGGACAGCTGCTCACGGGTCTCGGCACGGCTCGGGTTCGAACCGCCCGCCGGGTGCAGGCCGAGCGCCGGGTAGGCGGGGCCGCTCTGCAGGGTGGGGGTGCTCATGGGTTCTTGCTCCTCGTCAGCTCGTCCTCGAGGTCCGAAGGGCCGGTTCAGCTGTCGGCTTCGTCAGGGCCGGATCAGCTGTCGGCTTCTTCGTCCTCGATCCAGCCCATGGTCCGCTCGACGGCCTTGAGCCAGTTCTTGTACTCACGGTCCCGCTGATCGGCGGGCATCCGCGGGGTCCACTCGGCGGCCCGGCGCCAGTTGGCGCGCAGGGCGTCGGTGTCCGGCCAGAAGCCGACGGCGAGGCCGGCGGCGTAGGCCGCACCGAGGCAGGTGGTCTCGGCGACCATCGGGCGCACCACGGGCGCGTCCGCGAAGTCGGAGATCGTCTGCATCAGCAGGTTGTTGGAGGTCATACCGCCGTCGACCTTGAGGGCCGCGAGCTCGACGCCGGAGTCCTTCGTCATGGCGTCGGTGATCTCGCGGGTCTGCCAGGCGGTGGCTTCCAGTACGGCGCGCGCGATGTGCGCCTTGGTGACGTACCGGGTCAGACCGGCGATCACACCGCGGGCGTCGGAGCGCCAGTACGGGGCGAACAGGCCGGAGAAGGCCGGTACGAAGTAGGCGCCGCCGTTGTCCTCGACCGACGACGCGAGGGTCTCGATCTCGGCGGCGGACTGGATGAGGCCCATCTGGTCGCGCATCCACTGCACGAGGGAGCCGGTGACGGCGATGGAACCCTCAAGGGCGTAGACCGGCTTCTGCTCACCGATCTGGTAACCGACCGTGGTGAGCAGGCCGTTGTACGAGTTGACGGGCTCGTCACCGGTGTTCATCAGCATGAACGTGCCGGTGCCGTACGTCGACTTGGCCTCGCCCTTCTCGAAGCAGGTCTGGCCGAACAGGGCCGCCTGCTGGTCGCCGAGCGCGGACGCGACGGGCACGCCGTCGAGGACGCCGCCCTTGGCGTGTCCGTACACCTCGGCGGAGGAACGGATCTCCGGGAGCACGGCGGCGGGGATGTTCATCGACTGCACGATGCGGTCGTCCCAGGCCATGTCGTGCAGGTTCATCAGGAGGGTGCGCGAGGCGTTGGTGACGTCGGTGACGTGACGGCCGCCGTCGGTGCCACCGGTGAGGTTCCAGATGACCCAGGAGTCCATGGTGCCGAAGAGGATGTCGCCGGCCTCGGCGCGCTCGCGCAGTCCCTCGACATTGTCGAGCAGCCAGCGCACCTTCGGGCCCGCGAAGTACGAGGCCAGCGGAAGGCCGGTCTCACGGCGGAAGCGGTCCTGGCCGACGTTCCGGCCGAGCTCCTTGCAGAGCGCGTCGGTACGGGTGTCCTGCCAGACGATCGCGTTGTGCACCGGCTCGCCGGTGTTCTTGTCCCACAGCAGCGTGGTCTCACGCTGGTTGGTGATGCCGATCGCCTTGACGTCGGCGGAGGTGATCCCGGCCTTGGCGATGGCCCCGGCCACCACGCTCTCGACGTTGGCCCAGATCTCCTTGGCGTCGTGCTCGACCCAGCCCGGCTTGGGGAAGATCTGCTCGTGCTCGCGCTGGTCGACGGCGACGATCCGGCCGTCCTTGTCGAAGACGATGCAGCGCGAGGAGGTGGTGCCCTGGTCGATCGCTGCGATGAAGGGGCCCGCGGTGTGTGCGTCGGTCACTGTCTGCTCCAGAAGTCTCTGTACGGCGGTGCTGTGCGCGCTCGGTCGCTCGGTGGCTCTACCCGTTCGCTCTACCCGGCCTGAGTGGCTCAGGCGAAGGCGACGTTGTAGATGCCTGCCGCTATGGCGCCGCCCAGGAGCGGGCCGACGACCGGGATCCAGGAGTAGCTCCAGTCGGAGCCGCCCTTGTTCGGCAGCGGCAGCAGCGCGTGCACGATGCGCGGACCGAGGTCACGGACCGGGTTGATCGCGTACCCGGTCGGGCCGCCGAGGGAGAGGCCGATACCGACGACCACCAGGGCCACGAGCAGCGAACCCGCCCACGAGACGCCCTTGCCGTTGTCGCTGAGGCCCAGGGTCAGGATCGCCAGGACGAGTACGACGGTGGCGATGACCTCGGTCGCGAGGTTCTGGATCGGGTTGCGGATCGCGGGGGAGGTGAAGAAGACCCCGTGCACCGGACCCGGGTTGGCGTGCTTCTGCTCGGCGACCTCGGGGTCGTTCAGGTGGGCCTTGAAGTGGCCGTAGTACGCGATCCACACGAGCACCGCGCCGATCATGGCGCCGAGCAGCTCGCCGCCGAAGTAGGCCGGGGTGTCGCCCCAGGTGGGAGCACCCTCGCCGCCCTTGAGGACGACACCGACGGTCACCGCCGGGTTGAGGTGCGCACCGGACTTGGCGGCGATGTAGGCGCCGGTGAGGACCGCGAAGCCCCAACCGAACGCGATGGCGACCCAGCCGGCGTTGAACGCCTTCGAGCGCTTCAGCGTGACGGCGGCGCAGACGCCACCGCCCAGCAGGATCAGAACAGCGGTACCGATGGTCTCGCTGATGAAGATGTCGGAGCTGGACACCCGCGACTCCTTTGTCCTTCGTCCAGGGGAAGGCGAACCACGGGTCCCGCCGGTGGTCCGCGCCCTCAGGCTTGTGGGCGTTTGGCCCGATCCGCCTTGCCACACCCTACCTTGCATTACCGGTAGGTGTTCGACAATGCCGACCGATGAACGGCAGTTTTGCCTCCTGGTGAACTCGTCGTCAAGAGCTGTGTGACGGGTATCGCGATCGTTATCCAGCCCCCCGGATTCCGCACGGCGGCGCGCTTCAACCGGCCGTCACGAGGCGCCTACCGACGGGTACGAAACGTGGCCGCGCGAGGGCGTGGGGGAGGGCTGTGCGGTCGTACGGGAGGGGCCTGCGAGGGCCCGTGCGGGCGTACGGGAGAGCCGCTCACGCAAAGGGCGAAGGCTGCCCGGCACAAGGGCCGGGCCCTGCCTCAGAAGCGTCCGGCGCCCAGGTCCCGCGACACCGCGCGGGCGCAGTCGCGTACCGCCGCCACGAGCTCCGAGCGCAGCTCGCCCTCGGCGCAGACCCGCTCGACGGCGCCGGTGATGCCGACGGCGCCGACCGGCATCCGGCGCCGGTCGTGGATCGGCGCGGCCACCGAGGCCACGCCCTCCCAGGTCTCCTCGACGTCATCGGCCCAGCCACGCGCGCGCGTGAGGTCCAGGACGCCCTCGAACGCGTCGAGCCCGGTGACCGTACGCGGTGTGAGCGCCTGCCGTTCCGCGTCCACGATCTCGCTGTGCGCCACCGGGTCGTACGCCGAGAGGACCTTGCCCAGCGCCGTCGAGTGCAGCGGCTGCATCGCCCCGACCTCCAGGACCTGCCTGCTGTCGTCGGGCCGGAACACGTGGTGCACGATCAGCACGCCCTGCTGGTGCAGGACCCCGAGGTAGACGCTCTCGCCGCTGGACCGCGCCAGGTCGTCCGCCCACACCAGCGCGCGGGCGCGCAGTTCGTGCACGTCCAGATAGCTGTTGCCGAGGCGCAGCAGTTCGGCGCCCAGCTGGTAGCGCCCGGAGGCGGCGTCCTGCTCGACGAAGCCCTCGTGCTGGAGGGTGCGCAGGATGCCGTGCGCGGTGCCCTTGGCGAGGTCGAGCGAGGAGGCGATGTCGGAGAGACCGAGGCGTCGCTCGCCGCCCGCGAGCAGCCGCAGCATGGCCGCCGCCCGCTCGAGCGACTGAATGTTCTTCGCCATCGCGTCGGCTCCCCTTCCGTCTGCGGCCCTCGCGCCGTCACGTTCCGTCCGGCCCTGTGTGCCGCTCCACGCGCCCACAGACGCGCCGTTCGGCAATGCTGAACACTATCGGCCCATGCCGAACTTGTCCTAACGCGCGCCCGACTGTCTCGCGGTCCCGTACGCGGCTACGGCGCACCGGCAGGGGCGCCCAGGACCTCCGTACGGCCGCCGTCCACCGGGCGTGCCGTCCGGCGAGATTCTGCACGTTGCCGCCACCGGGCCCCGCGCCGGGTGCCCGCAGAGCCGTCGCCGGGCGCGCACCCGCCCCGAACAGCACCGAACGTGCCCAGGTCCCTGTCTGCCTGCTGGACGGTCTTCACAGGGGCCCCGTCGTCCCCGTTACCCTGGCGGCGTACGGCTTCCCACCGGACGCCGTAAAGCCGACAGCCGTCGCACTCCAGGGAGATCGTCCATGGCCTCGCAGCCGACCCCCGCAAGCACCGCCACGACCCGAGCAGACGCGTTCCGCGCGGCCCTCGCCTCCCGCGTGGTGGTGGCCGACGGTGCGATGGGCACGATGCTCCAGGCGCAGGACCCGTCGATGGAGGACTTCCAGCAGCTCGAGGGCTGCAACGAGATCCTCAACGTCACCCGCCCCGACATCGTCCGCTCGGTGCACGCCGAGTACTTCGCGGTGGGCGTCGACTGCGTGGAGACCAACACGTTCGGGGCCAACTTCGCGGCCCTCGCCGAGTACGACATCCCCGAGCGGGTCTTCGAGCTCTCCGAGTCCGGCGCCCGGATCGCCCGCGAGGTCGCCGACGAGTTCACCGAGTCCACCGGCCAACAGCGCTGGGTCCTCGGCTCCATGGGCCCCGGCACCAAGCTGCCGACCCTCGGCCACGCCCCGTACCGCACGCTGCGCGACGCCTACCAGCAGAACGCCGAAGGCATGATCGCCGGCGGCGCCGACGCGCTCCTCGTCGAGACCACCCAGGACCTGCTGCAGACCAAGGCCGCGATCCTCGGCGCCCGCCGCGCCCTCGACGCCACCGGCGCCAATCTGCCCGTCATCTGTTCCGTGACCGTCGAGACGACCGGCACCATGCTGCTCGGCTCCGAGATCGGCGCCGCCCTGACGGCCCTCGAGCCGCTCGGCATCGACATGATCGGCCTGAACTGCGCCACAGGACCGGCCGAGATGAGCGAGCACCTGCGCTACCTCGCCCGGCACTCCACCATCCCGCTGGCCTGCATGCCCAACGCCGGCCTGCCCGTACTCGGCAAGGACGGCGCCCACTACCCGCTGGGCGCGACCGAGCTGGCCGACGCGCAGGAGACCTTCGTCGGGGAGTACGGCCTGTCCCTGGTCGGCGGCTGCTGCGGCACCACCCCCGAGCACCTGCGCCAGGTCGTCGAGCGGGTACGGGGCCTGACCCCCGGTACCCGCGACCCGCACCCCGAGCCGGGCGCCGCCTCGCTCTACCAGACGGTGCCGTTCCGCCAGGACACCGCGTACATGGCGATCGGCGAGCGCACCAACGCCAACGGCTCGAAGAAGTTCCGCGAGGCCATGCTGGACGCCCGCTGGGACGACTGCGTGGAGATGGCCCGCGACCAGATCCGCGAGGGCGCGCACATGCTCGACCTGTGCGTGGACTACGTCGGCCGGGACGGCGTCGCCGACATGGAGGAGCTGGCCGGCCGCTTCGCCACCGCGTCGACGCTGCCGATCGTCCTCGACTCGACCGAAGTCGACGTGATCCAGGCCGGGCTGGAGAAGCTCGGCGGCCGCGCGGTCATCAACTCCGTCAACTACGAGGACGGCGACGGCCCCGACTCCCGCTTCGCCAAGGTCACCCGGCTCGCCCAGGAGCACGGCGCAGCCCTGATCGCGCTGACCATCGACGAGGAGGGCCAGGCCCGCTCCGTCGAGCACAAGGTCGCCATCGCCGAGCGCATCATCGACGACCTGACCGGCAACTGGGGCATCCGCGAGTCGGACATCCTCATGGACACCCTGACCTTCACCATCTGCACCGGTCAGGAGGAGTCCCGCAAGGACGGCCTCAACACCATCGGAGCCATCCGGGAGTTGAAGCGCCGCCACCCGGACGTACAGACCACGCTCGGCCTGTCCAACATCTCCTTCGGCCTCAACCCGGCCGCGCGCATCCTGCTCAACTCCGTCTTCCTCGACGAGTGCGTGAAGGCCGGCCTCGACTCGGCCATCGTGCACGCGTCGAAGATCCTGCCGATCGCCCGCTTCGACGACGAGCAGGTGCAGACGGCCCTCGACCTGATCTACGACCGCCGCGCCGAGGGCTACGACCCGCTGCAGAAGCTGATGGCCCTGTTCGAGGGCGCCACCGCCAAGTCCCTCAAGGCGGGCAAGGCCGAGGAGCTGGCTGCGCTGCCGCTGGACGAGCGGCTGCAGCGCCGCATCATCGACGGTGAGAAGAACGGCCTGCAGGCCGACCTCGACGAGGCCCTGACCGAGCGCCCCGCCCTGGAGATCGTCAACGACACGCTCCTGGAAGGTATGAAGGTCGTCGGCGAACTCTTCGGCTCCGGCCAGATGCAGCTGCCGTTCGTGCTCCAGTCCGCCGAGGTCATGAAGACCGCGGTGGCCCACCTCGAGCCGCACATGGAGAAGTCGGACGCCGAGGGCAAGGGCACCATCGTCCTCGCCACTGTCCGCGGCGACGTCCACGACATCGGCAAGAACCTCGTCGACATCATCCTGTCGAACAACGGCTACAACGTCGTCAACCTCGGCATCAAGCAGCCCGTCTCCGCGATCCTGGACGCCGCCGCGGAGCACCGCGCGGACGTCATCGGGATGTCCGGCCTCCTGGTCAAGTCGACCGTGATCATGAAGGAGAACCTGGAGGAGCTCAACCAGCGCAAGATGGCCGCGGACTTCCCGGTCATCCTGGGCGGCGCCGCCCTCACCCGCGCCTACGTCGAGCAGGACCTCCACGAGATCTACGAAGGCGAAGTCCGGTACGCCCGCGACGCGTTCGAGGGCCTGCGCCTCATGGACGCCCTGATCGCCGTCAAGCGCGGCGTGCCCGGCGCGACCCTGCCGGAGCTCAAGCAGCGCCGTGTGAAGGCCACTTCGAGCGCGGTCGTCGAGGAGCGCGTCGACGAGGGCCCGGTCCGCTCGGACGTGTCGACCGACAACCCGGTGCCCGAGCCGCCGTTCTGGGGCACCCGCGTCGTCAAGGGCATCCAGCTCAAGGAGTACGCGTCCTGGCTGGACGAGGGCGCGCTGTTCAAGGGCCAGTGGGGCCTCAAGCAGGCCCGCGCCGGTGACGGCCCGACGTACGAGGAGCTCGTCGAGACCGAGGGCCGCCCGCGGCTGCGCGGCTGGCTTGACCAGCTGCAGACCAGGAACCAGCTGGAAGCCGCCGTGGTGCACGGCTACTTCCCGTGCGTCTCCAAGGGCGACGACCTGATCCTCCTCGGCGAGGACGGCAACGAGCGCACCCGCTTCACCTTCCCGCGCCAGCGCCGCGGCCGCCGCCTCTGCCTCGCGGACTTCTTCCGCCCGGAGGAGTCCGGCGAGACCGATGTGGTCGGCCTCCAGGTCGTCACGGTCGGCTCGAAGATCGGCGAAGCCACCGCCGAACTCTTCGAGGCCAACTCCTACCGCGACTACCTCGAACTCCACGGCCTGTCCGTGCAGTTGGCGGAAGCACTCGCCGAGTACTGGCACGCCCGCGTCCGCTCCGAACTGGGCTTCGCCGGCGAGGACCCGGCCGCGATCCAGGACATGTTCGACCTGAAGTACCGAGGCGCCCGCTTCTCCCTCGGCTACGGCGCCTGCCCCAACCTGGAGGACCGCGCCAAGATCGCGGAACTCCTGCGCCCGGAGCGGATCGGCGTGGAACTCTCGGAGGAGTTCCAGCTCCACCCGGAACAGTCCACGGACGCGATCGTGATTCACCACCCGGAGGCGAAGTACTTCAACGCGCGCTGAGAAAACTCAGCCCGTCCGGCGTTTGAGGACGAGGCCGCAGGCCGATGGGAGCGGGGTCTGGGGCGGCAGCCCCAGGGAACCCGCACCCACGACCACCGCACCCACGACCACCGCACCCACGACCACCGCACCCACGACCACCGCACCCACGACCACCGCACCCGGCGCGTAAACGCGAAGCGAGACGTACACTGGTCGGTCCAGTACAGGCCGGTCGGCTACGGCACGGAGACACCCCGTGACGCAAGCCGGCCGGCCTTCTCGTCCCTTACGGAGGTGCGCCCGGATGACCAGTACGGTCCCCGCAGTCGGTACCCGAACGGCCGAAGGCTCAGCCCTGCAAGCCGTGCTCCTCGACATGGACGGGACCTTGGTGGACACCGAGGGCTTCTGGTGGGACGCCGAGGTGGAGGTCTTCGCCCGTCTGGGCCACGCCCTCGACGACTCCTGGCGGCACGTCGTGGTGGGCGGCCCGATGACCCGTAGCGCCGGCTTCCTCATCGAGGCGACGGGCGCCGACATCACCATGGCCGAGCTGACGGTGCTGCTCAACGACGGCTTCGAGGACCGCATCGGCCGCGCGCTGCCGCTGATGCCCGGCGCCGCCCGCCTCCTCGCCGAGCTGGCCACCCACGAGGTGCCGACAGCCCTGGTCTCCGCCTCGCACCGGCGCATCATCGACCGCGTCCTCGACTCGCTCGGCCCGCAGCACTTCGCCCTCACCGTCGCCGGGGACGAGGTGGAGCACACCAAGCCGCACCCCGAGCCGTACCTCCTGGCCGCCGCCGGGCTCGGCGCCGACCCCGCGCGCTGCGCCGTCGTCGAGGACACCGCCACCGGGGTGGCCGCCGCGGAGGCCGCGGGCTGCCGGGTCGTGGCGGTGCCCTCGGTGGCCCCGATCGCCCCCGCCATCGGACGTACGGTCGTCTCCTCCCTGGAGGACGTCGACCTTCCCTTTCTCCGCGGCCTGATCCACCACCGATAGCCGCAGCAGCAGCTCTCGCCGCCCGACGAAATGATCACGGAAATGGCGGCACCCGCACACTGAGTGTGTGCCGGCGGAATACGAGGGAATCGCAGCGCGCGGATCCCGGAATTAACCACCACCGTGCGCCGGTCGAATTCCCGCGCCCCGCAATGGAGTTGTGCACGTGACCTTCGTCACTCAAGCGCGGATCGACAAGTCGAGCTTGTCGTACCCAACCCCCTATATGGGCAAGGTCTTGAGTGGCCTTGTGTCCCGATTAGTTGCGTGATGCGCGGAACCTTCCGCTGTCCGGATATCGGTGCGTCCACGCCCGCTGCCGCTGCGTGATTACCGTTCAACTCCGGCCGTTTCCAGCGTTCCTGGCCTCGCGACTAATCTCGTCGCGAGAACATCGCCATAACTTCCGTGTGCCTCGCAACCACCCCCGTCGAGGATCAACACGGGATCGAACGTTGGAGAACTCCGCGCATGAACCGCAAGACTCTGGTGCTGCCGGCCATGATCGGTCTGCTCGCCCCGGTGCTCGCCGCCTGTGGCGGCTCGGACGGCGGCGGCAAGGACGACAACGCGATCGTCGTGGGCACCACCGACGAGTTCTCCGCCTCCGGTGACGCCCCCGCCCCCTTCGACCCGGCGCACGCCTACGACGCCAGCACCTGGAACGTTCTGCGGCAGACCCTGCAGACCCTGATGCACCTGCCCCGCGGCGGCGGCGAGCCCGAACCGGAGGCCGCCGAGCAGTGCGGCTTCACCGACAACGGCAACGAGCGCTTCGAGTGCACGCTCCGCGGCGGCCTCAAGTTCTCCGACGGCAGCGACCTCACCGCCGAGGACGTGAAGTTCTCCATCGAGCGTGTCCTCGGCATCAAGGACAAGAACGGCCCCGCCGGCCTCCTCGCCAACATCGACACCGTCGAGACCAGCGGCGAGGACAAGGTGATCTTCCACCTCAAGTCCGGCGACGCGACCTTCCCGTACAAGCTCGCCACCCCCGCCGCGGGCATCGTCAACCCCGACGCGTACGCCCCGAAGAAGCTCCGCAGCGGCTTCGAGGTGGACGGCTCCGGGCCCTACACCCTCGAGGCCGACGCCGAGAGCAACACCCTCACGAAGATCACGTTCACCAAGAACCCGCACTACAAGGGCCACTTGACGCCCAAGAGCAGCCACAAGATCGAGCTGCGCCCCTTCACCGACCCGGACGCCATGGGCAAGTCCCTGAAGCGCGGCGACATCGACCTGATGGCCCGCACCATGACGCCCGAGCAGGTCAAGAGCCTCTCCGAGGACAGCGACGACCAGCTCGAGGTCGTCGAGATGCCCGGCCTCGAAATGCGCTACCTCGGCTTCGACACCGACGCCCCCGTCGCCAAGAGCAGGGCCGTCCGCCAGGCCATGGCCCAACTCGTCGACCGCGCCGAGCTCACCTCCAAGGTGTACGGCAACGCCGCCGAACCCCTCTTCTCCCTGGTCCCGGCGACCATCACCGGGCACACCAACTCCTTCTTCAACGAGTACGGCGAGCCCAGCACCGCCAAGGCCCGCGCCCTGCTCCGCGACGCCGGCGTGAAGACCCCGGTCAAGCTGACCCTGAACTACACCAACGACCACTACGGCGCCGGCACCAAGAAGGAGTTCGAGATCCTGCGCAGGCAGCTCAACTCCTCCGGCCTGTTCGACGTGGACATCAAGGGCACCGACTGGCTGAAGTTCCGCGCGAACGAACTCGACGGCGAGTACGCCGTCTACGGCATGGGCTGGTTCCCCGACTTCCCCGACGCCGACAATTTCATCGCGCCGTTCCTCGACAAGGACAACTTCCTCGCCTCGCCGTACGCGAACAGCACCATCCGCAACACCCTCATCCCCGCCTCCCGCCAGGAGACCGACCGCCTCTCCGCGTCCGAGCCGATCGAGGACGTGCAGGACATCGTCGCCCGTGACGTACCGGTGCTGCCCCTGTGGCAGGGCAAGCAGTACGTCGCCGCCCGCGACGACATCACCGGAGTCGAGTGGGCCCTCAACTCCTCGTCCAACATGCAGCTCTGGGAGCTGAGCCGAGGCGTCGGCGAGTAACCACAAGCGGCCGGGGCCCGTCAGTGCTCAGCACCGACGGGCCCCGGCCGCCACGTTCACCGTCCCCCGACGCGTCACTGCGCTCCGGGACGCACCAGACCGCTCTCGTACGCGTACACCGCGGCCTGCACCCGGTCGCGCAGCCCCAACTTCGTCAGCACATGCCCCACATGCGTCTTCACCGTGGTCTCGCTGACGAACAGATCGGCCGCGATCTCGGCGTTCGACAGGCCGCGCGCCACCAGCTTCAGCACCTCGACCTCCCGCTCCGTCAACGTGTGCAGCGTGTCGGGCACCGGCTCGTCACCGGACGGCAGATGCCCCGCGTACTTGTCGAGGAGACGGCGCGTGATGCTCGGCGCCAGCATCGCCTCACCCGCGGCGACCACCCGGATCGCCTGCACCAGCTCATGCGCCGGAGCGTCCTTCAGGAGGAAGCCACTGGCACCCGCCTTCAACGCCTCCACCACATACTCATCGAGGTCGAAGGTGGTCAGGACCAGGACCTTCGCCGGGCCGTTCCGCTCGGGACCGGTGATCTGGCGGGTCGCCTCCACGCCGTCCATCCGCGGCATCCGGATGTCCATCAGGACGACATCGGGCTGCAGCGCCCGCACCTGGTCGAGCGCCTGAAGCCCGTCGCCCGCCTCACCGACGACCGCGAGATCCTGCTCGGCCTCCAGGATCATCCGGAAACCGGTGCGCAGCAGCGGCTGGTCGTCGACCAACAGGACGCGGATCGCCACGAGACATCTCCTTCGACAGGGCAGGCCTAGACCGGGTCCATTCTGCCCTGCTCCTCCCCACCGGAGCCGGGCGCCCTGACCGGAAGGGGATACGGCGGCGGCGTACCCCCGAACTCCGGGCACACCTCCCGGTGGTCGCACCAGCCGCACAACTTCGTCCGCCGCGGCCGCCACTCACCGGTCTCCGTCGCCTCCCGGATCGCGTCCCACAGCGCGTGCAGCTTCCGCTCCACCCGCTCCAGATCCGCGGGCACCGGGTCGTACGTCAACACATCGCCGCTGCCCAGGTACACCAGCTGCAGGCGGCGCGGCACCATGCCCTTCAGCCGCCACACCACCAGGGCGTAGAACTTCATCTGGAACAGCGCGCCCTCCGCGTACTCCGGCCGCGGGGCCTTGCCCGTCTTGTAGTCGACGATGCGGACCTCGCCCGTCGGCGCCACGTCGACCCGGTCGATGATGCCGCGCAGCTTCAGGCCCGACTCCAGCTCGGCCTCCACGAACAGCTCGCGCTCCGCGGGCTCCAGGCGCGTCGGGTCCTCGAGCGTGAACCAGCGCTCGACCAGCGCCTCGGCCTGCGCCAGCCACTCGGCCATACGCTGCCCGGCGCTCGCCTCGTCCGACTCCCCGAACAGCTCCGCCAGCTCCGGCTTCGACTCCCGCAGCCGGTCCCACTGACCCGGCACCAGCGACTTCGCGCGCGGCGGCGTGCGCTCGGCGGCCGGCGCGTCAAAAAGCCGCTCGAGGACCGCGTGCACCAGCGTGCCGCGCGTCGCCGCCTCGCTCGGCTTCTCCGGCAACTTGTCGATGACCCGGAAGCGGTAGAGCAGCGGGCACTGCATGAAGTCGCTCGCCCGGGACGGCGAGAGCGACGCCGGGGGGACGGCGGCCACGGCAGCGGCGGTGCTGTTTTCCATGGAGAAGACCCTACGGCCCGGCACTGACAGCGGCCGCATACCATCGACGATGAACCCTCCCGCACTGCATGATCAGAGAAGCAGCGCATCGCGGCGCCTCGTCGAGAGGTGGTAGCCGGACGACGGGCGGGCGCGTCACACGGCGGCGCAAGACGCTTCGAACTAGGAGACAGGGTCACAGTGGACGAGAGCGGGCAGCCGCGCCCCGGCACCGGGGGAGCGGACCCCAGCACCGACGAGAACGCACGGGACGCACACGCCCCGCGCGCCACCGCCGAGCCACGGCCCACACCGGCCGACCCCGAGCCTTCGACGGGCGACCGGGCCCCCGAGGAACCGGCCGTAGAGCAACAGGCCGCCCCCGAACCGGCGGAAGCGACCGCGCCGGAGGCACCGGCGGGGCCGGAGGAAACCCCAGCACCCGCCCCCACCAAGCCCGTCGACACGACGAAGCCCGTCGACACGACCAAGCCCGTGGACACGACCAAGCCCGTGGACACGACCAAGCCCGTCGACACCACGAAGCCCGTGGACACGACCAAGCCCACGACGGAACCCACCGCCGGGCCCACCTCCGAACCGGCCCCCGACCCCGACC
>NZ_JAAAHS010000171.1 GCF_009908195.1 Streptomyces boluensis | reverse complement strand
GCCCACCCGCCCCTCGACGAGCAGCACCTCGCGCAGCAGTGTCCACGCGGCGGCAAGCACCGGGGGCGCGGGGGAGTGCAGGGCCACCGGCGGGGCCAGCACACCGAAGTCCCGCTCCAGCTGCGCGTACACCCGGGCGGCCAGGCCCTCGGCGCTGTCGGGGGCGACGGCCCGGATGTGCCGCACATCCTTCAGAGCGCCTCGCAGCACCGCTTTGACGACGGGCTTCACCGTCACGCACCTCCTGGATCGCCGGCCACTGCCCACCGATGCTGGCGAACACCCGCCGACGGGGCATCCTCTGGACTGCTCTGTGCACTGCTCTGTGCGGCACCAACTGCCCTGTCGCCCACGGCAGTCGGCGCGCCGGGAGCCGTCGGGTGCCCGGGTGCTCAGGCCGCGCGTACGGGGGTCGCGGCCGGTGCGGACTCCGCCGGTCCGGTGCGGCCCATGATCTCGCCCATCAGGCGGACCGTGGTGACTTCCGGCTCCCGGACGGCGGCCGCCCTCCGCTGCCGCTCGGCCAGGTCCACGGCCGACCTGGCCCGCTCCCACGGCGTCGGCTCGGCGACCGGCTCGGCCACGTCGGGCACAGCCGGCTGCGGGTCCGGGCCGGCCGACGTCCCGGCCAGGACGTCGATGCCGAACACCCCCTGCTCCACGAACATCCGCACCAGAGCCGTCGCGGCCCCCTTGGCGGCGGCCGCCGTGTAGCAGGTGGACGCGCTCGCCGCCGCGGCGAGCACCGTCCCGGGCGCCCCGTCGGCGGCGACGGCACGCGGGCCGTTCCCGGCCGGCGGGGCCTCGTCGGTCCGCAGGGACCGTCGGCGCATCTCGCTCATGGTCTGCCTCCCTCACCGGGTGCTGCGGAGAGATTCATTGTCGAACCGGGCCGCGGCCGATGCGTCTTCTGGCATGCGCAATCGGGCCACGGCACGCTTTCCGGGCGGCGCGCAAACCGCGCGCAAACCGCGCCCGATCCGCACCCGATCCGCGCCCAATCCGTCCCCCAATTCCCTTGCGGAATGCGCCGGGAAACTTCCCGAATGCCTTTCACCGGAATCTGTTCCGATACCTAGCCAAGTCCGCTTGCCCCGGTGGAGCGGCCTGTCTTGGATGGGATACGGAGGATGCGAACACCTGTCTCTTTCCGGGAATTGCATCCCGCGGACCCGCCGCAACCTGAGTGTGGACGCAATGATCCGAAAGCCGAGAGGAATTGCTCATATGGCCGGCAGACTGTTCACATCGGAGTCCGTGACCGAGGGACACCCCGACAAGATCGCCGACCGCATCAGCGACACCGTCCTCGACGCGCTGCTGAGCGCGGACCCGGCCTCCCGGGTCGCGGTCGAGACCCTGATCACCACCGGCCAGGTGCACCTCGCGGGCGAGGTCACCACGACCGCGTACGCCCCGATCGCCCAACTGGTGCGCGACGTGGTCCTCGACATCGGGTACGACTCGTCGCAGAAGGGCTTCGACGGCGCCTCCTGCGGCGTGTCCGTGTCGCTCGGCGCGCAGTCCCCGGACATCGCGCAGGGCGTCGACACCGCGTACGAGAAGCGGGTGTCCGGCACCGAGGACGCGCTCGCCGCGCAGGGCGCCGGCGACCAGGGCCTGATGTTCGGCTACGCCTGCGACGACACCCCCGAGCTGATGCCGCTGCCGATCCACCTCGCGCACCGCCTCTCCCAGCGGCTCACCGACGTCCGCAGGAACGGCACCGTCCCCTACCTGCGGCCGGACGGAAAGACCCAGGTCACCGTCGAGTACGACGGCGACCGCGCGGTACGTCTCGACACCGTGGTCGTCTCCACCCAGCACGCCGCCGACATCGACCTGGACTCGCTGCTCGCCCCGGACGTCCGGGAGTTCGTGGTCGAGCCGGTACTCAAGGAACTCGCCGAGTCGGGCGTCACCCTGGAGACCGACGGCCACCGGCTCCTGGTCAACCCGACGGGCCGGTTCGAGATCGGCGGCCCGATGGGCGACGCCGGACTCACCGGCCGCAAGATCATCGTGGATACGTACGGCGGCATGGCCCGGCACGGTGGCGGCGCCTTCTCCGGCAAGGACCCGTCCAAGGTGGACCGTTCGGCGGCGTACGCGATGCGCTGGGTCGCCAAGAACGTGGTCGCCGCGGGCCTCGCGAAGCGCTGCGAGGTGCAGGTCGCGTACGCCATCGGCAAGGCCGAGCCGGTCGGCCTGTTCGTGGAGACCTTCGGCACCGAGGCGGTGCCCGTCGCGGACATCCAGCGCGCCGTCGGAGAGGTCTTCGACCTGCGCCCCGCCGCGATCGTCCGCGACCTCGACCTGCTCCGCCCGATCTACGCCCAGACCTCCGCGTACGGCCACTTCGGCCGCGAACTCCCGGACTTCACCTGGGAGCGGACCGACCGCGCCGCCGCCCTGCGCCGCGCGGCCCAGACCCCGTCCCCGCGCTCCTAGGAGGCCGCTGCCGTGGACACCCGCACAACGACGTCCGCGACGGCCGGCGGGGCAACGGCACACACCGACAGGCCGCGGGAGGCACCGGAGCCGTTCGACCCCCGCCGGTGGCGGACCCTGTGGCTGCTGCTCGTCGGCCCGTTCCTCTCGCTGCTCGACGCGTTCTGCGTCAACCTCGCGGCCGTCACCATCGACCGCTCCCTGGGCCTGACGGCCTTCGAGTTCCAGGCGGTAGCCGCCGGATACGGCCTGGTCTACGGCCTCGGCCTCATCACCGGCGGCCGCATCGGCGACCTCATCGGCCGCCGCCGCGCCTACCGCCTGGGCCTCGCCCTGTTCGCGCTGACCTCGCTGGCCTGCGGCCTCGCCACCTCGCCCGGCATGCTGATCGCGGCCCGGCTCGCGCAGGGCGCCGCGGCAGCCGTCATGCTGCCCCAGGTCCTGGCCCTGATCCGGATCCGGTTCCCGGCCGCGGAACGCCCCAAAGCCCTTTCCTGGTACGCCGTCTCGATGAGCCTCGGCATGGTCGCGGGCCAGCTCCTCGGCGGCGCCCTGCCCGCCTGGGACCTGGCCGGCCTGGGCTGGCGGCCGGTGTTCCTGCTCGCGGTGCCGCTGTGCCTGCTGGCGTACGCCGGTACCGGCCGGTCCGTCCCCGCCGACGCGGGCACCGGCGCCCACCGCGGCCGCGGCCTCGATCTCGGCGGAGTCGCCCTGAGCGCCCTCGCCTTCACCCTGCTGCTGCTCCCGCTCGCCGCCGCCCGGCAGTTGCCGCTCGCCACGGGCCTCGCGCTGTCGGGCGCGGGTGCAGTGACGAGCACCTTGTTCGTCCGCCACCAACGCGCCCGCCACACCCGGGAGTTGCCCGTCCTGCTGCCCGTGCAGCTGTTCCGCGTACGCCCCTTCACCCTCGGCGTGCTGCTCACCTTCACGCTGTACGTGGCCACCGTGCCGTTCTTCGTCCTGCTCGGCCTCTACCTCCAGGAGGAGGGCGGCCTCGGCCCGGCGGCGGCGGGACTCGCCTTCACGCCGGTGGCCGTGGGCATCGGCGTGGGCGCCCGCCTGGGTGTCGCCCTGCGCGCCCGCTTCGGCCCGGCCCTGCTCGTCGGCTCCGGTCTGTGCACCGCGGCCGGCCTGGGCCTCGCCCTGTGGTCGATGGCCGCGCTGTCCGCGCACGCGTCACTGGCGCCGCTGCTGTGCGCCCTCGCGGTCTTCGGCCTCGGCAACGGTACGAGTGTGCCGCTGGTCGCCGACCTGGTGCTGAGCCGGGTGCCCGCCGAGGACTCCGGCGCCGGCTCCGGAGTCCTCACCTCCGCCCAGCAGTTGGGCGCGGCGGCGGGGGTCGCCCTCACCGGTGTGCTGCTCTTCCCGGCCACCGAGGGCGCCTCCCTGCACTATGTCCCGGCGATGTGGCTGGTCCTCGGCGCGGCCCTGCTCGCCACCGTCTGCGCGGCGCTGCTCGTCCCCTCGGGGCCCGGCGCCGCCGCTCGCGCCCCGTCCACCCGACCCTGAGGAGTCACCATGGCGACCGACACAGCGAACCCCGCACGTCCGGCACCGGCCGCTGCCGTGGCCGCGCTGCGCGGCGGGGTCGCGGAGCTCGCACGGGCCCGGGAGTGCGGCGCGTGGACGCCGGCCCCGCTGGAGCGTCGTATCGCCGAGCTGCTCGCCGTCGCGACGGCGGGCGACGGGCTGCTCACCGCGGACCGGGTGCGCGCGGCCCTGTGGGAGGGCGCGTTCCCGCTTTTCCAGGAGAACGACGGCAGGCTCGCCGCGCTCCTGTCCCAGACGCTGAAGGTCCTGCACACCGTGGACGCGTGCCCGCGGTGCGCTTACGGCCCCGGGGACAGCGGCCACGCTCTCCGGCACGCTCTCCGCCACGGCGACGGCTGCGCGGTCGCCGTCCTCGCCGAGGTCCGGGCGTTCCTCGTCGTGCTGGCCCGGGGCCATGCCCAGGCTTGACGCCGGCCCTCGCCCCGCGCGGACCCGGCCCGCGCTGCGCGCCCCGCGGCCGCTGATCCTCGACGCGCCGCCCGGTGCGCTCCAACTCCCGGACGCAGCCGCCCACTTGTGGCTGGCGGACGCGACCCGGCAGCCGCGGGCGCTGGAACGGCTCGCCCGTGACGTCCTCGACGACGGCGAGCGCCGCCGCGCCGAGAGCCTGCGCCGGCCCTCGGACCGCCGCTGCTATCTGACGGCGCATGTCACGCTCCGGGTGCTGCTCGGCGCCCAGTTGGGCATCGCCGCCCACCGGGTACGGTTCCGCCGCGAACCCTGCCCGTGCTGCGGCGGCCCGCACGGGCGGCCGGCTCCCGCCGACCCGGAGCTGCCGCTGCACTTCTCGCTCTCGCACAGCGGTGACCTCGCGCTGCTCGCGTTCTCGTCCACACCCGTCGGCGTGGACGTGCAGACGACGGGCCCGGTCGCCGTCGCCGACGAGGTCCAGGGCGCCCTGCACCCCCGCGAGGAGGAGGAGTTGGCGTCCTGCCCCGAGGTCGACCGGCCGGAGGCGTTCGCCCGCGCCTGGGTGCGCAAGGAGGCCTACCTCAAGGGCCTCGGCACCGGCCTGGCCCGCAGTCCCGCGCTCGACTACCTCGGCTCGGGCGTGGCGCCGGTGACGAGCCCGCCGGGCTGGCGGGTGGAGGACGTCGCGGTGCCTGGGGGGTATGCGGGGGCGGTGGCGGTACGGTGCCCGACCGGACGGTGAGGCCGGGGTTGCGGTTGCCGCTGCGGCAGCTTCTGCCGACGTCGAGCCGGTCCAGGCCGAGGTCGACACCCAGTACCGGGGCCTGTCCGAGATGCGCACGCCGTCCGCCGAGGAGTACCGGGCCATCGGCCGCGCCTGCGTGAACAACGAGGTGTGGCGCACCGCGTACGAGTCGATCGCGCCGGGTCTCGCGGAGTATCAGCGCCAGGCCATCGAGGCGTACGCGAACAGGCTGCGCTGATACGTTCCCCGGCATGCCCGAATTGATCGCACCCATGGACCGACTCCGGTCCTCCTGGGCTCGCGGCACACGCCGAGTGGCCTCCGGGCGCCCACCAGGACGGGTCGGGCCTGAGCAGCCAAGAACCCGGCGTCGGTAGGGTCGCCGGATGATCCGTACCTTCGCATTCGACGTAGGCGAGACCCTCGTACGGGATGACCGCTACTGGGCGGCGTGGGCCGACTGGCTCCACGTCCCCCGACACACCGTGTCAGCGCTCGTCGGTGCTGTCGTCGCCCGTGGCCAGGACAACGCCGAGGCGCTGCGACTGATCCAACCCGGTATCGACCTTCGCTCCGCGTACCAGGCCCGCGAGGAAGCAGGCCGTGGCGAGTACCTCGACGAGACGGACGTGTACGAAGACGTCAGACCGGCGCTGTCCGCACTCCGAGCTGCCGGGGCTCGCGTCGTCATCGCGGGCAATCAGACGGTGAAAGCAGCCGCACTGCTGCGCGCGCTCGAGCTGCCCGCCGACCTCATCGCCACTTCCGGCGAGTGGAGCGCCGCCAAGCCATCGCCCGCGTTCTTCGAGCGGCTCGTCGCCGAGTCCGGCGTACCTGCCGACCAGATTCTCTACGTCGGGGACCACCCCCAGAACGACACGTTCCCCGCGCGGGCGGCCGGGCTGAGGACAGCACACCTGCGGCGCGGCCCGTGGGGGTTCCTCTGGGCCGACGACTCCACGGTCGCCGAGGCCGCAGACCACCGGATCGACTCGCTCATGGATCTTGTGCCGCTTGCCGAGCCGTGATTCGTCGGAGAGCGGCCCCACCAGCGGGTAGCAGGGGGCATCGTTCTCGCCCCTCGCGGTAGCCGCGTGGATACGGTTCGATGCGGACGCCTCGAACTGGAGCCGACATGGCCACACTTGACGCTGTCGCGCTCGGGAAGCGCATCGCAGCTACCCGCAAAGCGAAGAAGCTCAGGCAGACAGACCTCGCCCGCGATTCCTTCGTGTCGCTGCCCATGGTCAAGGCCATTGAGCAGGGCAAGCGGTACCCGAGCGACACCACCCTCGAAGCCCTCGCGGCCGCACTCGGCGTCGACCCCACCCGGCTGCTCGACACCTACACCGGCGCAGAGACTCGCGTACACGCAGCCCTACCCGCGATCTCTGCTGGCCTCGCCGCGTACGACGTGCCTCTCTCATCGCCGCGCCGCACCCTCGACGAGCTGCACACGATCGTTGCTGAGACGGTGAATTGGCGGCTCGCTGCCCAGTACGGGCGCATCGCCCAGCACGCCCCCGCACTGCTCGGCGACGTCCTCGCCGCTTTCCACGCAGCGCGGGACAAGCGGGCCGCCGCCCGGCTCGTCGTCGCGGCCGCCCGGTCCGTGGACGCGGTCGCCTACAAGTACGGTGCCCGCGATCTCTCGGCCCGGCTCGTCGAGTTGATGCGGTGGGCCGTGCCCTATGCGGACGACCCTCTTCTCACCGCCTCGGTCGCCTACGTCCGAACAGAAGTGTTCTTCACTGCCCGTGCCCACGCGGCCGGCACTCGCGCGTTGGAAGCTGCGGTGGATGCCGCCCCGGCAGCACGGGACGAGGACACGGCCGCCGCGCGCGGCGCGCTCCACATGCGGGCCGCGGTCATCGCGGGGCGAGACGGCGACGCCGACACCGCGAACAGCCACCTCACCCATGCGCGCCGCTTGAGCGAACAGACCCGGGAGGGCACCTACTTGGGGACGGCGTTCGGCCCCGAGTCCGTGCGTATCCACGAGCTGTCGGTCGCCGTGAGCCTGGGGCAGGACCACGTCGACGATGCGCTCGCCGTGGCTCGGGAGTGGACTCCGTCCAAGGCCCTGCCGGCCGAGCGCCGTTCGGGGTTCTGGATCGAGCTTGCTCGCGCGCAGATGTGGGGGAGCCGGTTCAACGACGCGTTTGAATCGCTGAAGGTGGCGCGCGGCATCGCGCCTCAACACACCCGCGAGCACCCGTGGACGCGGGAGACGACCGGAACCCTTGTCCGTCTCCGGCGCGCAGACGAGGAGACGCTGCACCACTTCGCGAGCTGGGTCGGGGCCGTCTGACGCAATCCGTCACGGGGATACAGGCTGTATCCCTTATGGGCCCGTCGGCCCCGCATGCTCTGTGCATCACGTCATGGAGCGGGGGGCGAGAGATGAGCGACACGATGACGGAGATAGTCACTGTCTCCGTGGACGAGGTGAGCATTGCCCGTCTGCACGGTTTCGCGTGCTGGGGCTGCGGCGCCGTCACACGCCGACTGGAACCGTCCGGCGAGGTCTCGGTCACGCGAACCGACCGGGTGTGGCGGGTGTTCCGGTGCGCCGAGTGCCGAGAGCCGGTGGCCTCATGAGCGACGGCCGAGGCGCGCGGACGCCCACCCCGCAATCCGACCAGTCGAAGCGAATCGTCTTGGCAGGCAAGCCTGAATCGGCCCGCGTGGCAGGGCAGTTCGCCCGCGAGCACGTGATGCGCAGCGAGCCGGACGCCACCGAGGAATACGTCGACACGGCCGTACGCGGGTCGAGGTGCGCGACCCGGTGCGCCGACGCCCGCAGCCACGGCCCGAGTCGCTATTGCGTGACCGCGGCCGGGGGCTGCTGATCCTCGAAGGACTGTGCCATTGGGGCGTTGACGACGCCGTGTTCGGAAAGATCGTGTGGGCCGAGGTGGTCCGCGTTCGGCGCCGGATCGGCCGACACCAGCCACACCGCCCCCTCAATCTCCCCTTCCACCGGGAGGGGTGCACAACAACCACTGCAGGAAAGGAAGTTCGCGATGAACGATCTGCTCATCTCGAAGCGCTCCGTGAAGGGCGTCACCACCCAGGCCCCCGACGGTGGCGGCACCGGCAAGGGCGACGGCAACGACTGACACCATGAACGCCGCCATCGACGCGGCGGTCCGGAGCCTCGGCGGGGACTTCCTCGCCGAGGCCTTCGGCCGCTCATACCGCTACTGGTCACAGGCCGCCGACCTCTCCGGCCTGCTCACATGGGACGACCTGAACCGCATCATCGCGCGCCACCAGCCCGAAGCCCCCCGATTGAGGCTCTTCGCGGACGGCACCCAGGTCCCGCCCCACCTCTACAGCCGAACCCACATCACCAAGCGCCACGTCGTACGGCAGCTCGTCGAACCGGCGAACCTGCACCGGCACATCAATGACGGCGCATCCCTCGTCCTGGACGCCGTCGAGGAACTCCACCCCGGCGTCGAAGACCTCGCCACCGCCCTCGAACGGCGCCTCCGCACCGACGTACAGATCAACCTCTACGCCTCATGGACGCCGACCGAGGGCTTCGGCGTCCACTGGGACGACCACGACGTTGTCGTCTTCCAACTCGAAGGCGCCAAGCGGTGGAAGATCTACGAGCCGACCCGCAGCGACCCTCTCCGCATGGACGTGGAGGCACCCGAACCGCCCGCAGGCGAACCCGACGCCGAGATCGTGCTTCACGCCGGCGACATCCTGTACCTGCCGCGCGGCTGGTGGCACGCCGTCGCCGCCACCGAAGGCCGCTCCCTGCACCTCACGTGCGGACTCACCCCGGCCACCGGCCACCATCTCCTGACGTGGATCGCCGGACAGCTCCTCACCGCGCCGACCGTTCGGGCCTCCCTGCCCGTCCACGCCACCGACGTACAGAAGGCCGAATACGTCAACGAGATCCGGGAGGAGATCACCCGGGTACTCCGGCCGGACGTGATCGACGCGTACACGGCCGCGATGGACGCTCAAGACCCCGGCCGCCCGGCGCCCTCGCTGCCCCATGTCAACGGCGTCCCCGCAGACAAGGCCCTCCACATCCACCTGACCACCGCGCGCGCCACGCTGCACCCCGCGGCTCCCGATACGGTCAGACTCCAAGCAGCGGGGACTGAGTGGGAGTTCCGCAGCCAGGTCGCGCCCGCGCTCCTGCCGCTCGTACAGGGCGAGGCGGTCACCCTCGGCGAGCTGGCCGACCGGTCTGGCCTGACCGTCGACCAGATCGCCGCACTGGCAACCGAACTCGTCACCAGCGACGCCGCCACCGTCACCCGCGAAAGGTAGCCCGTCATGTTCCCCGCCCCCGCACCCGAGGCGGCCCACCGCATGCACGACGCCTATGGCCACGCCCGCACCCTGTTGGGCGTGGCCGCAGCCGAAAAGCCGCAGGTGTGGGGGTACATGGGCCGCACCCTCTCCGGCCCTGCCCACGACATGTGGCTCCGCCTCGTCAGCGCCCCGGCCGGGAAGGGCACCGGAAAGCTCTGGGACGGGCCCGCGGCCAGCCGCGCCCTGCCCCACGCCGTACGCCGCCCCGAGCTCCTCGACCTCGCCGACTGGGACGAGGCCGACTGGCAATACCGCGCCGAGCTGTACGTGCGCGCCGCCGCCCCGGCCGTCTCCCCGAGCCCGGTGCTGGACGAGGCCCCGGCCCTCTCCGAGGAGTGGTGGACGGGACTGCACGATTCCCTCGCCGCTCTTTCCCGTGTCCGCACCGAACGCGTCGCGGTCCGGGAGGAGTACGTACGCCGGGCCGTCCCGCAGTACACCGGCCACACCGTCGACAGCATCGAATGGGCCACAGGCCACGGTGACCTCCACTGGGCGAACCTGACCGCCCCGGACATGCTCCTCTTGGACTGGGAAGGCTGGGGCACCGCTCCCGTCGGCTACGACGCGGCCGGCCTCCTCCTGCACTCTCTGCCAGTGCCCGACGTAGCCACCCGCGTCCGCACCGAGTTCGCCGCACTCCTGAACGCTCCCGAAAGCAGAGTCGGTCAACTCGCCGCCTGCGCCGAACTCCTCCAGGCAGCCCCCCGCGTCCCTTTCTACGCTGACCTCGAAGGCGCTGTTCGCGACCACCTGAAAGCCCTGCCGCCAGTGCGGTGACCAGGCGACATGACCGGGATGTCGGCGGCGTCGAAAACGTGGTGTGCTCGCCCCCTCTCCGTACCGGCCGGGGCAAGGTGCCCCGGCCAGGAGCAGCGGACGCTGACCTGCGCTTCGAGCAGGGGAACGGCTCAGTACCCCGACCCACCCCCACAAGGCCGACCCGCCCCGATATCCGCCAACGCGCTCAGCACCAGCGGTGGATGCTCGGTGAGGCGTTGGAGGAGGTGGGGCCACCAGTTGGTGCCGTAGGTGGTGTAGATGCGGCAGGTGTGGCCGGAGGTTCGATACGTGCGGAGGAGGCCGGGTTGGACGCCGTACAGCATCTCGATGTCGGTGACCCGGCTGAGCAGGCCGCTGCGGTCGGCCGTGGCGAGGAGTTCCGGGTCCTGGGTGGCGAGGCTGAGGCGGACGCCGCGGTCCACCAGGTCCTGCGCCAGGTCGAGGTAGCGGTCGTCGAGGGCGGGGCCGCGGCGCAGGGCGAGTTCCGGTAGCTCCTGGAAGGCGCCCTTGACGAGCCGGATCGGGCGGCCGGGCCGGGCCACGTCCCCCGCGTCGCGCAGGGTGCGGTGCAGCTGGGCCTGGAGGGTGAGGCCCAAGTCCGGGTGGCCGAGGGTGAGTTCGCGGTGCACGGCCAGGGCCGCGTCGACGGTGGGGGAGCGGCCCATGCCGAGGACGACCTCGCTGCCACGGGCGGCCGCAGCAGTGGCGATCCGGCCCGCGTTGGCCAGCGCGAGCTCGGGGGAGACGGCCAGGCCCACTCCGGTCAGGTCGACGCCGATCCGGTCGGGGGTCTGCGGACCTTCGAGGAGCCCCAGGTACTCGTCGACGACCTGCCGCACCTGGGCGGGGTCGTCCGCGCGGTCGGGCGCGGCGAACTCGGCCGTGACCCGGTACCCCTTGGCGCGCAGTTCGGTGACGCGGGCGAGGAATTCGGTGCGGTCGGGCGCGAGGACGTAGCGACGGGCGGCGGGGGAGAGGAGGTCGCGCAGCGCCGAACCCGGCCTCGCGAACTCCCGTACGCAGCGCGGGTCGGTGGCGATCTTGCGCAGGCCCTCGGCGGCCGCTTCGAGCAGGGCGCGCTGGGAGAGGTCCGGCATCATGGCTGCGCCTCCGCGATGGGTAGAGGGAGCGTCGGAGTCCGGTACGCCGACGGGTGCCGTACGCCGTGGGGTCAGCCGGTGCACACGGGCTCCAGCGGCCGTAGGGGCCTGGCCACCGAGGCCGTCAACTCCCGGATGCGCGACCGGTCCTGCTCCAACTGCCGGGCCGAGCCGTGCAGCGTGTACGCGACACCGGTCACCGGGCGGCTGCCGGGTGGCCCGGTGCGGCTGTTGCCCCGCGGGCCCGCGTCGAAGAAGTACACGGACGGCAGCGCCTCGACCGCGTCGACGGCCTCCTGGTCCAGCTGGTCGGGGCCCGCGGTGAACCCGGCGGCGGTGTCGACGAGTTGGGCCTCGCACAGCTTGGCGTAGCCGCGCCCCGCCCACTCGGCCAGGAACCGTTGGGGCTCGGCGAACGCCTGCGCCGTCAGGTCGGACTGGTTGACGCCCCGGCTCAGGTCGTCGTAGCCGGGCAGCACGTCGGGGGAGAGGCGGAACGCGGCGTCCAGGAGGACCGGCCCGTCCGGGGTCAGGATCAGCTCGGTGCGGCTGGGGCCGTTCCGGACACCCAGCGCCTCCAGCACGTCATGGGTGTACGCGACGAGCCGGGCGGCGACCGCGCTGTCCGGCTCGGCCAGCTCGGAGCGGTCGGTGCGTACGTACGGGCCGAACCGGCGGGTGTGGCGGCGCTGGACCGCGACCGTGCAGCGGCGCCCGTCGCGCGAGACGCTCTCCACCGTGTACGCGGGGCCGGGCAGGAACTCCCGTAGCAGCGCATGGGAGTTGGGCTCGCCGAAGACGTTCCGGCCGCCGATGACGGTCTCCGCGGCCTTCCGTACCTCCTGCGGGTCCTCGCAGACGGTGGTGTCCACGCCGGGTGTGCGGGACAGCGGGGTGACGACGACGGGGAACACACCGCGCGCCGCGGCCAGTTCGGCGAGGGCCTGCGGGTCGTCGCGGCGCCACTGCCTCGGGTGGCGCAGGCCCGCGTGGCGCAGGGCGCGTGCCATGGCGTCCTTGTCGCGCCGTGCGGTGGACAGTTCGGGGGCGTTGCCCGGCAGGCCGAGCCGCTCGGCCAGCGCGTCGGCGAGCGGGCCGCAGGACTCCTCGCCGGGGAGTACGCAGAGCGGCGAACGGGAGGCGATCCGGGCCGCGAGCTCCGCCGTGCGCGGGGTGGCGCCGGGGATGCGCAGTACGTCAACTCCCCACTTGGCAAAGGAGAGCGGCAAGAACCTGGACGATCCCTCGCAGCCCACCAGGACCGCCGTGGATCGGACTCCCTTGTTGCGCCGGGTGTTGGTCATGCTGTCCCCGTCCCCTGTGTCGGCAACATGGCCCGGACATCGTGCCAACGTTTCCAGGAGATGGCAAGATGTTGCCAATTGGTGAGGGTGGGTTGGCAAGGCGGGGTGCGGGCTGTTGGCCGTCCGCGTCGAGGTCGGTGACGGTGGAGCCCGGGTGTCAGGCCCGCCGGCCCGCCACCTTGCCCCGGGACTTCAGCAGGCACTCCGCGGCAAGCCGCCAAGTGGCCGCCGCCAGGTCGATGTTGGAGGACTCCTGGGCCTGGAGCGCCAGCTTCTGCAGCCCGGCCATGCCCTCCTCCTCGTCGCCCTCCAGGATCCGCAGCTGATGGTCGAGCACGTCGAGGCGCATCTTGCTGCGGTACGACATCCGCAGTTCGGCGCGGCCGAGGCGGTCGAGCAGGGCGCGGGCGTCCGGCAACCGGCCCTCGTGGAAGGCCAGATGGGTCTTGAGCGCGGCCAGCTCCTGCTCCATCGAGGGCGTGTCGACGAAGGGCAGCCCGGCCTCGGCCGCCTCTATGTACTTCTGGGCCGCCTCCGGCTCCGGCGGGGACATCTGCAGGTGCAGATCGGCCGCGGTGAGCCGCAGCCGCATCCACAGGGCGAGGTTCTCGCGGCTGCTGAACTGCTCCAGGGCCTGGTCGAGGAGGCCGAGCGCGGACTTGAAGTCGCCCTGGCGCACGCGCACCACGGCCGCGGTCCACATGGCCTCGGCCCACAGCGCGTCGCCGCGGCCCTCGACCAGTCCGACCAGTTCGTCGGCGTGCCGGCGGGCGTCGGGGACGCGGCCCGCCTCCGCCTCGACGGACACCAGGACGAGCAGGACCGTCGCGGTGTGCTGGGCGGGAAGTTCGTACTGCCGGGCCAGTTCGTGCGCGGTGGTCGCGGCGTCCAGGGCGGGGGCGATCTCGCCCGCGGCGCGCAGGTTGCGGGCGAGCTGGGTCAGGGACTGGGAGCGCAGCTCGGGCAGCCCGATCTCCTCGCCGAGCGGCACGAGTTCGTCGAGGTAGGCCCGCTCGGCGGCGTGCTCGCCGTTGCGCCGGCGGCGCTGGGCGAGCAGCCACAGGGCCTGCCAGCGCAGCATCGGGTCGGGCGCGTGCGCGGTCTGAAGGGCCTCGGCGAGCTGCTCGCTGGTCTCGTCCGAGTCGAGGGACGTGGCGATCGACAGGCTCTGCGCCAGCGACGTGGCCCGGGACTCCTCGAACTCCGCCGGGCTGATGCCGAGTTGGCTCGCCAGGTGGGCCACGGCGCGCTCGGTGGGCTGCCGCGCGCCCGATTCCAGGCGTGACAGATATCCGGTCGACATGCCGTCACCGGCGAGCGCGGCCTGCGAAAGGCTCCGCTCTGTCCTCAGCTGCTTGAGCCGACGACCGAAGGATGGCTGCTCAAGCACGTGATTGCCCCAACCGGATCGATGGACTACGGGGGTTGCCAGCCGGACGATTTGCCGCCGTTGTGTCACATCTTTCAACTTTGCCGTGTCGAATGATAGCCAAGTCTTTACAGACTTGGCAAATGGCAGAGCCGGGGCGACCTGTGCCTTTTGGTCAAGTGGCGGAACTTTTCGGGAAGTTGACTTGCCAGATCTTCTGGCAACCTGTTGCCAGTTGGACAAGCGGTGCCCTACGCTACTGGCAACATGCAGTGCCAGGTCCATCCGCTGACCGCTGTCGACGATGCCCAGGAGTGGCGTACATGACTCGTGACCGCGCTGATGCCGTCGCCGCCGCCGGAGCGTCCGCCCCGATGTCCGGCCCGGACGGCGCGCTCGCCTCGAAGGAGGCGGACCAGCTCCAGGAAGTACGGCAGTTCATGCTCCGGGCGTGGAGCGACCTGCTGTGCTGCACCGGGCTCACCGAGCATGCGGACTTCTTCGCGCGTGGCGGCGACTCACTTCTGATGACCCGTCTGGTGCGGCGTGTGGGCGAGGAGTTCGGCGTCGCCGTCTCGCTGCACGGCATGTCCCGCAGGAACCTCGGCGACCAGGTGCTGCTCGTGCACGGGCTGCGCACCCGGCTGCTGGCCGGCAAGGCGCGGCCGGCCGTCGGTGCGCATCAGGTGTCGTCGTTCATGAAGGCCGAGTGGTCCGAGCTGCTCGGCCGCCCCGTGCTCTCCGCCGCCTCCGACTTCTTCGCCCTCGGCGGCGACTCCCTGCTGCTGACCCGTCTGGTGCGGCGCGTGGAGAAGGAGTTCGCGGTCAAGGTCGCGGTCCACGACATGCTGGCCGCCCCGACCCTCGGTGAGCAGACCCTCATCGTCCGCGCCCGCATCGAGGCGGCGGTCCGCGCCGCGCTCCGCACGCGCGGCCGCGCGGCCTGACCCACCGAGCCGCCTCGCCCGTTCCGCCCAGCGCCCTACGCCGCTTTCGCGCCCCAGGCCCCGCCCGTTCGTACGGGTGGGGCCTTCTCCCGTGCGGCGCCGGAGAGTTCGGCACCCTTCGCCCGCCCGGGCGGCTGTGACTCCCGCCGGCCCCCGCTGGCTTCCCTCCCCGGCTG
>NZ_JAAAHS010000170.1 GCF_009908195.1 Streptomyces boluensis | reverse complement strand
GGGATCGCCTCCGCCCCTCTCGGCACCCACCCGGCCGTGGCCGAACTCCTCCTGCACCGCTACGACGAGGCGGCCCACACCTACGCCCGCCCCGCCACGCCCCACCTCCACCTGGCCACGGCCTGACCTCCACAGACCCGTACGACGGTTCCACTCAGGACCTTCGCGCCCGGATTGTCATTCCTTCCGTCTACTGTCGGACGCATGTCCCGCACGTATGACGAAGACGACACCGAGCGCTGGGCGCCCGAGCCCGACAAGCGGCCGGGCCGCACCGCCTTCCAGCGCGACCGCGCGCGCGTGCTGCACTCCTCCGCGCTGCGCCGGCTCGCGGGCAAGACCCAGGTCGTCACGCCGGGCACACTGCCCCGCACGCGCGGCCTCGGCGGACCGGGGGAGGGCTGGGACGCCAGCCCCCGCACCCGCCTCACGCACTCCCTGGAGTGCGCCCAGGTGGGCCGCGAGCTGGGCGCCGCCCTCGGCTGCGACCCGGACCTGGTGGAGACCGCCTGCCTCTCCCACGACCTGGGCCACCCGCCCTTCGGGCACAACGGCGAGCAGGCGCTCAACGAATTCGCGGCCGACTGCGGCGGCTTCGAGGGGAACGCCCACTCGCTCCGCCTCCTCACCCGCATCGAGCCCAAGCGCTTCGTGCACTCCGAGGCCACCGGCGGCCTCGTCAGCGTCGGCCTCAACCTCACGCGTGGCGCCCTCGACGCCGCCACCAAGTACCCCTGGCCGCGCGGCGCCCACCCCACCGACCCGGCCTCCGCCAAGTTCGGGGTGTACGACGACGACCGCCCCGTGTTCGACTGGATCCGCAAGGGCGCCCCAGGCCACCGCACCTGCTTCGAGGCGCAGGTCATGGACTGGTCGGACGACGTGGCGTACTCGGTGCACGACGTCGAGGACGGCCTGCACGCCGGCCACATCGACCCCAACTGGCTGCACGCCGAGCCCGAACGCCAGGAGATCTTCGCCGTGGCCCGCGGGCGGTACGTTCCGGAAGACACCGATCCGGCCGAGCTCGCCGCGGCCCTCGACCGCCTCCTCGACCAGGAGTGGTGGCCGCACGGGTACGACGGCACGGCCGTCGCGCAGGCCCGGCTCAAGGACGCCACCAGCCAGTTGATCGGCCGCTTCTGCCTCGCGGCGGAGGGAGCCACGCGCGCGAGACACGGAAACGGCCCCCTGACGAGATACGCCGCGGAGCTCGTCGTACCGATCGAAACCCGCCATGAATGTGCCGTACTCAAGGCCGTCGCCGACCGGTACGTGATGCAGCGCGACGAGCAGGAGCGGCTCCGCGCCGACCAGCGCGTCGTCATCGCGGAGCTCGCCGCCGCGCTCACCGCGCGCGCCCCGAGAGACCTCGACCCGCAGTTCCGGGCCCTGTTCGACGCCGCCCCCGACGACACGGCGCGCAAGCGGGTCGTCGTCGACCAGATCGCCGCGCTCACCGACGCCTCCGCACGCTCCCTGCACGCGCGCCTCACCGGTGGCCGAACCTGACCCGGATCGCCGCGCGCACCTGATGTGATCTAGCCACGTAGGGGTTACGGCCCCTTCCCCCATTACGCTCCGTGCGGGACGCTCGCAGATGGCGGCCACGCTGCGTGCGGGCAGCCCGCAAGTGGCGGCACGGTTGTGAGGAGGCATCAAGTGGTCGACGCGGATCAGACGTTCGTCATCGTCGGAGGCGGCCTGGCCGGCGCAAAGGCGGCCGAAACTCTTCGTGCGGAGGGGTTCACCGGCCGGGTGATCCTCATCTGTGACGAAAGAGAGCGCCCGTACGAACGCCCGCCGCTCTCCAAGGGCTACCTCCTCGGCAAGGAGGAGCGCGACAGCATCTTCGTGCACGAACCCGCCTGGTACGCACGGCACGACATCGAACTGCACCTCGGCCTGCCCGCCGTCGCCGTCGACCGCGCCGACAAGTCGGTGCGCCTGGGCGACGGCACCCTCGTGCGCTACGACAAGCTGCTCCTCGCCACCGGCTCCGAGCCGCGCCGCCTGGACATCCCCGGCACCGACCTCGCGGGCGTGCACCACCTGCGCCGTATCGGGCACGCCGAGCGCCTCAAGGGCGTGCTCGCCGCCCTCGGCCGGGACAACGGCCACCTGGTGATCGCCGGCGCCGGCTGGATCGGCCTCGAGGTCGCCGCCGCCGCGCGGGCGTACGGCGCGGAGGTCACCGTCGTCGAGCCCGAGGCGACCCCGCTGCACGCGGTGCTCGGCCCCGAGATCGGGCGCCTCTTCGCCGACCTGCACCAGGAGCACGGCGTCCGCTTCCACTTCGGCGCCCGGCTCACCGAGATCACCGGCCAGGACGGCATGGTCCTCGCCGCCCGCACCGACGACGGCGACGAGCACCCCGCGCACGACGTACTCGCCGCCATCGGCGCCGCCCCGCGCACCGCGCTCGCCGAGTCCGCCGGGCTCGAACTGGCCGACCGGGCGCACGGCGGCGGCATCGCGGTCGACACCCGGCTGCGCACCTCGGACCCGGACATCTACGCCGCGGGCGACGCGGCCGCCGCCCAGCACCCGCTGTTCGGCACCCGGCTGCGCGTCGAGCACTGGGCCAACGCCCTCAACGGCGGCCCCGCCGCGGCCCGCGCCATGCTCGGCCGGGACGTGACGTACGACCGGGTGCCGTACTTCTTCTCCGACCAGTACGACGTGGGCCTGGAGTTCTCCGGCTGGGCGCCGCCCGGCAGCTACGACCAGGTGGTGATCCGAGGGGACGCCACCAAGCGCGAGTTCATCGCGTTCTGGCTGTCCGAAGGCCGGCTCCTCGCGGGCATGAACGTCAACGTCTGGGACGTGACCGATCCCATCCAGGCGCTGATCAGGGCCGGTGCGCGCCCCGACCAGGACCGTCTCGCGGACCCGGGCGTCCCGCTGGACTCGCTCCTGGAGGGCTGAGGCACGGGGCGGGCCGGCATGTCAGTGCGCCACCGTAGACTTGCCGCGTGGCAGGACGGATCAACGACGAGGACGTGAAGGCGGTACGGGACGCGGTCCCGATCGACGCCGTCGTATCCGAGTACCTCCAGCTGCGGAACGCCGGCGGCGGCAATCTGAAGGGCCTGTGCCCCTTCCACGACGAGAAGTCGCCGTCCTTCCAGGTCAGCCCGAGCAAGGGTCTCTTCCACTGCTTCGGCTGCCAGGAAGGCGGCGACACGATCGCCTTCGTGATGAAGCTCGACCACCTCTCCTTCTCGGAGACGGTCGAGCGCCTCGCCGCCCAGGCGGGCATCACGCTGCGGTACGAAGAGGGCGGGTACAACCCCTCCCACCAGCGCGGCGAGCGCATCCGCCTGGTCGAGGCGCACCAGGTGGCCGCGAAGTACTACATCGAGCAGCTGGACGGCGCCGAGGCGGAGATCGGCCGTAAGTTCCTCGCCGAGCGCGGCTTCGACCAGGCCGCCGCGGCGCACTTCGGCGTCGGGTACAGCCCGGCGGGCTGGGACCACCTCACCCGCTTTCTGCGCGGCCAGGGCTTCAGCGACAAGGAGCTGATCCTCTCCGGCCTCTCCCAGGAGGGCCGCCGCGGCCCCATCGACCGCTTCCGCGGCCGCCTGATGTGGCCGATCCGGGACATCTCCGGCGAGGTCGTCGGCTTCGGCGCCCGCAAGCTCCGCGACGACGACAACGGCCCGAAGTACCTCAACACCCCCGAGACCCCGATCTACAAGAAAAGCCAGGTGCTGTACGGCATCGACCTGGCCAAGAAGGACATCGCCAAGGTCTCCCGCGCGGTCGTGGTCGAGGGGTACACGGACGTGATGGCCTGCCACCTCGCCGGAGTCACCACCGCCATCGCGACCTGCGGCACCGCCTTCGGCGGCGACCACATCAAGATCCTCCGCCGCCTGCTCATGGACAACGGCTCGGCGCGCGTGATCTTCACCTTCGACGGCGACGCGGCCGGGCAGAAGGCCGCCCTGCGCGCCTTCGAGGACGACCAGAAGTTCGCCGCCGAGACGTACATCGCGATCGCCCCCGACGGCATGGACCCCTGCGACCTGCGCCTCGCCAAGGGCGACGAAGCGGTCGCCGACCTGGTCGAACCCCGCACCCCGCTCTTCGAGTTCGCCCTGCGCCAGATCGTGAACCGGTACGACCTGGAGACCCCCGCCGGCCGCGCCGCAGCCCGGGGTGATCCCGCTGCGCCCGCTGCAGCTCGGCGACATACTCGGCGGCACCTTCTCCGCGCTCGGCCGCTGCTGGAAGACCCTGTTCGGGATATCGCTGATCGCGTACGGCGGCGCCATCCTGACCCTCGTCCTCGCCGCGGGCCTCGCGTACCTGATCGTCGGCGACCATCTGCACGCCGTCCTCGATGTGCGCGGCGGCGACGATCCGCACTGGTCCGACACCCTGCCGCTGATCGTCGCGGGGTCGGCGGTGTGGGTGTTCGCGCTGATCGTGATGCTGCTCGCGTCCTCGATGGTCTCCGCGGTCTGCCCGGCGGCCCTTCAGGACGCGGTGCTCGGCAAGCCCGCGACGTTCGGCACGGTCTGGCGCCGCACCCTGGCCCGCGTACCGGCCGTCCTCGGCACCGGACTGCTGACCTCGCTGATCCTGGCCGTGCCGTTCCTGCTCTTCTTCGGCCTCGCCCTGACCGTGTCGATCATCGCGGTCACCGACCACACCTCGCCGGGGCCCGTGATCGCCCTGTGGTTCCTCGGCCTGCTCGCCCTGATGCCGCTCGTCATCTGGCTGTGGATCCGCTTCAGCCTGGCCCCGGCCGTCGCGGTGTTCGAGACGGCCGGCCCGGTCACCGCGCTGCGCCGCTCGACCCGCCTGGTGCGCGGCTCCTGGTGGCGGATCTTCGGTATCTCGCTGCTCGTCTACCTGATGGCTTCGATCGCCGGGTACTTCATCCAGATCCCGTTCAACATGCTCGGCATGTTCTCCGCCGTACCGGGCGCCAACATGGTGGGCCCCGAGCCCGAGCCCAGCGAGATCTTCGCCGTCATGAGCGTGTTCATGCTGTTCATCATGCTCGGCGCCCTGTTCAGCCAGCTGGTGACGGCCCTGTTCCCGCAGCTCGCCATCGGCCTGCTCTACGTCGATCAGCGCATCCGCAAGGAGAGCCTGGACGTCACCCTGGCCGAGGCCGCAGGCGTCCCGCTCACCCCCGCGAACCCGGCCCCGGCCCCGCCGTACGGGACCTACGGCCCCTGAGCGACCCGCACGAACAGACCGCCAACAGACCCCCATACGTGTGAAGGCCCCCGGAGAGCGAACTCTCCGGGGGCCTCCACATGCGTACGTACGCGGGGTGGCTCAGACGTCGAAGGGGCTCAGACGTCGAACGGGATCAGACGGGATCAGACGTTGAACCCGAGCGCCCGCAGCTGCTCGCGGCCGTCGTCCGTGATCTTGTCGGGGCCCCACGGCGGCATCCAGACCCAGTTGATCCGGAGCTCGTTCACGATGCCGTCGGTGGCCGACTTCGCCTGGTCCTCGATGACGTCGGTCAGCGGGCAGGCCGCGGACGTGAGCGTCATGTCGATCGTGGCGATGTTCGCGTCGTCGACGTGAATGCCGTAGATCAGGCCGAGGTTGACGACGTCGATGCCCAGCTCGGGGTCGACGACGTCGTAGAGCGCCTCGCGCACCTCTTCTTCGGACGCCGGCTTCAGGGTGGCCGTCTCGTTGTCACTCATGCGGTCTTCCTCGCATTGGTCTCGTCGCCGAAGGCCTGGGCGGTCGCGTCCTTCCACGCCATCCAGCTCAGCAGCGCGCACTTCACCCGTGCCGGGTACTTGGACACCCCGGCGAACGCGACGGCGTCCTCCAGGGTCTCCTCCATCGCGTCGTCCGGCTCGATCTTGCCCTTGGACTGCATCAGCTCCAGGAACACGCCCTGGATCCGCTGCGCCTCGGCCAGTTCCTTACCGACCAGGAGCTCATTGAGCACGGACGCACTGGCCTGGCTGATCGAGCAGCCCTGGCCCTCGTACGACACGTCCGCGATGCGCTCGCCGTCGTACTTCACCCGGAGCGTGATCTCGTCGCCACACGTCGGGTTGACGTGGTGCACCTCGGCGTCGCCGTCGCGCAGACCACGCCCGTGCGGGTGCTTGTAGTGGTCCAGGATCACGTCCTGGTACATGGAGTCCAGCTTCACCAGTCAGCCCTGTCTGTCCCTGTGTCCCGTGTCCTCAGCCGAAGAAGTTCCGTACATGCTCCAGGCCGTCGATCAAGGCGTCCACCTCGGCCGGCGTGGAGTACAGATAGAACGACGCTCGCGTGGTCGCGGGAATTCCGTACCGCAGGCAGACCGGGCGGGCGCAGTGGTGACCCACGCGGACCGCGATGCCCTGCTCGTCGAGGACCTGGCCCACGTCGTGCGGGTGGATGTCACCGAGCGTGAAGGAGATCGCCGCGCCGCGGTCCTCGGCCGTGGTGGGTCCGATGATCCGCAGGTCCGGCACCTCCTGGAGGCGCTTCACCGCGTACTCGGTGATCGCGTGCTCATGCTGCGCGATCTTGTCCATGCCGATCGAGGTGAGGTAGTCCACCGCCGCCCCGAGGCCGATGGCCTGCGAGATCGGCGGGGTGCCCGCCTCGAACTTGTGCGGCGCCGGAGCGTACGTCGACGAGTGCATCGAGACCGTCTCGATCATCTCGCCGCCGCCGAGGAACGGGGGCAGGTCCTCCAGGAGTTCCTGCCGTCCCCACAGCACGCCGATACCGGTCGGGCCGCACATCTTGTGGCCGGTGAAGGCCACGAAGTCGGCCTGCAGCGCCTGTACGTCGAGCGGCATGTGCGGCGCGGCCTGCGAAGCGTCGACGCAGACCAGCGCGCCGACTTCCTGGGCGCGGCGCACGATGGCCTCGACCGGGTTGACGGTGCCCATGATGTTCGAGACCAGCGTGAAGGAGACGATCTTCGTCTTCTCGTTGATGATCTCGTTGATGTTCGACAGGTCGAGGCGGCCGTCGTCGGTGAGGCCGAACCACTTCAGCTTCGCGCCCGTGCGCTGCGCGAGCAGCTGCCAGGGAACGATGTTGGAGTGGTGCTCCATCTCCGTGATGACGATCTCGGTGTCGCTGTCCACCCGGTAGGGCTCGTCGGCCCAACCGAGCATGTTCGCAACGAGGTTGAGCGACTCCGAGGCGTTCTTGGTGAAGATGACCTCGTTGCGGCTCGGCGCGTTGATGAACTCGGCGACCTTGTCACGCGCGCCCTCGTACAGCGCCGTGGCCTCCTCGGCGAGGACGTGCACGCCGCGGTGGACATTGGCGTTGTGCTGCTCGTAGTACTCGGTGAGCACGTCGAGCACCTGGCGCGGCGTCTGGGAGGTCGCCGCGTTGTCCAGGTAGACGAGCTTCTTGCCGTCGTGGAGCACCCGGTCGAGGATCGGGAAGTCCTTGCGGATTGCCTCGGTGTCGAGGAGGCCCGGCAGCTGTGTCACGCAGATACGCCACCCTTCGTGTACTTCTCGTAGCCCTCGGCCTCGAGCGTGTCGGCCAGCTCCGGGCCGCCGGACTCGACGATCCGGCCCGCCGAGAAGACGTGCACGAAGTCCGGCTTGATGTAGCGCAGGATGCGCGTGTAGTGCGTGATCAGCAGGGTGCCGACCTCACCGGTCTCACGGACGCGGTTGACGCCGTCCGAAACCTGGCGCAGGGCGTCGACGTCGAGGCCGGAGTCGGTCTCGTCGAGGATCGCGATCTTCGGCTTGAGGAGCTCCATCTGCAGGATCTCGTGGCGCTTCTTCTCACCGCCGGAGAAGCCCTCGTTCACGTTGCGCTCGGCGAAGGCCGGGTCCATCTGGAGCTGCTCCATCGCACCCTTGACCTCCTTCACCCAGGTACGCAGCTTGGGGGCCTCGCCGCGGATCGCGGTGGCCGACGTACGCAGGAAGTTGGAGACCGAGACGCCGGGGACCTCGACCGGGTACTGCATGGCGAGGAACATGCCGGCGCGGGCGCGCTCGTCGACGGACATCTCGAGGACGTCCTCGCCGTCGAGGGTGACGGTGCCGCTGGTGATCGTGTACTTGGGGTGACCTGCGATGGAGTACGCGAGCGTGGACTTGCCGGAGCCGTTCGGGCCCATGATGGCGTGCGTCTCGCCCTGCTTCACGGTCAGGTCGACACCCTTGAGGATTTCCTTGGTGCCGTTGTCGACCTCGACGGAAACGTGCAGGTCGCGGATTTCAAGCGTTGCCATGTGCCTCAGGACTCCTGGGTGACGGAGACGAGCACATCGTCCCCTTCGATCTGTACGGGGTATACGGGGACGGGGCGCGTCGCGGGAAGCCCGGACGGCTTGCCGGTGCGCAGGTCGAAGCTGGAACCGTGCAGCCAGCACTCGATCATGCAGTCTTCGACCTCGCCCTCCGAGAGGGAGACGTTCGCGTGCGAGCAGATGTCGTTGATCGCGTACACCTCGCCCTCGGTCTTGACTACGGACACCGGCGTGCCGTCGAGTTCCACCCGCTTCGGGGTGTCCTCCTCCAGCTCGCTCAGCGCACACACTTTGACGAAGGCCATCAGACCGACTCCGCCAGCTCGGCCTCGATCTTGGCGAGGAGGCGCTCCTCGATGTCCGGGACACCGATCTGCTGGACCAGCTCGGCGAAGAAGCCACGGACCACGAGGCGGCGGGCGTCGTCGGCCGGGATGCCGCGGGACTGCAGGTAGAACAGCTGCTCGTCGTCGAAGCGGCCGGTCGCGGAGGCGTGCCCCGCGCCGACGATCTCGCCGGTCTCGATCTCCAGGTTCGGCACGGAGTCGACCCGGGCACCGTCGGTCAGAACCAGGTTGCGGTTCATCTCGTACGTGTCGGTGCCCTCGGCGGCGGCCTCGATGAGGACGTCACCGATCCACACGGCGTGCGCGCCCTCGCCCTGCAGGGCGCCCTTGTACACGACGTTGGACTTGCAGTGCGGGACGGCGTGGTCGACCAGGAGGCGGTGCTCCTGGTGCTGGCCGGCGTCCGTGAAGTACAGGCCGATCAGCTCGGCCTCGCCGCCGGGGCCCGCGTAGTTGACGCGCGGGTGGATGCGGACGAGGTCGCCGCCGAAGGTCACGACGACCGACTTGAAGGTGGCGTCGCGGCCGATCAGGGCGTTGTGCTGGGAGACGTGGACGGCGGTGTCGTCCCAGTCCTGCACGGAGACCACGGTGACCTTGGCGCCGTCGCCGACGATGAAGTCGACGTTGGCGGCGCGCACGGCGTCACCGGTGTGGTCGATGACGATGACAGCCTCGGCGAAGGCGCCGATGTCGAAGACGGTGTGCCCGAAGGTGGTGCCGCCCTCGCCGTGCAGCGTGACGCGCACGGGCTGGTCGAGCACCTGCTCCTTGGGGACCGAGACGACGGTGGCCTTCTCGAAGGAGGAGAACGCCTGCGCGGCGACGCGGTCGACGGGCGTGCCCGCCTTGCCGATGCGCGCGTCGTCCCGGCCGACGGACTCGACGGTGACGCCGTCGGGCGCGTCGATCTCGGCCTTCAGGGCGCCGTCGGCCTTCGCGGTGCCGTCGTGCAGTCCCTTGAGGCGGTCGAGCGGAGTGAAGCGCCACTCCTCCTCGCGGCCGTGCGGGACCGGGAAGTCGGCCACGTCGAACGACGGGGGCGCGCTCATGCGCGTAGCGACGGTGGACTCGGCGGCCACCGCGACCGAGCCGGCGGTGGTGGAACCCACCGGGAGATTCTGAGCCTCAGCCATGGCTGTCGTAGTGCTCACTTTCTTGGATCAAGACGTGTAGCTGCTTCGGATCGAGGAGCGGGAGCCGGCCTTGGTGACCGGCCCCCAGCGACCGGTGGTTAACCGACCGCGCCCTCCATCTGCAGCTCGATCAGCCGGTTGAGCTCCAGGGCGTACTCCATCGGCAGCTCCTTGGCGATCGGCTCGACGAAGCCGCGCACGATCATCGCCATCGCCTCGAACTCCGTCATGCCGCGGCTCATCAGGTAGAAGAGCTGGTCATCGGAGACCTTGGAGACGGTCGCCTCGTGGCCCATGGAGACGTCGTCCTCGCGGACGTCGACGTACGGGTACGTGTCGGAGCGCGAGATGGTGTCGACGAGCAGCGCGTCGCACAGCACGTTCGACTTCGAGCCGTGGGCGCCCTCGCCGATCTCGACCAGGCCGCGGTACGACGTACGACCGCCGCCGCGGGCCACCGACTTGGAGACGATGTTGGACGAGGTGTTGGGCGCCATGTGGACCATCTTGGAGCCGGCGTCCTGGTGCTGGCCCTCGCCCGCGAAGGCGATGGACAGGGTCTCGCCCTTGGCGTGCTCGCCCATCAGGTAGACGGCCGGGTACTTCATGGTGACCTTGGAGCCGATGTTGCCGTCGATCCACTCCATGGTCGCGCCCTCGTACGCCACGGCGCGCTTGGTGACCAGGTTGTAGACGTTGTTCGACCAGTTCTGGATGGTCGTGTAACGGCAGCGGGCGCCCTTCTTCACGATGATCTCGACGACCGCGGAGTGCAGCGAGTCCGACTGGTAGATCGGCGCGGTGCAGCCCTCGACGTAGTGGACGTAGGCGTCCTCGTCGACGACGATCAGCGTCCGCTCGAACTGGCCCATGTTCTCGGTGTTGATCCGGAAGTAGGCCTGCAGCGGGATCTCGACGTTCACGCCCTTGGGGACGTAGATGAAGGAGCCGCCGGACCACACCGCGGTGTTGAGCGAGGCGAACTTGTTGTCGCCGACCGGGATGACGGTGCCGAAGTACTCCTTGAAGAGTTCCTCGTGCTCCTTCAGGGCGGTGTCGGTGTCGACGAAGATGACGCCCTGCTCCTCCAGGTCCTCACGGATCTGGTGGTAGACGACCTCCGACTCGTACTGAGCCGCGACACCGGCGACGAGGCGCTGCTTCTCCGCCTCGGGGATGCCGAGCTTGTCGTACGTGTTCTTGATGTCCTCCGGCAGGTCCTCCCAGGACTGGGCCTGCTTCTCGGTGGAGCGCACGAAGTACTTGATGTTGTCGAAGTCGATGCCGGAGAGGTCGGAGCCCCAGTTCGGCATGGGCTTCTTGTCGAACAGGCGCAGGCCCTTGAGGCGGAGCTTCGTCATCCACTCCGGCTCGTTCTTCTTCGCCGAGATGTCGCGGACGACGTCCTCGTTGATGCCGCGCTTGGCAGAGGCACCGGCGGCGTCGGAGTCGGCCCAGCCGTATTCGTACTTGCCCAGACCCTCGAGCTCAGGGTGGGCAGTCTCCTCGATGGGGAGCGTCATGCGGGGTTCCTCCCGGCCGTGCTTGCAGATGCTGTGGTGGTCTTCGGTTGGTGCTGTGGCGAGACGGTTTCGGCACGGGGGATGAAGGTGGTGCACACCCCGTCCCCGTGGGCGATGGTGGCCAGTCGCTGCACATGAGTGCCGAGCAGACGGCTGAAGAGTTCTGTCTCCGCCTCGCACAGCTGCGGGAACTGCTCGGCCACATGGGCGACAGGGCAGTGGTGCTGACACAGCTGCTCGCCGACCGGTGCGCTACGCGCCGTAGCAGCGTACCCGTCGGCTGTCAGCGCTCTGGCCAGGGTCTCCGCGCGCTGCTCGGGGGCCACGGCGGTCAGCTGCTCGCGGTACTTCTCGGCGGTCGCGGCGAGCCGGGCGCGGGCGAACGCGGAGACCGCGGCCTCGCCGAGCTCACCGCCGCCGGCCGACTGGGAGATCCAGTGCAGCGCCTCGGCGGCCAGCTTGTCGTAGGACTGGTCGAAGGCGTCCCGGCCGCAGTCGGTGAGCGCGAACACCTTGGCCGGCCTGCCGCGGGTACGGGTGCCGTACACCCGCTGCTCACGGGGGGCCACGACGTCATCGGCGACCAGGGCGTCGAGGTGCCTGCGCACCGCGGCGTGGGTGAGGCCGAGACGGCCCGCGAGCTCGGCCACGGTGGACGGACCGTGGTCCAGGACGGAGCGCGCGATCCGGTTGCGCGTACTGCGCTCGCCGGTCGCGAGTTCCTCCTGGGGAGCTTCGCCAACGTTTTTCACAACGCCATTGTTGCGTAATTCCTCAGGCCCCGACAAGCCGCGACCGATCAGCCCGCCGGTGGCCTCGATCACTAAGGTTCACCTAATCTGCGTACGTTCCTACGGCACCGCCCGCCTTGTGGGCCCCTCGCCCGGTACGAACCCACCAGCTCGCCCGGGGCCAGGTCCCGGGCCCCCGGCGCCGCTCTCTAGACTTCCCCGCATGCATCAAGAGCCCGGCGCAGGCGGCGTCCTCCAGGTACGCGGCCTGGTGAAGCGGTACGGACCGAAGACCGCGGTCGACGGCCTCGACCTCACGGCCCAGCCGGGTATCACCGCGGTCCTCGGCCCGAACGGCGCCGGCAAGACCACCACGATCGAGACCTGCGAGGGCTACCGCAGGCCGGACGCCGGCGAGGTCCGCGTCCTCGGCCTCGACCCGGTCACACAGGCCGCCGCGCTGCGCCCCCGTATCGGCGTGATGCTGCAGTCCGGCGGCGTGTACTCGGGCGCCCGCGCCGACGAAATGCTCCGCCACATGGCCAAGCTGCACGCCCACCCGCTCGACGTGGACGCCCTCATCGAGCGCCTGGGCCTGGGCAGTTGCGGCCGTACGAGCTACCGGCGGCTCTCCGGCGGGCAGCAGCAGCGGCTCGCGCTCGCCATGGCGGTGGTCGGGCGCCCCGAGCTCGTCTTCCTGGACGAGCCGACCGCCGGCCTCGACCCGCAGGCCCGCAGGTCCACCTGGGACCTGGTGCGCGAGCTGCGCGCCGACGGTGTCTCCGTGGTCCTCACCACGCACCACATGGACGAGGCGGAGCAGCTCGCCGACGATGTCGCGATCATCGACGCGGGCCGGGTCGTCGCGCAGGGCAGCCCCGAGCGGCTCTGCAAGGGCGGCGCCGAGAACACCCTGCGGTTCAGCGGCCGCCCCGGCCTCGATGTCGCCTCGCTCCTCAAGGCCCTGCCGATGGACACCGCGGCGGCCGAGCTCACCCCGGGCTCGTACCGCGTCACCGGCACCGTCGACCCGCAGCTGCTCGCCACCGTCACGTCCTGGTGCGCCCAGCACGGTGTGATGCCGGACCGCATCTCGGTGGAGCGCCACACCCTCGAGGACGTTTTTCTCGAGCTGACCGGTAAGGAGTTGCGAGCATGACGCGGCACGATGCGACTCTCGGCCGGGGGTCCGGGGGTTGTCCCCCGGGAAGACACAGCCTCGAACTGACTGGTAAGGAGCTGCGCGGATGAGCGCGGACACGAACCCCGCCACGGCCTCGGGCACGTACACGCCGAAGCCGGGGGCGGCCCCGGTCGGGCGGATGATCGCGGCGCAGGCGGCCCTGGAGACCAGGATGCTGCTGCGCAACGGCGAGCAGCTGCTGCTCACGGTCGTGATCCCGTCGCTGCTCCTGGTGCTGTTCTCGACGGTCAGCATCGTTGACTTCGGCGCCACGGGCGAGGGCAAGGCCGTGGACTTCCTCACTCCGGGTGTGCTCGCGCTCGCCGTGATGTCGACGGCGTTCACCGGCCAGGCCATCGCGACCGGCTTCGAGCGGCGGTACGGCGTACTGAAGCGGCTCGCCGCCTCGCCGCTGCCGCGCTGGGCGCTGATGGCCGCGAAGACCCTGGCGGTCCTGGTCACCGAGGTGCTGCAGATCGTGCTCCTGACGGCGATCGCGTTCGCGCTCGGCTGGTCGCCGCAGGGCAACCCGCTCGCCGTACTGCTCCTGCTCGTCCTCGGCACGGCCGCGTTCTCGGGGCTCGGCCTGCTGATGGCCGGCACGCTCAAGGCGGAGGCGACGCTCGCCGCCGCGAACCTGGTCTTCCTGCTGCTGCTCGTCGGCGGCGGCGTGGTCGTCCCGCTCGACAAGTTCCCGGACGCCGCGCAGTCGGTGCTCGGCCTGCTGCCCATCTCGGCGCTCTCGGACGGCCTGCGCGACGTGCTGCAGCACGGGGCGTCGATGCCGTGGGGCGCGGCCGGGATCCTCGTGGTGTGGGCGGTGCTCGGGCTCGCGGCCGCGGCCCGGTTCTTCCGCTGGGAGTAGGCCCGTACTGGTTTCGTCGTTTCCCTCCCCCTCGTGAATGGATGCACAAGGCCACCTCTACGATGGTGCGCGTGCCGAAGTTGACCCGAGCCGTACTGGCTCAAGCCGCGCGCAATCCGCTCGCCTTCATCGCCGAGCGCTGGACCCCCGAAACCCGGACGGTCCGGCGGGCGGCTCTCACCGCCCTCGTCATGAGCTGCGTGATCGTGGTGACCGGCGGCGCCGTCCGGCTCACCGGCTCCGGCCTCGGCTGCCCGACCTGGCCGAAGTGCACCGCCGACTCGCTGACCACGACGAGCGAGATGGGCCTGCACGGCTACATCGAGTTCGGCAACCGCCTGCTCGCGTACGTGCTGTGCGCGGCCGTCGGCTGGGCGATCATCGCGGCCCGCTCGCAGAAGCCGGCCCGGCGCTCCCTGACCCTCCTCGGCTGGACCCAGTTCTGGCTGGTGATGGGCAACGCGGTGCTCGGCGGCATCGTCGTCCTGGTCGGCCTCAACCCGTACACGGTGGCCGCGCACTTCCTGCTCTCCACGGCACTGATCACGGTCGCCACGGTGATGTGGGCGCGCACCCGCGACGGTGAGGGCGACGCCGAGCCGCGCCCGCTCGTCGGCCAGGCGGTGCGTCAGCTGGTGTGGTGCCTGGTCGTCGCCTCGGGCCTGCTCGTGGCCGTCGGCACGGTGGTCACCGGTTCGGGTCCGCACGCCGGCGACTCCAGTGACGTACCGCGCATGGACATCGGCGCCATCGGCCTCGACTGGGAGGGCGTCTCCAAGCTGCACGCGGTGCTCGCCTGGATCGTGGTGTCGCTCACCTTCGCGCTGTGGTTCGTCCTCAAGGCCGTCGACGCCCCGAAGGGCCCGCTCAACCGGACCCGCGACCTGTTCCTGATCCTGCTCGCACAGGGCGCGATCGGGTACGTGCAGTACTTCACGGACCTGCCCGAACTCCTGGTCGGCGCGCACATGCTGGGCTCGTGTCTGGTGTGGATCGCGGTGGTCCGAGTACTGCTGGCCCTGCGGGAACGCCCCCGAAGCGAGCCGGGCATCCCGTCCCAGGCGGACCCGCAACTCTCGGCGGTCTGAGCTTTCTCCTCAATTTCCCCCAGCTACCGCTGGGAGGTACCCCCAGAGGGGCTGATAAAAATCAGCCCGTCCGGCGCTTGAGGACGAGCCCGCAGGGCGATCGACGGCGCCTGAGTCGACGGTGCGGGACTAGCCGAGCCCATAAACC
>NZ_JAAAHS010000017.1 GCF_009908195.1 Streptomyces boluensis | reverse complement strand
CCCCCGAGTATCAGGGTGCCCTCGGCTCGCTGTCGGTGAACGCGTCCCTGGCCGATGTCCTGGCCAAGGGCATCGCGGAGTTGCGTGCGGCGGAAGCGGCCGGTGAGCTGCAGGAGACGGCGCGGTGCGGGCTCGCCGTCGCCGAGGCGTACCGGCGGCTCGGCCGGGTCGCGGAGGCGGACCTGGCGTGGAAGGCGAGCTATCGGGCGGCCCGTTCGGCGCAGGACCTCGGGGCGATGGCGTGGGCGCTGTGGAGCGGCGGCACGCTCGCCCGCCAGCGGGGCGCGCTGGCCTTGGCGTACCGACTCCTCGGCCTCGCCGCCGAGTTGGGTGAACGTGGCGATGACGTGGTGGCGCGTGGCTACTCGCTCGCCGGGTTGGCGGAGACGGGCCGGATCCAGGGGGACTACGAGGCGGTGCGCGAACTGCACGCGCAGCTCCTCTCCGAGGCGCGCAGGCGCGGCGAGGCGCGGCACACGGTGTGGGCGCTTGAGGGCATAGCTCAGATGCACCGCAACACCGGTTCGTACGACACGGCTCTGGAGCTGTTCGAGGAGGCGGCCCGCACCGCCGAAGCGGCCGACGACCGGCGGGGGCGGGCCTGGGCGCTGCGTGGCATAGCCGATGTGGTGTCCGTCCGGGACGGTGATACGGAGCGTGCCCTCGCGCTGCTCTCCGAAGCCGAACTCGGCTGTCAGCAGATGAACTTGTCGAGCGCGCTGGCGTACAACCACAAGATGCGCGGCAATGTGCTGTACCGCGCCGGGCGGTACGCGGAGGCTCGGGACACGTATACGCGGGCGTTGGGTGAGTTCGCCGCGATGGACGAGCCGCGCGGGATGGCGCTGTCGCGGCTCGGACTCGTCAAGTCGCTGGCCCGGCTGGGCCGGGACCGCGACGAGACCGCTGGTGAACTGGCCGAACTGGGCGCGGACCTGGACCGGATCGGGCTGCGGCACGCGCGGGAGATGGTGGGCAAGGCCGCGGCCGAGCTGGGCGTCGACCCGCTGCCCGCGGGCGCTGCCGGGGAGGGCAGCGGACGATGAGCGCACCCTCGCCCGCGGCGGCGGTCGCGACGACGGTCACCGCGGCCCCTGGTGCACCCGAACTCCTCGCCCGGTGCCGCGAGTTGGTGCGCCCCGAACTCGTTTCGGCGCTCGCGGGTCTCGATCCGTGGACCGGCGAGATGGCCGCCTTCTCGCTCGGCTGGCGCGACGTGAGCGGTGCCCCCGCTCCCGACGCGGCCGAGGGCAAGGGCGTACGCCAGGCTCTCGCGGTCCTCGGCGCCGAAGCCGCCGGAGCGGACGGCGCGGACGCGGTGGCCGGGGCGGTCGCCGTCGAACTGATCCACGCCTTCTCGTTGCTGCACGACGACGTGATGGACGGTGACGTACTGCGGCGCGGGCGGGAGACCGTATGGCAGGCGTACGGCACCGGGCCCGCCGTCCTCACCGGGGACGCGCTGTTCGCGCTCGCGCTGCGGACCCTCGCCGAGGCGCCCACGGTGCACGCGGCCGCCGCTGTTCGGCGCCTGTGCGCGACGCTGACCGACCTTGTGCGCGGCCAGGCGGACGACCTGCTCTTCGAGGCCCGCCCCTGGACGGGGCCTGAGGCCGTGCGGATGCGGGAGTACCGCGTCATGGCGGAGCGCAAGACCGGGGCGCTGCTCGGCTGTTCGGCCGCGCTGGGCGGGCTGCTCGGCGGCGCGCCCGCGGCGACCGTCGAGGCCCTGGACCGGGCGGGCCGGCACCTCGGCGTGGCCTTTCAGGCAGTCGACGACCTGCTGGGGATCTGGGGTGATCCGGCGGTCACCGGCAAGCCCCTGTACAGCGATCTGCGGAACCGGAAGAAGACCCACCCGGTTCTCGCCGCGCTCGCCTCGGGCGGCCGCGCGGGGCGCGAGCTGGCCGAGTTGCTGAACGCGTCGGGACCGCTGGACTCGTCGGACGGGCTGGGCTCGTCGGGCCCGCTGGACTCGTCGGGCCTGCTGGACTCGTCGGGCCTGCTAGGCGCGGGCGCTCCGGCGCGTGCGGCGCAGCTCGTCGTGGATGCCGGGGGCGCCGCCGCCGCGCGGGACGCGGCCCGCCGCGAACTCGACGCGGCGCGCGCCTGCTTGAGCGGAGTCCCACTCGCCCCGCGCGCCGCACAGGAGTTGGACGTGCTGGTGGAGTTTCTGCTCGACCGGGTGGTGTGAGCGCGGGGCGGGGCGGCGCGCCAGGTCATGGTCGACCTCGACGCGGTCCGCTCAGGACCTGGCAGCCGACTCGTTCCTGCTGGCCATCGCCTGCAAGGACCGCAGCACCGTGCCCGGGTCGCCGTCAGGGCGGACCGCGCGGCCGATGTCCCGGCGGATCGCGCTGCGCACCGTGGGCCAGGAGTGCATCGCGGTCGGCTGGAACCGGGCCTCCGGCAGCTGGTCGATGAACTTCTCGAGCCGGTTGCCCGTGGTCGAGGTGACCGCGTCGGCGCCGGACGCGGTCACCGGGAGCGCGGCGGCACCCCCGCCGCCGTAACTCGCCGCCGAGCCCTTGCCGTAGACGAAGCCGAGGAAGTCGGAGCAGGCCTGGCGTCGGCCGTTCTGCCGGAACGCGAGGAACCAGTCGTTGATGCCGACCGGTATGGCCGCGCCACCCTTACGGGCCGGGAACGCCGCGTGGCCGTAACGGAGTTTCATCTGGTCGGCCGCGTCCATGAGGACGGGGTGGGCGAGCATCATGCCGATCTGCCCGCCGAGGAACTGCTCGTAGGCGGCGGTCCGGCTCAGCTTCCCCGGGTCCTTGCCCGCGAGGCCCTCGGCGACCAGGTTGTCCCGGAGCCAGGTCAGGGCCGCGACGTTGTCGTCCGAGAAGAAGTCGTAGCCGCTCGACGTGGTGTAGTCGCCGTTGCCCGCGAGGAGCCAGGCGTACAGCTCGTCCTCCGCCGCCTCGGGCCCGAACTGCAGCCCGTACGGGGTCGGCACCCCGCTCGACCGCAGCGCCTCCGCGACCGTGCGCAGCTCGGTCCAGGAGCGGGGCGGCACGTCGACGCCCGCCTTCTCGAACAGCGCCTTGTTGTAGAAGAGGCGCGGGGTGCTGGCCATCAGGGGGATCCCGTACTGGATCCGGTCGACCTCCCCGGCCTCCGCGAGGGACAGGGTGAAGTCGGACTCGGCCGCGATGCCGAAGAGATCGGACGCGGCGTACAGGAGCTGGTCCTCGGCGTAGCCCGCGAAGAGGTTGGTCTGCGCGATGTCGGGGGCCTTGCCCTGCTCGACCCGGCGGGCGAGGGTCGCGTCGAGCCTGCCGAACGGCACCCGTTCGACGGTGACATCGACCTGCGGGAATTCGCGCTCGAAGCCCTTGACCACGTCGTCCCACTGGTCGCCGATGGCAGCCCCGACGCTCTTGTCGTAACTGGCCACCATCACGCTCAGGGAGGTCCTGGACGCGCCGCCGCCGCAGCCGGCCAGGCCGAGTGCTGCTCCCGACGCGAGAGAAGCCGTCCGGAAGAGGAACCGCCGTCGCCGCACTTGCTCTCGCCACCCCATCGTTCACGTTTGGTTCGCGTTGTCATCCACGGCGACCGTTCGCCGAGTGATCCACGGCGATCGTTCGCCGCGTGGTCCACGGCCGTCGTTCGCCGGGACACCGAGCGGGGGCGATACGGCACTGCGCGCACCCCACTCGTCACAGTGGCAGATTCTGCCACACGGGCATACCATGCCGCGTATGGCCGGGAGCTCATTGAACGAGCGGCGCAAAGCCGCCACTCGTAGGGACATCGCCCAGACCGCGGCCGCACTCTTCGTGGAGCACGGACCGCGGGCCACCCGCGCCGAGGACATCGCCCGCGCGGCCGGGATCTCGCCGCGCACCTTCTTCCGGTACTTCGCGACCAAGGAAGAGTCGGTCACGCCGGTCTTCGCCGAGGGCACACAGCGCTGGGTCGACGCCGTACGCGCGGCGCCTGACGCCCTGTCCGTGCCGGACGCCCTGATCTGGGCGGCCGACACCGCGCTCGACCCGGCGGCCGCGGACCGCGCCGACAGCGTGGCGAACTCCCAGTCGCTCGAGTGGGTGCGCTCCCTGTTGCGCATGGCCGAGGACGACCCGGCGCTCCGCTCCGTGTGGAACGACGCGTGCTTCGCCGCCGAGACGGCCCTTCTCGACGTGCTCGCGGAGCGGTTGGCCGCGCAGGCCCAGAGCTCCGGGTGTGCCCACGGGGAAGATTCCGGGCGTACCGGAGCAAGTCCCGGGCGTACCGGGGGCGATCCGGCGCCGAACCATCTGCGGCTCGCGGCAGCCGTCGCCAGTACGGCGATCCGGGTGTCCGTCGAGTGCTGGGCCGCCACCGACGCACCGGCCGACGGACCGCAGGGCCCCGGTGCCCTGGCGGCCCGCAATTTCGAATCCCTCCGTGAATTTCCTTGGAGCTCCACATGAACGATCTCAGCAACAAGACGGTGCTCATCACCGGTGGCGCCCGTGGCATCGGGGCCGAGGTGGCCCGTACCGCCGTCGCCGGCGGCGCCAATGTGGTCGTGGCCGACCTGCTGGACGCCGACGGCCAGGAGCTGGCGCGCGAGCTCGGCGACCGGGCCCGTTTCGTCCACCTCGATGTGACGTCCGAGGACGACTGGCAGCGGGCCGCCGAGTTCGCCGTGGCCGAGTTCGGCGGGATCGACGGCCTGGTGAACAACGCGGGGATCTCGACCGGTCAGCCCCTGGAGAGCGAGACGGTGGAGCACTTCCGTCAGGTCCTCGACATCAACCTCACCGGTGTCTTCATCGGCATGAAGACCGTCATCCCCGGCATGAAGGAGAACGGCGGCGGCTCGATCGTCAACATCTCCTCGGCGGCCGGCCTGATGGGCCTCGCGATGACCTCGTCGTACGGCGCGACCAAGTGGGGCGTACGCGGCCTCACCAAGATCGGCGCGGTGGAGCTCGGCACGTCGCGCATCCGGGTCAACTCCGTCCACCCGGGCATGACTTACACCCCGATGACCGCCCAGGTCGGCATCCAGCAGGGCGAGGGCAACTACCCGAACACCCCGATGGGCCGGGTCGGCGAGGCCTCGGAGATCGCGGACGCGATCGTCTACCTGCTCTCGGACGCCGCGTCCTACGTCACGGGCGCGGAACTGGCGGTCGACGGCGGCTGGACGACGGGTCCGACCGTGAAGTACGTGATGGGTCAGTAGTCGTACTCAGTCCCGCAGTTGCTTCGGCGCGCGCGTCCCTGTCCGTGATGGCGGAGGGGCGCGCGCGTCGCTGTATGCGGGCCCCGCGCGCATCCGCCACACCTCAGCCATCCGCCGCCCCTCAGGCGACGGCGTACTGACCGAGGGCCGGTTCGAGCATGTCGAAGGCTCTGGCTGCCTCCTCGGTGACGGTTCCGGCGATCTCCTCGTTGGGGCGGTCGGCCAGGGTGAGGTCCTGGATGCGCTGGAACAGGATGCGGTGGACCGTGCCGAGCAGCCCGGCGGCGGTCTGGACGGTGATGTCGTCCGGCGTTGCGTCGACCGCCGCGGCGAGCGCCTCGGCCAAGGCCTGCTCGCGCTGGTCGTGCAGGCCACGCAGGCAGACCGAGAGGGTGGGGCTGTCAGCGATCATGCGGGCGAAGGCGGGGCCGGAGAACCCGGCGACCGGATCCGCGGCCGCGGCGGACTCGTCGAAGGCGCGCCGCAGCGCGGCCAGGGCCGACTCGCCGGAACGTCTTCCGGTCACCGTGCGCGCCAGCGACGCGATGAACGCGTCCTGGTGATCCAGGGCCAAGTCCTCCTTGCGCGCGAAGTAGTTGGTCACCGTCTTCTTGGCGACCCGCGCGGCGAGAGCGATCTCGACGATGGTGGTCCGCTCGAAACCCTGGGCGATGAACAGGCGGGTCGCATGGTCGGAGATGAGCTCCCGCGTCTCCTGCTTCTTCGATTCCCGCAGACCGGCCGGGTGCGCGGGCGATGTCGTGTCGGTAGCCATGAGGCAATCTTACCCCCGTCGCATTTTTACGTTGACACCCTTGAACTACTCGGGCTAACTTTATCCCCGTCGTAAGTTTGCGACGAAGGAACGAAGCCGCGTTCCGACCGGCCACACCGGCCCGCTCCGCGGACCACGCCAATGAGGAGAACTGCCTTGCAGATCACCGCGTCCACCGTCTCGCTCACCGTCGACGACGTCGCCGCGTCCCAGCGGTTCTTCACCACCCACCTCGGATACGTCGAGCAGGCAGCCGCCGAAGGGTTCGCCTCCCTCTCGCGGGAGGACGCCGCGCTGGACATCGTCCTGCTCGCCCGCGGCATCGAGGTCCTTCCCCCTGACCAGCGCGACCAGCGCGCCTCCGGCCTGATCGTCGCCTTCACACTCGCCGGCGGCCTCGATGACGAGGAGAAGCGACTGCGCGACGCCGGCGTCGAGATCACCATGCCGCTGCGTGAAGAGACTTGGGGCGAGCGCCTGTTCCAGATAACCGACCCGAACGGCGTGGTCGTCCAGTTCGTCGAGTGGGCGACACCGGGCGAGGACCAGGCCTGACCGCCACCCCCTCAACTCCCCGGCGCCGACGCCCCGTTGAGTCGTATCCGCAGACCGCTCTCGGCCCGCGAGCGGATGCTTACAGCGGGCGCAGGAACAACGTGCGGGCGTACGCGTCGAAGTCGTCGAGATGTGTGGTCATGAACTCGGCGTCGTCCCCGACGATGTAGAAGGCCACGTCAACTCCGGACTCCTCCACCCGCCAGCCGTACCGGACGGAGGTCATCAGGCCCGCTTCCGCGTCCCGCCAGCGGTTCACGGCACGGAGCCCGTCACCGAGGCGCCCACCGGGGAAGGGCTCGGGACGGAACGGCTCCAACAGGCCCTTGGCGTCGCCGCGCACGATCGCGCGGAGCTCCGTCTCGCGGGAGCCCTCGCTCGCCTCGATGACGGCGAACGCGTGGCGCGGTGGCCGGCCGGGGACGGGGGCGAAGAGGTACGCGTAGTCAACGCCTCGGTGGCGCTCGCCGGTTCAGTCGTCGGCGAGTTGCAGGGCCAGGGCGTAGTGCTCGCCGTCCGTCCCCGCGAGCAGGCTGTCGAAGACCGGTGTGAGGCCGTTGACGGCGCCGCATTCGGTGTCGTGGTTGGTCCACCAGGTGCACTCCGGTCCGAGCAGGGACACCACCCGGTGCGCAGCGCGCTCCGCGACCTCGGCGGACAGGTGCCGGTGGCTCGGCCACAGCAGGTCGGCGCCCGCGACCTGGGCCAGGAACGGGGCGGCGTTGTGCGACTCCACGGGTTCCAGTGCGGCGCAGAGCTGCGGGACGGGCGGCGGGGTGTAGGTGGGCAGGAAGCGCTGCCAGGCCTCGTCCGCCGCTGCCGTGGCAAGCAGTTCGCGGATACGGGCGGCCAGCTCCGGCAGGTCGGGGTCGGCTTCGGTGAACCGGCCCGCTGCCACGAACACCCGCATCGGCGTGGACAGTTCGGACAGGTTCGCTGCCAAGTGGTCCAGTAGCTCAGCAGGTTCAGGGAGGGGTGCCATCTCCATCTCCATCGTCATCGCCATCTCCATCGTCACGGCCGCGAGAAGTCCGGCACCGGCACCAACCGCGAGCCGTTCCGCGGTTTTCAGGGTTCCGGCCGCCTCATGCGGCTTCGTACGGCGGTCGCGGCCGGTTCCAGACCGCGTCGGACCGGCCGACGACGCGCCGGAGTTCGGCGGCGCTTCGGGGTGACATGGCCTGCGTCACGGTGTCCAGGAGGGCGCGGGCTTCGAACGGGTCGCCGCAGCAGTACCAGTACACGTTGCCGAACTCGTCGTCGTGCCAGAGTTCGCGCTCGGGGCGGCGGACGTACTCCTTCCACAGGCGGAGGGCCCTGCGGACGTCTCCTGACTGCAGGTAGTTGCGGGTGCGTTCGAGATGGACGATCTCGGACATCGCGCGCGCCGACAGTCCGTCGATGACCGGCTGTGCCGGTGCGTCTCGTGCCGGGCGGCGGGAGAGGCCCGCCCGTACGCGTCCCGGCCGGCTACGCGGCATGGGCCTTTCGGTTGCTCGTCATGCCGCGCATCGTGCCACGGGGTCACACCGTCTCTCCAGCGAAATTCGGCGCGCGAGGCCGGAGGGACGAGAATCCGGGGCGCGGCGCCCGCCCGTGCGTGGACGGTCGCGGCTCTCGCCGCCGAGGCGGGTGCCTCGCGTTCGGCGTTCGCCCGCCGTTTCACCGCGCTTGTCGGTGAGCCTCCGCTGACGTACCTCACCCACTGGCGGATGGCACTCGCCACCGAACTGCTGTGCGCCGCACCGGTCTTGACGGTTGCGGCCGTGGCGCGCCGCGTCGGTTACCGGGACAGTTTCGCGTTCAGCGTCGCCTTCAAACGGGTCCGAGGGATCAGCCCGAGCACCGTGAGCACGCGCCCGGCACAAGCCGATCCGACACCGAGCTGATCCGACACCGAGACGATCGGACACCAGCTGATCCGGCACCGAGCTGATCCGGCAACAGACCAAGTCAGCCCCGCCCGCGCAAAGTCCGGACGCGGAGACCCTCAGGCCCCCTCCCCCGCCACCACCGTCGGCTCGTCGAAAAGCACGCGTACCGCGACCTCGCGGTAGTGGCGTACGTGGCGCAGGGCGCGGTCGGCGGCCAGGTCGGTGTCTCTGGCCGCGATGGCCTCGTAGAGGGCCCGGTGTTCCTCCCAGACCGTGTCCGGGTCGTCGACCTGCTGAAAGAGCCATCGCATCCGGCCTTCGAGGGGTTGCAGAGTGTCGGCGAGGAGGGTGTTGCCGGCGATCTCCACGATGTGGTGGTGGAAGGACGTGTTGGCGCGGGAGATACGGTCCGGCTTTCCGGTCCTCGTCGCCTTCTCCGCACTGCCCAACAGGCGGCGCAGCGTGTCGAGTTGGGGTTTCTCCGCGCGTTCCGTGGCCCGGCGCACCGCGAGTACCTCCAGTGCTTCGCGGAGGTCGAAGAGGTCGAGGACGTCCTGGAAGGCGAGCTGTTTGACCACGATCTTGCGGGGCGAGGCGGCCTCGAGGAAACCCTCGCTGAGCAGGACCCGGATCGCCTCGCGGACCGGGATGCGCGAGACGTTGAACTCCTCGGCCACGTCCCGCTCCAACAGGCGGTCACCCGGGCGTAGTTGACCGGAGATGATCCGGTCGCGGATGCCCTCGCAGACCTGGTCGCGAAGCCAGCCGCCCGTCTCGCCGGAGCCTGTCTGTGCCATGTGTCCTCCCCGTCAATTCGGACTCACGGTATACCAAAGCCTTGACGCCGGGCAGTCCCGTACGCATTCTTTGGTATGCCATAGCGCCGAACGCGCACGTCATTCGCTTCTCCATCTGTCCATCGGGCCGCCACAGCGGCCCTGGTCAGCATGCCCTTCCGCAGCTCGTCCCCCTGCCGAACAAAGGGTCTGACATGTCGCCAACCAACCCGGCCAGCGTCTCCGACGCGGCCACCGATCCCCCCAGAACCACCTCCGCCGCTCCCACCCGCACCCGCTGGAAGGTGTTCCTGCTCCTCCTGGGCGTGGTCGCGCTCAACTACATCGACCGTGGTTCCGTCTCCGTCGCGCTGCCGCTGATCACCGAGGATCTGAACCTGTCGAAGGAGGTCACCGGCTTTGTGCTCAGCGCGTTCTTCTGGACGTACGCGCTGATGCAGATCCCCAGCGGGTGGCTCATCGACCGGTTCGGGCCGCGCAAGATGGCCGGTGGCGCCTGTATCGGCTGGGGTGTCGCGACCGGTGTCACCGCGGGCGCCACGGGTGTCGGCTCGCTGCTCGCGGCGCGGCTCGCGCTCGGCACGGTCGAGGCGCCGGTGATGCCCGCCGGTGGCAAGCTCAACGCGAACTGGCTGCCCGCGAAGGAACGCGGGCGCGGCGCGGTCCTGATGGACGGCGGTGCCCCACTCGGCTCCGCCCTCGGCGGCCTCGCCATCTCCGGGCTCATCGCCTGGACCGGGAGCTGGCGGATCAGCTTCATCGTGGCCGGTGCGGTGACCGTGGCCGTCGGCTTCTTCGCCCTGAAGTTCCTGCGGGACACGCCGCGCGAGCACCCGGGCGTCAATGACGCCGAGGCCACCCTCATCGAGCAGGCGCACGCGGCCGAGGACGCGGCGGTGCCCGGCGGCGACAAGCCCGCCAAGCTCCGCTCGTACCTCAAGTACCGCTCGTTCTGGGGCATGTGCCTGGGCTGGATGGGCTTCAACGGTGTCTTCTACGGGCTGCTCACCTGGGGCCCGCTGTACCTGTCGGAGACCAAGGGCTTCGACATCAAGTCGATCGGTTGGTCCACGCTCGTCATCTTCGGTGCCGGGTTCGTCGGTGAGCTGATCGGCGGCTGGCTCTCCGACCACTGGCGGGCGCGGGGCGCGAGCGCCAATACGGTCCTTCGCACCCTCATGGGCATCGCGGGTGCGGCCGTGATGGCGGGTCTGCTCGGTGTGGTCCTGGTGCCGGACGCGGTGACCGCGGTCGTGCTGCTCTCCGGTGTGCTGTTCTTCCTGCGCTGGGCGGGCCTGTACTGGGCGCTGCCGTCCACGCTCGGCGGCCGGGCCAACGCGGGCGTCGTCGGCGCCGCGATGAACCTGTCCGGCAACATCGCCGGCATCGTCACGCCCATCGCGGTCGGCTTCATCGTCGGCGGTACCGGTTCGTATACCTGGGCGCTGCTCTACTTCGTCGGCGCGGGTGCGCTGTTCACCGTGTCGTCCCTGGTCATCGACTACTCGAGGAGGCTCGTCGTCCGATGAGCGATCACCGTCCGCTGCGCGTGGGGATGCTCACGCCGTCGTCCAACACCTGTCTGGAGCCCGTGACGTACGGGCTGCTCCGGGGCGCGGCCGGGTCGGTCACCGCGCACTTCGCCCGGGTGCCGGTCACCCGGATCGCCCTGGACACGGGCAGCGACGCCCAGTTCGACCGGGAGCCGATGCTCGCGGCGGCCCGGCAGCTCGCCGACGCCAAGGTCGATGTCCTGGTGTGGAACGGGACTTCGGGTTCCTGGCTCGGCGTGGAGCGGGACCGCGCGCTCGTCGCGGCGCTCACCGAGGCGACCGGTATACCGGCGACGACGTCCACGCTGGCGCTGCTCGACGCCTGCGCCGCGTACGGGGTGAACCGGCTGGGGCTCGCGCTGCCGTACACCCGCGATGTCGCCGACGCGATCGTGGCGACGTACGCGAAGGAGGGTCTGGCGTGCGTGCTCGCCGAGCCGTTCGGCGAGGACGACAACGAGGCCTTCGCGCGGATCCCGGCCACGGACGTGGCCCGCCAGATCGAGGCGGCCGCGACGGACGGCGCGCAGGCCGTGGCGGTCGTGTGCACGAATGTGTACGGCGCCTTCGAGGCCGAGCGGCTCGAACAGGCCCTGGGCGTCCCGGTGTTCGACTCCGTGACGGCCACGCTGTGGCGGGCGCTCGACCTGGCGGGGGCGGCTCCGTCGTGGGACGGGTACGGCACGCTGCTGCGGGACGGCAGCCTGCGCGCGCACGTGCAGTCGGTGCTCACCGATGTGCTCGCGGCGACCGGCGCGGACCGTACGACGTTCCGCGTCGACCTGCCCGCGCACGGTCTGCACGTCGATCTGACGGCGGGCGAGGCGCTGGGCGAGGGCGTGCGGTCGATCCGCCGGGACGCCTCGCTCGACCAGCGCCGCCTGAACACCGTCGAGTGGCTTGAGGCCGAGCGCCGGACCCTGGTCCAGCCGCACTTCCGCGCCGACCCGCACCCGCCGCAGGCGCTCGTCGACGTGTACGGCGTGAACGCCCAGATGCTGTCGCCGGTCGAGACGCGCGGCGAGCTCACCGGGTGGATCTCGGTGCACAGCATGCGCGAGCGCGACTGGACGGAAGCGGACCAGCGGGCCCTTGCCGTCGCCACGGCGGACCTGACGGCACGCGTCTCCGCGACGACCTGACGCCCGCCGCGCCACGCCTCGCCTCGCCTCGCCTCGTAAAGACAAGAACACCCCAACTCCCGTACTTCAAGGAGCACTTCACTCATGGCCAAGGACATTCAGATCGCACTCGGTGTCGATGTGGACGCGGTCGCCGGCTGGCTCGGCAGTTACGGCGGGGAGGACTCGCCCAACGACATCCAGCGCGGTGTCTTCGCGGGCGAGATCGGCACCCCGCGCCTGCTCAAGCTGTTCGAGCGGTACGGGATCCGGACCAGCTGGTTCATCCCCGGCCACTCCATCGAGACGTTCCCCGAGCAGACCCGCATGGTCGTCGAGGCGGGCCACGAGGTCGGCGCGCACGGCTACTCGCACGAGAACCCGATCGCGATGACGCCGCAGCAGGAGGAGGACGTCCTCGCCAAGTCGGTCGAGCTGATCGAGCAGTTCACCGGCCGCAAGCCCAAGGGGTACGTCGCCCCGTGGTGGGAGATGTCCGAGTCGACGGCGGCGCTGCTGCACAAGTACGGCTTCAGCTACGACCACTCGCAGAACTACCGGGACTTCACCCCGTTCTACGCCCGCGTCGGCGACTCCTGGACGAAGATCGACTACAAGGCCGACGCCAAGGACTGGATGAAGCCGCTGATCCACGGCCACGAGGTGGACCTGGTGGAGTTCTGCGGCAACTGGTACGTCGACGACCTGCCGCCCATGATGTTCAACAAGCACAGCCACAACAGCCACGGCTATGTCTCGCCGCGCGCCCTGGAGCAGGACTGGAAGGACCAGTTCGACTGGGTGCACCGGGAGTTGGACTACGCCGTCATCCCGGTGACGCTGCACCCGGACGTGTCGGGGCGCCCGCAGGTGCTGCTGATGCTGGAGCGGTTCATCGAGTACGTCTCCGGGCACGAGGGCGTGTCGTTCGTGACCCTTGAGGACGCGGCCGACGACTTCCGCCGCCGCTTCCCCTTCGAGGGCACGGGGCGCCCCACCGACATGCGGTGACCCGCGACGTGCCGTGTCCCCGGCCGGGTGGGCCGGGGACACGGCGGGTCACGCTCCAGCTCCTCCGACTGCTCAAACTGCTCCGACTGCTCCGACTCCTCCGGCTCTGCGGCCGGTGGGCCGTCTCAGCAGCCGTTCACCCAACGGTGCGAGGAGATGCGGTTGTCGAACTTCTTCAGCTTGCTGATCTGGTCGCTCCGCTCGAGGCAGAAGCTGGATCCCCGGTACTTGGTCTTCGTGTAGAACTTCACGGTGTCGTTCTGGTGCACGTAGCCGGAGTTGACGACCGAGGTGGCCTTGTTGTCTATCTTCGAGCTGTAGTTGCTGTCGTTGCCACTCTTCTTGCCGTGGTAGCCCTGGCAGTTGGACTTCGTCCAGGCGTGCACGTATCCGGTGTTCCGGTTCACGTTCTTGCACTTGGTGACCTGGGCGCCCGCACCCGAGTCGACTACTACGGCCTTGGCCGGGGCAGTCGTCGGTGCGGCCTGTGCGGCCATCGCTCCGGACGCGGTGAGGGCGGCGACGCCCAGTCCGACCAGGGTGAATCGTGTCTTACGCATCTGTCTGTTCCTTTCGAGAACGGATGGTGGTTGCGCGTTACGTACTGTTCTGTCGGTGCTCCGGGCACCGTGATCCGCGCCGGCCGGCCGCGGAAATCTGTGGGTGTACGTGTGGGTGCGCCTACCGGTGCACCTGCCGCTGTTGTGTGCGCTCAGCGCGGGTCGGTGACGATCGTCCGTGCCGTGGAAAGTGCGTGCAGGCGCAGCCGGTTCTGGGTGCTGACCTCGGCGCTGTAGCGCTCGCGCGCGGGGGCGCCGAACTTCCGGTCCAGCTCCTTGGCCACCTCGGCGAGCCCCGTACGACGGGCGCAGCGGGCCTCGGCGACGGCCGTCCTGACCTCGGCGCCGCTCCGTCGCGCCGCTGTCGCCCGGTCCCGTGACTCGCCGGGCGAGGTGTACGGGAAGCCGCGCTCCCGCATACAGGCGGCCCAGGCGCGTTCGGCCCGCAGGTAACGGGGGTGGGCCAGCACTTTCCGCTGGTAGAGGGGGGCGAGGTTGTCGGCGACGACGCGGGCGTGGAACCAGACGGCCCGGTCGCCGTACAGCTTCTGTTCCGCGTGCGCCGAGCAGCCTTCGGCCGGGCTCTGGATGGTCTGCCCGGTGGGCAACGTGTCCTTGAGCACGCGCCGTCCGCTGCCGTCCAGGGCACGGTCGTAGCGCTTCCTCGACTTGGCGGGGAGGCGGGCACGGTAGGTCGCGTTGGGGCCGGCGGTGGGTGCGTCGGGGCCGTATCCGTAGGTGCCGGCCCAGGTGATGTCGTCGACGACGTAGTCGAACTGCCGTGACGCCTCGGGGTCGTTGACGGCCGCGGGCCAGTACCGGAACCCTTGCGCGGCCATGCAGCGCCGTACGAGCTCCTCCTCCGCCTGCCGCACCACGGCGCGCTCGGCGGTGCTGAGCTCACGCACGTGCTCGGCCGCTCCGCACGCGGCAAGGGCGGGCACGAGCAGCAGTCCGCTGACGGCCCGCCCGGCTCTCGGTTCCCCCGTACGCATCCCGTGCTCCCCCGTCGACGTTTCCTCGAGGACGAACGGTGTCGCACCGCCCTCGCCTCACGAACAAGAGCGTGCAGCACGGGAGTTGACCCCCGCGTCCCTCTTCGGCCGGGGCCGAAACAAGGGGCGGGGGTTCCGGTCCCCTGGGGTCAGGGACCGGGCGGGTACGGGGTGGACCGGAAGTAGAAGCTCCGGTGTGGTCGGGCCTTGTCACCGCGTTCATGTGCGGCATCGGAGCGGTCGCCGGGTGCGGACCGTTCTGACAGGGCACGCAGGGTCCGCAGGCCGGCCAGGACGTCGGTACGGTTGTCCGCGACCTTCATCCACGCCGGCAGCCGGGCGAACATGGCGCGCGTCGGCGCCAACCCGCCACGCTCGCGCAGCCGGGCGTCGACGTAGGCGGACAGTGCGTCGACATGCGGTGCGTCGTAGGCCCACAGGACGTGCCCCGCGCAGCGGACCTGCAGCCAGAGCGGACGGTGGAAGAACGGGTCCTCGGTACCGCCGAGCACCGCCCCGACGAGCGCGCCGCCCCGCGCCTCGGGCTCCCACTCCGCGACTCCCCCGCACCGCGCGCAGGCCACGCGACGGGGCTGGAACAGGAGCTCGGTCGAGTGTCTGGGCGCGGGCAGTCCCGGCCGGGGAACCACCACCGCCCGGCCACCGCACCGTTCGCAGACCACAAGGATCCGCCCGGCGAACTGGGCCAGGGAGCCGCCGGGGTCGTGGTGGCGGGCAGGCCCGTCGGGCGATGCGGAATCCATGGGGGTGAGCGCCATTCGCCTACGCGTCGAGGCTGCCGGGCAACTCCCTGAGCCGCGACACCAACAGTTCCGCCTCGTCCGGGTCGGACGGGATGCCGAAGACGTCCGCGAGCAGTGCCGGGACCTCGTGCGGCTCGACGGTCTCCGACTCCGGGGGCCCGGCCGGGCGGTGCGTGGTCCAGGTCAGGGCGTCGAGGGTGTCGTACCGGTCCGTGCGCAGGCGTTGGATGAACGGGCGGGACACGAACGGGGATCGGGGGTGGGTGGCCACGAAGTGGTTACCCATCGCGTAGTCGACGGGGTACTGCGGGGTCTCGGTGAAGACCTGCCGCACCGTCCAGCCCTCCGGGCCCTCCGAACCCTCCCCGCTCTCCGTCGCGTCGGCGCGCTGGTGCACCGCCCAGCCCGGCGAGCCGTGGGTGATGTCCTGCCAGCGCAGCAGGTACGGCCAGGGCCCGGCCTCGCTCAGTGCGCCGTCGACGAGCTCGATGGGTTCCAGAGGGCTGGCGCCGAAGCCGATGTCGTCGAGCCAGCGCGTGCCGTCGACGTCAACGATCAGCATGGCGTGCGTGGTCGGGCGGGGCGTGGTGGAGTCGGCGCCGAGCTGGACCCGCCCGGACACGGCAGTGAAGCTGAATCCCAGCTTCTCCAGCGCGGCGGCGAAGAGCACGGTGTGCTCGTAGCAGTAGCCACCGCCCCCTCGGCGCACCAACTTGTCCTGGACCGACGGCAGATCGATCGGCACCTCGCGGTGCAGGAAGCTGTCGTAGTTGCCCCACCGCATGGTCAGCACATGCGCCCGCTGCAGGGCCCGCAGCGTCTCCAGGGTGGGCTTTCGGTCGCCCTCGTACCCGAGGCGGGCGAGGTAGGCGTCCAGGTCGAGTTGCTCACTGCTCCACATGTGCGGGTCAACCTCGGGGGGTCGGGGGGTATTCCTCGGTCACGGGCTTCGAGCGCCTTTCTCCTTGGGCGTTGCTCCACCTCCAGCCCAGAGCAGCCCAGCCCTGAGCGGCCCAGCCCAGAGCAGGACTACCGGATGTCGAGGAGGGCGACGGCCTCGGTGAAGTCGGCATACGCGGGCTCGAAGGTCCGCGCGGCGACGAGGAACATCGAGCGGTCCGTCAAGGCACGGGCGAGGCGTGCGGGGTCGTCGGGCAGGCGGCGGGCGAGCGCCACGCCTTCTTCGAAGTACGGCTTGAGCCGCTCCTCGAACCGGTAGGGGTGGTCGCCCTCGCGGAGGGCCGCGCGGATGCTGATCCGGCGCTGGGCGTCGGCCAGTTCGGGCAGTCGGCCGGCCTCGCGCAGTCGCGCCGCCTCCGTTTCGAGCCCTGGCAAAGTGCCGAGAAAGGCGTCCCGCGTGTCGCTCGACCATCCGAGGTCGGTGCCGAACGGCGGCATAGGGGACTCGGCGCTCGCCACCGGCTCGTCGCCCCGCCCCGACAGGGCGAACAGGGTGACCCACCACGCGAGGATGCAGCTCCAGTTCTTCGGCTCGCCCGTTGTCGCCAGCTCCTCCAGGACGGTCAGGGCCTCCCGCCGGGCGGCTACGGCGTCCGCCCCGTGCCCGGCGGCCTCGCGCATCCGGGAGAGATGAACCAGCTCCCAGGTGAGGATGGCCAACGCCGTGCGCCGGCCGGTGACCTCGCGCCGGGTCTCGTCAAGGAGCTCGCGGAAGACGGCCGCTGCCGCGTCGTGCAGGCCGGCGCCCTCCAGGTTCGCCGCCCACTCGACCGTGTTCCAGAAGGAGTGCCCCGGTGTGCCGTTCCGGACTGCCCTCTCATTGAGCTCTGCGGCCTCCCGGAAGCGCCCCTCCTCGGCCAGGATCTTCGCCAGCCGCCCGCTCTGTCCGGCCTCGGCCAGTTCCTCGCAAGCCGCACGCCCCTCTGCGCGGCGTCCGAGGGTGAACAGGGCCGACTGGTAGGCGTCCAGCGCCCTGCCCAGCCGCGCTGTCCGGGTCGGCTCCCCGGCCTCGATACTCCGGGCAGCCTCCACAGCCTCGGCGGCCAGCTCCAGGTCCACCTCAGGGTCCCGGCTCCTGTAATTCATCGAGAGGAGCCCGTCGACCAGCTTCGGGATGTACGCCTTCGGGGTCACCTCCGCCAGAACCCGGTACGCGTCGACCTGTTCGGGCAGGCTCACTCGGCCGGAAGCCAGCAGCAGCACGCGGGCCCGCAGCACCGAGTCGTGATCGATCTTCCCCATGTCCCCCCAGTCTCCGGGTGATTCACGAAGGAGATTCTGGGAGTCGAGGAGGGGCCCGGACAAGGCTCACGAACTGTGCTTTCCGCCCTACGAAAAATGCCGCTGCCCTGTCAGGATGGACATGCTCCGTGGTTCTAGTCCCTGTTCACGGATACGGCCACGGACTCGCCGCGACGGGTACGGGCCCATGCGCTTCCGCCCAGAACCCCGCCGATCACCCCCACGATCACCGCCACATAAGCACCGCCCAGGCCATTGCCCGTACCGAGGCCGCCGGAGGCCGTCGTCGCCACCACGGTGCCGAGGGCCACCGCGACCGCCCCCGCCGCCAGGGCCAGTGCCGCCCCGCGGCGGCCGGGGCCGGTGGTGATCCGGCCGGTGGCGCGGGCCAGGGCCAGGCCGCCGATGACGATGCCGGTCAGGCCGAGCAGCGCGGCCACGACGGCGCCGATCCGGCCGGAGCTGAAGGTGTAGATGTCGGCGGCGAGCAGGTGGGGTACGGGCATGGGGTGCTCCTTCAGCTGAGTCAGCTGAGTCAGCTGGGTCAATTGGGTCAACTGGGTCAACTGGGCTTCTGTGACGGGATGTTCATGACTGGACGTGCCCGATGAGCATGCTCGGCGGGCACCCCTCCCCGCGTCCTGCGGCCGCACGCACTTCGGCCTGCCGCCGTCGGCGTACCCGGCTACTACGGGCGCGGCAGGCGGCGCGTACGTACTGCGTGTGCGGTAGTCGGGCGCTCGTCCGGGAGCGGGACTCGGCGGCCGGACGGCCCGGCTAGGGTGCGCGCATGAGCAGAGGGTGGTGGGGGGTTCCCCTCGGGGTCAGGGACGCCGTGGTGGCCGTTGGTGTGGCGGCGGTGCTGCTGGTCACCGGGATGTCAGGGGAACGCGCCGCCGCGCACGTCGACCTGGTCGGGTACGTGCTCCTCGCCTTCGGCGGCCTTGCGCTCGCGTGGGGGCGCCGGGCGCCGGTACCGGTCCTGGCCGTCACCTGGGTGTGCGGGGTGGGGTACCAGGCCGCCGGGTTCGACGTGCCGGTCGTCGCCTACCTGTTCGCGGTGTACGCGGCCGTACGCGCGGGGCACCGCACCGTCACGATCGTCGCGAGTGTGGGCATGCTGGCCGCGCTCCCCCTCGCAGCCATGGCGGCGGGCCTGCACGACACGGGCGAGGCGTTCGCGCGGGCCCGCGGCGCCCTGGAGATCGCCTGGCTGCTCGCGGCCGGCGCCGCGGGTGAGGCGCTGCGGCAGGCAGAGCGGCGGGCCGACGTGGCCGAGCGCACCCGGGAGGAGGCCGCCCGGCACCGCGCCGACGAGGAACGGCTGCGTATCGCAAGGGAGTTGCACGATGCGCTCACGCACCAGATCTCGGTCGTCAAGGTGCAGTCCGAAGTGGCCGTGCATGTGGCGCGCAGGCGGGGCGAGCACGTACCGGAGGCGCTGTTGGCGATCCAGGCGGCCGGGCGCGAGGCGAGCCGCGAGCTGCGCGCGACCCTGGAGGCGCTGCGCGACGACGACACCACACCGCCGCGCGGCCTCGCCGACATACCTGAACTCGTCGCGGGGGCACGGGCGTTGGGCCTCACCGCGACCTTGACCGTCGACGGCGTCGAGGGTGTCGAAGGCGTCGGAGGTGTCGGAGGTGCCGGAGACAACGGAGGACTGCACCACGACGTGCCCGCCGCCGTGGAACGGACCGTGTACCGGATCGTGCAGGAGTCGCTCACCAACATCGCCCGGCACGCGGACGCCGCCACGGCCTCGGTCCGGATCGACCGGCGCCCGGACGCCCTGGCCGTACGCGTCGACGACGACGGCACGGCCACACCGGCCGCCGCCCCGGTGCCGGGGCTCGGGCTGCTCGGCATGCGCGAGCGCGTCACCGCGCTCGGCGGGCGGCTGCGGGCCGAGCCGCGCGGCGAGGGCGGCTTCACGGTGCAGGCCGAACTCCCCGTGGAGCAGGCGTGATCGGCGCGAGCGGTACGGGCGGTACGGGCGGTACGGGCGGCGTCATCAGGGTTCTGCTGGTGGACGACCAGCCGCTCATCCGCAGCGGGTTCCGCGCGCTCCTCGACCTGGAGGACGACATCGAGGTGGTGGCCGAGGCGTCCGACGGCGAGGAGGGCTTCGCCCTCGCCGTGGAGCACCGGCCCGATGTCGCGCTCGTCGACATCCAGATGCCGGTCGTCGACGGCATCGAGGCCACCCGGCGGATCGCCGCGCACCCGGAACTCACCGCGGTGCATGTCGTGATCCTCACCAACTACGGCCTCGACTCCTACGTCTTCGACGCGCTGCGCGCGGGCGCCGCCGGGTTCCTGGTCAAGGACATCGTCCCGGAGGACTTCCTGCACTCCGTCCGGGTCGCGGCACGCGGCGACGCGCTGCTCGCCCCGTCGATCACCCGCAAACTCATCAACCGGTACGTCGACCGGCCCGGCCCCCGGCCCGGCGGAGCGAGCCTGGACGTGCTGACCAGCCGCGAGCGGGAGGCCGTGACGCTGGTCGCGCAAGGGCTGTCCAACGACGAGATCGCCGACCGCATGGTCATCAGCCCGCTCACCGCGAAGACCCACGTCAACCGGTCCATGACCAAACTCGGCGCCCGCGACCGCGCCCAACTCGTCGTCCTCGCCTACGAGTCCGGCCTGGTGACACCGGGCGACGCCTGACGACAGGGGCCTTCGGTCCGCCGGCGTGACCACGGACCACGGATAGCAGCTACCGGGTACCCGCGGCGAAGGCGGGCGGGACGATTTCCACCGGGCAGTGGGCGTGGTGGAGCAGGATGTGCGCGACGCGGCCCAGGGTCGGCCCCGCGCCCAGTGCGCGGCGTGCCCGGCCCATCACGAGCAGGTCGGTGTGGGTACTCGCCTCGACCAGGATCCCGGGCGTGCTCGTGCCCGTCTCGACGTGATGGCTGACGATGAGCCCGGGGAAGAACTCCCGTACGTGGTCGGCGAGTTCCGCGACCTCGTGCACACGCCGACGGGCGATCTCGTCGAGGTCGTCCAGCATGGTCGCGACGCTGCCGACGTGGGCGAGCACGTTCCAGACGCTCACCAGGCGCAGTGCCGCCTTGCGGGCGTCCGCCTCGGCGGCGGCGAGGAGCAGCCAGCCGAGATCCGCACGGCCGTGCACGGCCGCCGTCACCGAGCCCGACTCGGGGCGGTCGCTGTCACCACGGACGACGATCACCGGTACGTCGGCGCGGGTCGCCACTCCCAGGCTCACCGAGCCGAGCATGAGGGCGGCGAATCCGCCGAGCCCCCGGTTGCCCACCACGATCGTGCCGCGGGTGCCGGCCGCCGCCCGGAGGCCGGCCACCGGCTCGCGGCGGTCCAGTTCCTTGGTCACGTCCAGGCTCGGGAAGCGGTCGTGGACCGCCACCTCGGTCTCGATCAGCAGGTCGCGGCCCGCTTCGCGTACTTCTTCGATCGTGTCGCCGCTCGCGTAGTGGGAGCGGCGCGCGGTGTCGTCGGCGTGGACCAGACGCAGGCCCCGCCCGCGGCGGTCCGCTTCCGCGGCGGCCCAGAGCGCGGCAGCGTGCCCGGCGGGCGAACCGTCGACGCCCACGTAGACAGGGCCGAGCTCAGGTCGGGCGGGGATCTCGCTGGCCATGGCTCCTCCTCTGCCGTCGCGGAGCGGTCTCCGAAGGGCGACACCTCTCACGCTGGCACGTCGGTGGGCTCTGCCGGGATGGGCCGTTCGGCCCCGATCGCACCCTGCCCGGCCCCTGCTGCCGGGACCGGTACGGCACCGCGACCGCTCCCGTACGGGTCCCAGGGCCGTTCGGCCCCGTAAAGGTGGCCCCCTCGGCACTGCGGCCCGCCGGGTGCGCGGCGTGATCGTGGGAAGGAACGGCATTCCGGCCACGCTCGGACCAGCTCGGAGGCGTCGCCATGCAGCACCGGACGACCGGGACGGGGGGTAATCCGCTCCGGCGTGACGCCGACCGCACCCGGGCCCGTATGCGTGCCGTCTTCGTACTGAGCTGCCTGGTCGCCGTGGTCGCCGCTGTCCTTCTGGGGCGGGCCGCCTGGGCGGACGGCGAGCGCTCCGCCGTGGAGGTGGCGCGCCATCGGCACCTGGTGACCGGCACGACGGTCAGCGAGACCAACTACCAGACCGGCGGCGATCAGAGCAGCGTGCCGGCCAGCGCCGCGACCGCCACCTGGCACTTCCCCGCTTCCCGGGCGCACACGGAGACCGTGCCCGTTCCGGCGGGCACCCGTGACGGTGACCGGGTCCAGGTGTGGGTCGACGACGAGGGCCGTGAGGCGGGCCCGCCGCCCGACCGGGGCGACACCACGCTGTACGCGGTCGAGGTCGGCGTCGGAACGCTGGCCGGGACCGTGCTCGCGGGCGGCGCCCTCGTCGTCGTACGCCTCCGCCTCCTCGACGCGCGCAGCGCACGGGAATGGGAACGGGAGTGGGCGCGGATCGAGCCGCACTGGTCCGGGCGGCTGCGGCCCGGCCAGGGAGCCGACGACGACGGCCCGGACCCACCGCACCTGAACCCCTGACGCCCCTGGCACCCCCGATCCCCCGCCCACCCGACCTCACCGGAGGTACGTCATGTCGCACAACTCCGAATGGAACACCCACGTCTACCTCGTCGAGGAGGAGCACACGACCAAGGCCCGCGTGGAGCTGGACACGAGTACGACCCACCTCACCGGACGCGGCACCGCGCGCTGCAACCCGGCGGACAAGGACGTGCCCGAGATCGGTGACGAACTCGCGACCGCCCGTGCCATGGAGAATCTGGCGGATCAGCTCAAGCGCGCCGCGTACCACGACATGGGTGCGGCCGGGACCGACCCAAGGCCGCCCGCGCCCGAGCCGTACGGCGGGTGGCTGGACGGGGCCGCCACACGGTGACGGGCCACGGCGGACCACGGCGGGCCGCCCGGCCTCCCGGCAGTCCCCTTCCCGTTCACCCGAATGGCTGGCTCACCTGTGAGGGGCAGGTGGCCGGGCACACGATGGGTCCATGTGGTCCCGCCGGACGATCCTGCTGGGTGCCGGGGTCGTTTCGCTGACCCTGCTGGTGCTGCAGGACGCCCCGTCCCGGCCCGTCCTGCCCACCCGGCCCGAGCCCGCCGCGGTCCGCCCCGTCGCCCCTCGGCCCGCGATCGTCAGCCGGAAGGTGTGGCGGGCGGACGAGGGGCTCGTCAAGGAACGGGCGACCTATACGCACACGGTGAGCGCGGTCTTCCTGCACCACACCGGCCATCCGAACGATTACGACTGCGCCGACGTACCGCGGATGCTGCGGGCGATGCAGCAGGACCATGTGAAGAACGAGGGCTGGGACGACATGGGCTACAACTTCGTGGTCGACCGCTGCGGAACGATCTACGAGGGCCGGGCGGGCGGCGTCACACGTCCCGTGGAGGGGGCGCACACCAAGGGCTTCAACGTGGACACGATCGGCATAGCGGCCCTCGGCACGTTCGGCCCCGGCACGAAGGTCCCACCGGCCCTCGAGGCGGGCATCGCGAAGGTCGCCGCCTGGAAACTCCGCCGGGGCGCCGACCCCCGCGGCACGGTCCGCCTGGTCTCGACGAGCGACGCGAGCACATACCGGAAGGGCGAGACGGCCCGACTCCACGTGATCTCGGGCCACCGCGACAGTTACCAGACCAACTGTCCCGGCAAGGTCCTGTACGGGCGGCTGCCGGCGATCAGGAACGCCGTGGCGGGGTTGCGGGAGCGGTGAGTGTGCGCATGCTGGGTCGGCAACTGCTGTGCGGCGGGGCCGACTTCGGCGATGATCGGGCGGGGGTCCGGACGGGACTCCGGACGGGACTCCGGGCAGAGGGAAGGGACGACGTGACGGCGAGCAGCGGGGGACACCGGGAGCGGGTGGCCCGTCTTGAGCCCCTCATCGACGCGTGCCGGCCGCTGCTCGCGGGTGCCGGGGGCATGGCCGCGGTGCAGCGGCTGCTGAGTGAGCGCGAGGTCGCGGTGCTCGACGCGGTGGTGATTACGCGCGAGCTGCTCGGGGCGGGCCCCGGTGCGCTGGCCGAGGCGAAGGCGGTTGTCCTGACGAGTCCGGGCAGGGGACGCGAACTGCGCGTGCACGAGCAGTTCATGGCCGTCGTGGCGCGGGATGGTGACAGCCATGAGGACGGTGACCGTCGTGCGAGCCGTGCCGGTGACCGGAGCCTGCCGCCAGCGCGTGAATGACGAAGTACCCCCGTACAGCCGCCAGTTGAGCCGCGTCCGCCGTCGTGTCGCGCCCGAGGCGGTTGGGGGAGCACTGATTTCCGGTACGAGGCCGCGCACCGCGACATGCGCCGCACCCCGCCCCGGTGGAGGGTGAGGGGCATGCAGCGCGAGAACAGGCCAGGGAACCCGGAGCGGGACCCGGAGTCGGACGTGGAGCGGGTTCTGGACGAGCTCTACGTCACGGCGCCGACCGGCTTCGTCGCCCGCCGGGCGGAGCTGGCCGCCGAGGCCAAGGCCGACGGGCGGGTGGCGGACGCGCGCCGGATCCGTGCGGCGCGTCGCCCCACCCTCGCGGCCTGGGCGGCGAACCTGCTGCTCCGCTCCCAACCTGCGGACAGCCGACGGTTCCTGGAGCTCGGGCAGGCCCTGCGTACGGCGTACCGGACGCTCGACGCCGACGAGATCAAAGAGTTGTCGCAGCAGCGCGGCCGGGTCGTCTCGGCGTTGGCCGGGCAGGCCGCCGCGCTCGCCCGTGACGCCGGGCACCGGCTGTCCGACGCGGCGGGGCAGGAGGTCGTATCCACGCTGCGCGCGGTCCTCGCCGATCAGGGCGCGGCGGACCTGTGGGCCGCCGGGCGCCTGGAGAGCTCCCTCACTCCCCCGGTGGACTTTCCGACGGACCTGACGACGGGCCTGACGACGGGCCCAGCCACGGACCTGGCGACGGGCCTTTCGACAGACCTTCCGACAGCCGCTCCGGCAAGCACCCCCACCGACGAACTCGCCGAGCGGCGCACCCGTCGTAAGCGGGAGGAGCTCGCCGCCGCCCGCCAGGCCGCCGCGCGGGCCGACCGGCTGCTGCGCCGCGAGCGTGCCGAACAGCAGGACACGGACGCGGCGCTCGGCCGGGCGCGGGAGCGGCACGACCGCGCCCGCGCGGACGTGGCCGCGGCCGAGGAGCGGCTCCGGCGTGCGCGCGCGGAGCTGGAGCCGGCCGAACTCGAGCAGCACGAGGCCGAGGAGCGGGACCGGGCGGCGGCCGATGCCACGGCCCGTGCCGAACGGGCCGCGCAGGACGCCGCGCGGGAAGTACGGCGCCTGAGTGAGTGACACCGGAGGGTTTCTCGGGGAGTGAGACGGGCCGGTTGCCGCCTGCCGCACGGCGTCCACCTGGGGATACGATCCGATGTCCGGCATCAGTCCCGGGGACGGTGAGGGGTGACGTGACGACAGCGGCCCCCTCCCCTGATCCCCCCCGGTCCCTTGCGGTCCTTTCTGGAGTTCACATGACCCTTTTGACGACCTGGCCCGAGTCCGGTCCCGACACCGTGGTGCGCCGCACCTCCGAGCCCGCCGAGATCGCGGCCGCCCTCGCTCCGCTCGGGGTGCGCTACGAGCAGTGGCCGGTGCGCGAGAGCGTGCCGTTCGACGCCGACAGCGACACGGTGTTCGCCGCGTACGGCCCGGAGATCGACAAGCTGAACGCCGAAGAGGGCTTCACCACGGTCGACGTTCTCGGCCTGCACCCGAGCGACGACCCGGAGTTCCCGGCGAAGGCGAAGGCCGCGCGGGAGAAGTTCCTGCAGGAGCACACGCACGACGACGATGACGAGATCCGGTTCTTCGTGTCCGGGGCCGGCATCTTCTATCTGCATGTGAACGGCGAAGTGCACGCCGTGCTGTGCGAGAAGGGCGACCTGCTCGGCGTGCCGCGCGGGACGACGCACTGGTTCGACATGGGCACGTCCCCGTCGTTCACGGCCATCCGGTTCTTCCACGAGGAGGACGGCTGGATCGGGACCTTCACCGGCGACCGGATCGCCGACCGCTTCCCGGACTTCGACACGATCGCCGCTGGACACCGGGCGTGAGTGCTGTCCGGTACGACGCCGTGGGCGCCGTGGACGCCGTGGTGCTCGACATCGAGGGCACCACGAGCGCCACGGGCTTCGTCGTCGACGTGCTGTACCCGTACTCCCGCTCACGTTTCGGAGCACTGCTCTCGGAGCGGAGCACCGATCCCGAAGTGGTGCGCGCCGTCGCGCAGGTGCGGGAGTTGATCGGTGAGCCCGAGGCGGACGCCGCGCGGGTCGAGCGGGCGCTGAACGAATGGCTCGACGAGGACCGCAAGGCGACCCCGCTCAAGACCCTGCAGGGCCTCATCTGGTCCGAGGGCTTCGCGCGCGGCGACCTCGTCTCGCACTTCTACGACGACGTGCTCCCGGCCCTGCGCCGCTGGCACGCGGCGGGCATCGCCCTGCACGTGTACTCCTCGGGTTCCGTGGCCGCGCAGCGGGCGTGGTTCGCGAGCAGCCCGGAGGGTGATCTGCTGCCGCTGGTGGGCGAGTTGTACGACACCGAGAACGCGGGCCCCAAGCAGGAGGCGGCCTCGTACCGCCGGATCACCGAAGCGCTCGGTGTGGACGCCGGGCGCACCCTCTTCCTCTCCGACCGGCCCGGCGAGCTGGACGCGGCCCGCGCCGCCGGCTGGCGCACCGTCGGTGTCCGCCGCCCCGGAGAGCCGTACTACGAGCAAGGCGTCGGCGAGCACCCCGAGGCGGGCACGTTCGACGAGATCACCCTGAGCACGAGGAGCACGCTGTGAGCACGCCCCCTATCGGCCCTGCCGAGTTGGAAGAGGCCGGGGCGGTACTCGCCACCGAGTCGGCGCGGTTCGCGTCGTTCGGCTGGATGCGCGGCACGTCGGGCAACCTGTCGGCCGTCCTGTCCCGTGACCCGCTGCGGCTCGCGGTGACGGCGAGCGGTCACGACAAGGGTGAACTGACCGCCGCAGACGTGGTGTTGGTCGACGGTGACGGTGCGGCGGTGGGTGCGGGCAAGCCGTCCGCCGAGGCCGAGCTGCACGCGCGCGTCGCGGCCCTCACAGGTGCGGGCGCGGTGGTGCACGTGCACACGGTGGCGTCGGTGGCGATGGGGCGGCGCGAGCCGGGCGGCATCGTCTTCAAGGACCTGGAGATGCTCAAGGGCGTCGGACAGCCCGCGCACGGCACCGAGGTGACGCTGCCGGTGATCGCCAACAGCCAGGACATGAAGGAGCTTGGCGACCGGCTCGAGGCGGCCCGCGACCCTCGGATGCCCGCCGTGGTGGTCGCCGGGCACGGCCTGTACGTGTGGGGTGACTCGCCGCGCCAGGCGCGCCACCACACGGAGGTCGTGGAGTGGCTGCTCGAACTCGCCCTGACAGAGCGGTAGTTCGGATCACGGAGGGAGGGGCCGGGCCACACGCCCGGCCCCTCTCTCGTACGTACGGCTAACCGAATCCCGTACGCGTACCGCTAGCCGAGCCGCTCCCCCGGCAGTTCGCCCGCCGAGACCTCCAGGACGCCGCGCTCGGTGACGAGGCCCGTCACCAGGCGGCCCGGGGTCACGTCGAACGCCGGGTTGTGGCCACGGGACTCGGCGGGTGCGGTGCGGACGCCGGCCCACTCCAACACCTCGTCCTCGCCGCGCAGTTCGATGTGGATGGCGTCGCCGTCGGGGGTGGCCAGGTCGACCGTGGTGGTCGGCGCGGCGACGAGGAACGGGATGCCCACGTCGGCGCAGGCGAGCGCGACGCCCACGGTGCCGACCTTGTTCGCGGTGTCGCCGTTGGCCGCGATGCGGTCGGCGCCGACGATCGCGGCGTCGACCTCGCCGCGCAGGATGGTGCCGGCGGCGGCGCCGTCGGCCTGGACGTAGTGCGGTATGCCCTCCTGGACGAGCTCCCAGGCGGTGAGGCGCGAGCCCTGCAGGAGGGGCCGGGTCTCGTCGGCGTACACGACCTCCAGGCGGCCGCGGGCGTGGAGTTCGCGGATGACGCCGAGGGCGGTGCCCCAGCCCGCGGTGGCGAGCGCGCCGGTGTTGCAGTGCGTCAGGATGCGCAGCGGCCGGTCCGCGTCGACGCGCTTGAGCAGCCAGTCCGCGCCGAACGCACCCATGGCGCGGTTGGCCTCGACGTCCTCGCGCTGTACGGCCGCGGCCTCGGCCAGGACCGCGTCGAGTCCCTCGGCGAGGCGCTCGACGACCCGGTCGACGCACACCATCAGGTTCACCGCGGTGGGCCGTGCGGCACGTACGCGTGCGATCTCGGCGCGCAGCCGCGCCTCGTCCCAGCCCTCACGGTCGCGCTGCAGCAGCGCGAGGGCGACGCCGTACGCTCCGGCGGCGCCGATCGCGGGCGCGCCGCGGACCACGAGACGCTGGATCGCGTCCACCAGGCCGTCCACGTCCCGGACCTGGAGGATCTCCTTGCGGTGCGGCAGGACGGTCTGGTCGATCAGGGCGAGGGCGTCGCCGGTCCATTCGACGGCGCGCAGCTCCTGCGAGTCCTGGACCTGTTCCTGGGCCCGGACCTGTTCCCGTTCCTGGGGCATGGGTGGCACTCCTGAATCTCCGGGTGCGTGCCCGGGTGAGTCTCCGAGGGTGCGCGATACCGTACATGACCTGGGGGAACCACAGTTCGAGACAGTCGCGCGGGTGTCCGGATTCGAGTGTTACCCTCCAGCTCCGCCGCACCGGATCGACTGCCGAACCAACGCCGAGGAGGGTCTGTGCTGCTGACGATGCGCCGCTTCCTCGACCTCGGCCGGTGCGCGAGCGACGCCTGTTGCGGCTGATTCACGCCGCCGCATTCGTTCCGCCCTCGAAGGACCCCCTCCGGAAGGCTCCGCCATGCCTCGTAGATCCCGCTCCCGTTCACTCCGGTTCGCCGCGCTCGCGGCCGGTGCCGCGCTCGCGATGACGGGCTGCAACGCCGCCGCGAAGAAGGACGACTCCGGCGGTACGGGTGCGAAGGGGGCGAAGGACTTCACGCTGGTCACTCCGGACCCGGTGGGCCAGAACGAGTTCATGAAGCTCGCCGTGACCGGGGTGAAGGCCGCGGCGAAGGCGCACGGCGGCGGCTCGCCCAAGGTGTTCCAGAGCTCGGACACCGCATCGCAGCAGCAGAACCTCCAGGCGGCCGTGGACGCGGCCCCGGACGTGGTCGTCCTCGTCGGCTTCGAGTTCGCGGACGCGGTGGCGCAGCAGGCGGAGGCGCACCCGAAGCAGCAGTTCCTGATGGTCGACGCGTGCACGAAGAAGACGTACGACAACGTGAGCTGTGGGGTGTTCCGTGAGCACGAGGGCGTGTTCCTCGCGGGCGCGGAGGCCGGTCTGCTGAGCGAGAGCGGCAAGGTCGGCGCCGTGGACGTCCTGGACACGCCCCAGTTCCGCCGCTACAGCGACCCGTTCGCGGCGGGCGCCAAGCACGTGGCGAAGAAGACGCGGACGGCCACCCGGTTCGTGGGCGGACAGTCGCCGTTCGACGACTCGGCGCGCGCCAAGGAGCAGGCCGGTTCGCTGATCGCGAAGGGCACCGACCACATCATGGCGGCGGCCGCGGCCGGTAACTACGGCGTGTTCGAGGCGGCGAAGGCGAAGGGCGCGTTCGCGTACGGCGTGGACGTGAACCAGTGCGCCTCGGCGCCCGGCACCGTCGTCGACAACGTCGTGAAGCGCACCGACGTCGCCGTGGAGAAGGGCATCGGCCACATCCTCGACGGCGACAACGGCAAGACCGTGTCGTACGGCCTCAAGGAGGGCGGCATCACGCTGACCGGCCTCGAGGACGATGTCGCCTCGTCGAAGTGCGTGATCGCGAAGCACGAGGACGTACTGAAGAAGGTCGGCGGGCTGCGCGACGAGATCGTGTCCGGGAAGCTGAAGGTCGATGACCCCGCAGCCGCCTGATCCGGCCACCGGCGACACGGCGGCGGACGGACCGGCCACGGACGACACGGCCGCCGACGGCACCCCGGCCGAGGGCACCGGCACGCACGACACCACCGCCCACAACCCCACCGCCCACGACACCCCGGCCGTCGAACTCCTCGGGATCACCAAGGAGTTCCCCGGCACCCTCGCCAACGACCGGGTCGACCTGACCGTCCGGCGCGGCGAGATCCACGCGCTGATGGGCGAGAACGGCGCGGGCAAGTCGACGCTCATGTCGGTCCTGTACGGGATGCTGCGTCCGGACGCGGGCACGGTGCGGGTCGAGGGGCGCGAGGCCGGCTTCGCGAGTCCCGGTGACGCGATGGCCGCCGGGCTCGGCATGGTGCACCAGAGCTTCAAGCTGTTCGACTCGCTGACGGTCGCCGAGAACGTGGTGTACCGGGCCGAGCCGCGCCGCTTCGGCTTCGTCGACCGGGCGGCCGCGCGCCGCCGGGTGGCCGAACTCGCCGAGGCGCACGGCCTGCACGTCGACCCGGACGCCCGCGTCGGCGATCTTCCGGTGGGTGTGCGCCAGCGCGTGGAGATCCTGAAGCTCCTTCACCGCGGCGCCCGCACGCTGATCCTCGACGAGCCGACGGCCGTGCTCACCCCGGCCGAGGCGGACGCCCTGTTCGCCGTGCTCCGCTCGCTCACCGACGAGGGCCGCACCGTCATCCTCGTCACGCACAAGCTGCGCGAGGTGATGGAGGGCAGCGACAACGTGACGGTGCTGCGCGACGGCCGGGTCGTGGCCCGGCTGCGTACCGCCGACACCTCGCCGGACGAGATAGCCGCCGCGATGACGGGACGTGCCGTCGAGCTCGACCGGATCCACCCGCCGGGCACGCCGGGCGATGACGTACTGACGGTCGACGGCCTGAGCACGGACGGCGTCCACGATGCCCAACTCACCGTCCGCGCGGGCGAGATCGTCGGCATCGCCGGGGTCGCGGGCAACGGGCAGAGCGAGCTGATCGAGGCGCTGGCCGGGCTGCGGCCCGTCACCGCCGGGCAGGTCGGCCTCTCCGGCCGCGACATCACACACGCCTCGGCGGCGCGCCGCCGCCTCGCGGGTCTCGCGTACGTACCCGAGGACCGGCACGCCGTGGGCACCGCGCCCGCCGCGTCCGTGGCCGACAACCTCGCGATGGGTCATCACCGGACCTCCTTGTCCCGCAAGGGAGTTCTGCCCCCGAAGGCGGTACGCGAGCACGCCCGCGGGCTCGTCGAACGGTTCGGCGTGAAGGCGTCGTCGCCGCAGGTGGCCGCGAGCGCGCTGTCCGGGGGCAATCTGCAGAAGCTGCTCATCGGGCGTGAACTCGCCCATGACGCACCGCTGTTGCTGGTCGAGCAGCCCACCCGCGGCGTCGACATCGGCGCCGTGCAGAACATCCACGACCAGCTGATCGCGTACCGCGACGCCGGCCACGCGGTACTTCTGGTCTCCGCCGAGCTGAGCGAGATACGCGGGCTCGCCGACCGGGTCCTGGTCATGTACGAGGGCCGGATCGTGGCGTCGTACCCGAAGGACGAGGCGGACGAGCGGACGCTCGGCCTCGCGATGGCCGGTGCCGCGCCCACCCACTCCGTAGAGGGGGCCTGACATGGCGACCACTCCGACCGCCACCGCGTCCCCCGCGGCGCGTGTGCTGCGCTCCCCCGTGTTCTTCTCCGTGGTCGCGGCCGTCGCCATCGGGGCGCTGTTCCTGATCGGCACGGGCGCCGACCCGCTCGCCGCGTACGGAGCGGTGCTCACCGGTTCGCTCGGTTCCGACGGCATCGGCTCGACGCTGACGACCGGCACGAGTGTGCTCGGTATGGCCCTCGCGCTCGCGATCCCGCTGCGCGCCGGGCTCATCAACCTGGGCGGGGACGGGCAGTTGGTGCTCGGCGGCATCGCCGCCGCGGCCGTCGGCCTGTACTCGCCGCTGCCCGCGCCGCTCACCACCGCCCTGGCCGTCCTCGCGGGGATGGCGGCGGGCGCGCTGTACGCGGCGCTCGCCGCCCTGTGCGACATCAAGTTCGGGGTGCCGCTCCTGGTGAGCAGCCTGCTCCTGTCGTACCCGGCGGCGTCGCTCGCCTCGTATCTGGTGCGCTATCCGCTGAAGGAGCCGGGCTCCAGCCTGCCGCAGACGCCGCGTCTTCCGGAGGGCGTGGAGCTGCCCGCGTTCGGGACCTCGACGGTCACGCTCGGGCTCGTCCTCGTGGCGCTCGCGGCCGTCGCGTACTACCTGGTCGACGCGCGCACGGCGGTCGGCTACGAGATGCGGATGACCGGCCTCAACTCCCGCTTCACCGCGTACGCGGGTGTGCGGCGCGGGCCGCAGACGCTGCGGCTGATGGCGGTGTCCGGTGCGCTTGCGGGGCTCGTCGGCTCGGTCGGGGTGCTGAGCTTCCCGTTCCGCTTCCTCGACGGTTCGCTGACGGCGCCCGGCTACACCTGGACGGGTCTGACGGCGGCGCTGCTCGCGGCCGCCGCGCCGCTCGGTACGGTGCTCGCCTCGTTCTTCTTCGCCGTGCTTCAGGTCGGCGGACTCTCGATGGAGCGGACGACCGAGGTGCCGCGCGAGCTGACGCAGGTGCTGCAGGCCATCGTGATCGTGTTCCTCGCGGCGCGGCTGCGGATCACCTGGCGACGCCGGAAAGGTGACGTGAAGGCCTGATGTTCTTCGACTCCGATCTGTTCCTGTCGGCGCTGCGCGCGCTGACCCCGATCCTGCTCGCCGCGCTCGGCGGCGCCCTGTGCGAACGCGCGGGCGTCTTCAACATCGGGCTCGAGGGCATGATGCTGATGGGCTGCTTCACCGCGGTCGCCACCAGCTGGTTCACCGGCAGCCCGTGGCTCGGGGTGCTCGCGGCGGCGCTCGCCGCGGCCGCGTACTCGCTGATCCTCGCCGTGGGCGCGGTGACCCTGAAGGGCGACGCGGTCGTCCTCGGCGTCGCGATGAACCTGCTCGCCGTGGGCCTGACCAGCTTCCTGCTGCGTACCGTCTTCGGCGTACAGGGCACCTTCGACGACCCGGATCTCGTGGGCCTGCCGGAGATCGCCGGGTTCTCGCCGCTGACCTGGCTGTCCTGGGCGGCGGTCGGCGTCGCCGCCGTGCTGCTCTCCCGGCACGCGTGGGGGCTGCGCCTTCGCGGCGTCGGCGAGGCGCCGGACGCGGCCGCGACGCTCGGGGTGAGCCCGGTCAAGTACAAGTACGGGGCGGTGCTCGCCTCCGGTGTCCTGTGCGGACTCGCGGGGGCCCAACTCGCCCTGGGCAACGTCACGTTGTTCTCCGAGAACATGACGGCGGGGCGCGGCTGGATCGCCGTCGTCGCCGTGATGCTGGGCCGCGCCCTGCCGCTCGGCGTGCTGCTCGCGGCGCTGCTGTTCGGGCTCGCGGAGGCTGCCGGGTTCCGTCTCCAGGGCCTGGGCCTGCCGCAGCAGGCGACGGACGCGGCGCCGTACGTCGTCACCCTGATCGCCCTCTTCCTCACCACGGCCAAGCGCCGCCGCAAGACTGGAGCCGTCGCATGACCGCCACCTCCGCACCCGAGCCGCTGCCCATCACCCGCATCCCGCGCACGGGCCTGCCGCCGCGCGCCGTCGTGGTCGGTGACCCGGCCCGCGCGGCGGCCATGGCCGACCTCCTGGACGACGCGAAGGAGGTCTCGTACCACCGTGAGTACCGGGTGTTCAGCGGCAGTTGGCGCGGACTTCCGGTCGTCGTCGCCTCGCACGGCGTGGGCGGTCCGGGCGCGATCCTGCTGTTCCAGGAGCTCGCGGACGCGGGCGTGCGCACCCTCGTACGGTTCGGTACGGCGGGGGCGATGCGGCGCGGCATCGGCGACGGCGACCTGGTGATCGCCGAGGCGGCGGTGCGGGACGACGGTGTGACGCAGCAGTTGGTGCCGGCCGAGTACCCGGCAGTGTCCGCGCCCGAGGCCGTGCTCGCCCTGACGCGGGCGGCGCGCGACGCGGGGGCGCCGCACCACCGGGGCATCGTGTGGACGCGGGCCGCGTTCCAGCCGGGCCTGATCCCGCTGACCGGGTACGACAAGGCGGGCCTCGCGGCGATCGAGATGGAGCTGTCCGCGCTGTACGTGACGGCGTCGCTGCGCGGCCTGGTCGCGGGCGGTGTCCTCGTCGTGGACGGCGCCAACGCGGACGACCTGGTCGACGAGTCCGGGGACAGCGCCTACGACCCGCACCGTGAGGTCGTCGCGGAGGGTGTGGCGCGCGGCAGTGTCGTGGCCCTCGACGCGCTGCGCCTGCTCGCGGAGGACGAGTCCCGATGAGCGACCCGGTCGACCTCCTTGTCCACGGCGGCACCGTCCTCACCGTCGACGACGCCTCGACGGTCGTGCCGGACGGCGCCGTGGCGGTACGGGACGGCGCGATCGTCGAGGTCGGCCCGGCCGCGGAGCTGCGCGCCCGGTACGCCGCCGCCGACGAACTCGACGCCCACGGCTGCCTCGTGCTGCCCGGCCTGGTCAACACGCACACCCATCTGGCGATGACGCTGCTGCGCGGCAGCGCCGACGACGTGACGCTGCAGGAGTTCCTGGGCCGGGTCGTGCCCGCCGAGGCCCGGCTGCTCAACCCGCGCAACGTCGCGGCCGCCGTGCGCGTCGCCGTCGCGGAGAGCGTACGGGCCGGGGTGACCTCGGCCCTCGACATGTACTGGTTCCACGAGGCGGCCGAGGAAGCGGCACGTGCGGCGGGCTGGCGGCTGCACACCGGGCCGACGTTCATGGACGTGCCGGAGCCGCCGGACGCCCGCGCGTACGCGACCCGGCTCGACTGGGCGCGCAAGGACCTGGCGGCCCGTGCCCGCAGCGCGCCCGGCACCCGGCCGGTCCTCTTCGCGCACTCGGCGTACACCCTCTCCCCCGAGCAGCTCGTCGAGATCTTCGCGCTCGGCCGGGAGTTCGGTGCGCTGCTGCACATCCACGCGGCGGAGAACGCGACCGAGGTCGCCACGGTCGAGGTCCGGCACGGCAAGCGCCCGGTCGAACTCCTCGACTCGCTGGGCCTGTTGGGCCCCGATGTGCTGCTCGCGCACGCCGTCGACCTGACCGGCGCGGAGATCGCGGCGCTCGCCCGCACCGGCACGTCCGTCGCGCACTGCCCGGTCTCCAACCTGAAGCTGGGCTGCGGCATCGCGCCCGTGCCCCGGCTCCTCGGCGCCGGGGTGACCGTCGGCCTGGGCACGGACGGCGCCGTCAGCTCCAACACCCTCGACCTGCTCGGCGCCGTGCGGCAGGCCGCGCTCGTGCACAAGGCGGGCGGCGACCCGACCGCGGTCGGTGCCGAGCAGGCGGTGCGGATGGCGACCGTCGAGGGCGCGCGGGCCCTGGGGCTCGGCGCCGAGCTCGGCTCCCTGGAGCGTGGCAAGCGGGCCGACCTGGTCGTGCTCGACCTGAACCGGCCGCACCTCACCCCGCGCCACGACCCGTGGTCGATGCTCGCGTACGCGGCGCAGGCCTCGGACGTACGGGACACCGTGGTCGACGGCCGGGTGCTGATGCGCGACCGCGCGCTCACCACGCTCGACGAGTCGGCCGTACTCGCCGACCTGGAGGCGCTCGCCTCGACGACGCACGACCGGCAGGCGCCTGCTGCGGCGACGGGTGACCGGGAGGCCCGCGCATGACCGGCGGTCACCCCACCCGCGGCTTCGTCGGCCGTCCCCGCACGCACAACCCGGGTCTGCCGCCGGGCCAGTACGACGCGCGCGACGACTGGCCGGTCCTCTCGGCGGAGGTGACGCCCGAACTCGCCCCGGACGACTGGACGTTCAGGGTCGACGGTCTGGTCGCCGAGCCCCGCACCTGGACCTGGGACGAGGCGCGGGCGCTGCCCGGCTCCTCGTACGAGGGTGACATCCACTGCGTCACGACCTGGTCGAAGTTCGGGGTGCGGTTCGGCGGGGTGTCGCTCGACGTGTTCCTCGACGCCGCCCGCCCGGACCCGGCGGCCACCCACGTGGTGGCGTACTCGCACACCGGCTACACGACGAACCTGCCGCTCGCCGACGTGACCGGCGGCAAGGCTTGGGTGGCCTTCACGTACGAGGACGCGCCGCTGCCCGCCGAACACGGCGGCCCCGCACGGCTGTTGGTGCCGCACCTGTACTTCTGGAAAAGCGCGAAGTGGCTCGCCGGGCTGCGGCTGCTCGACCACGACGAGCCCGGCTTCTGGGAGCAGAACGGGTACCACGCACGGGGCAACCCCTGGGAAGAACAGCGTTACGCAGGTGACTGATCAGGTGTCCGAGACCTTCACTCCCCCGACCGCCTTCGCCGTGCCCGGCCGGATCGCGGTGAGCAACCGGGCCGCCGCCACGTGGCAGCGCGCGGTGCTCACCGAGATCCGCCGGGAGACGCCGCGCGTCTCCACGTTCCGGTTCGCGGTGCCCGGCTGGCAGGGGCATCTGCCCGGTCAGCACCTGATGTTGCGGCTCACCGCCGAGGACGGCTACACGGCGCAGCGGCACTACTCGCTCGCCTCGCCTCCCGACGACTCGGGCCACATCGAGCTGACCCTCGACCATGTCGAAGGCGGCGAGGTGTCCGGGTTCCTGCACACCGTGGCGCGGGTCGGCGACGCGGTGGAGGTGCGGGGCCCGCTCAGCGGCTTCTTCGCCTGGCCGGGCGACCGTCCGGCGCTGCTCGTCGGCGCGGGATCGGGTGTGGTGCCCCTGATGTCGATGCTCCGCCACCACCGCCAGCGCCAACTCGCCGTCCCGCTGCGCCTGTTCGTGTCCGCGCGCACCCGCGAGGACCTGATCTACGGCGACCAGTACGGGGACGAGACGACCCCCGTCCTCACCCGCGAGAGCGAGCGCCGGCACCTCGACACCGACCATCTGGCGCCCTGCTTCACGGACGGCGGGCCCGGCTGGGAGGCGTACGTGTGCGGCTCCAACGCGTTCGCCGAGCACGCCTCCCGGCTCCTGGTCAGGCTGGGCCAGCCCGTGGACCGTATCCGCATCGAACGCTACGGCTGAGCGGGGCCGCCTTCGGAACGGACGTACGCGCCCTCCACGACCACACGCCGCCCGAGTGCGATTCTGCGGGTGGCGGTGTGAGTGGCGCGCCGCGTACCCACGTGGAGGCAGCGATGACCAGGCTGACGGGCAGGGCCCTGCGGGTGACCGTCTTCATCGGCGAGACCGATCAGTGGCAGCACCGGCCCGTCTACGCCGAGATCGTGCACCGGGCCCGCAAGGCGGAACTGGCCGGGGCGAGCGTGTTCCGCGGCATCGAGGGCTTCGGCGCCTCGTCACTGATCCACACCCAACGACTCCTTTCCCTGAGCGAGGACCTGCCGGTGGCCGTGGTCATCGTGGACGACGAGGACAAGATCCGCGCCTTCCTCCCCCAACTCGACGAGCTGGTGGGGGAGGGCCTGGTCATCCTGGACGACTGCGAGGTGATCCGGTACGCGGGTCGGGAGCGCTGACACGCGCCCCCGCGCCGGACCGGAGGAGGGCGACCAGGTCGTCGGGTGTGGCCAGTGGGGTCGAAGTCGCCACTCCCGCAAGGCTGTTCAGCAATTTCCGCAGCCACTAGGCTGTCTTCTTCTGGCACTACGACGTTGGCCGGTCTCGGACGCAACGGGGGAAATGTGGCGCCCGTCTTCGCGCACGCCGATCTGCTGTTCCAACTGCTGGGGAAGCTCGTTTCCCGGCCGAAGAAGACCGAATTGCCCGGCGAGGTTCCACGCCGGGACGGAATACCGATCCTCAGCCTCGTCGGCGACCATCAGGACGCCCTCGCGGAGCAGATCGAGCAGGCCCTGAACGAGGCCGAGCCGCGCGCTGTCCCGTATCAGCCGGTCGATATGGAACGGGAATGGGACAAGGTCGTCGACGAGCGCGGTGACGAACAGGCCGCCAACTATCTCGACCCCGCCTGGCAGCGTGCCGAACTCTGCCGCCGCATCCTCGTCGAATTGGCCAGCAGGTATTCCTCAGACCGTTACGGCAGCGACCGGCGGGTGCGTTTCCGCCGCCTCGGCCTGGTCAATTGGCTGCTCGAACTGTCCGACACCGCCCAGGAGCCCGACAGTCAGCACGGCCGGGCCGTGCTGCGCCGGCTGCGGGACCGCGAGCTGGAACGCAGACGGTTCTTCGGCTTCATGCGCAGCCCGAGCACCGAAGTGGCGCTGCAGGGCACGGTCCCCTGGTGGGCGTACATCCTGGGGCTCCATCTGCTGCCCGTCTTCTGGTTCCGGGTGTGGCGCGGACTCGGGCGTGAATTCCGCTGGCTGCTGCACCAGCCGTACATGGCGCCCGCCGACCCCGGTACCTTCATCGGCTTCGCGGTGCGGCTCACTCAGCCGCGCTGGGGGCGTGAAGACCCGCAGCAGATCAGCAAGTTGCTCATCGCCGCCTTTCTGCAGGACCTCCGGGTCGCCTATCGCCGCCGTCCGTGGCGCCGCCGCGCCCATCGCCGTACGGCCTACTGCGTGGCCTTTCTGCAAGGCCTCAGCGAACGCAATGGCGGTCCTGAACTCGTCCGCCTCTTCGCCGAAGTGCGCAATGACATCGGCGCGTTCGACCCGCTGCTCCTGGTGACGAGCCGCGCGGACGATCCCCCGGACACCGGCGGAATGCGGGTGCGGGAACTCACCGACAATCCGGCCCCGTACGACGTGTGGTGCGAGCAGGTGCGCAGCGCGGGCGGCGGGCGGCCGGTGCAGTTCTGGTATCTGCCGGTGCGGATTCCGGCGACAGTTCCCGAGGACGACGAACGCTACGAAATTCAGCGCGACGGATCCGCGATCGCGCGCCGCCTCTCGGTGCCGCGCCCGCCCGCCTGGACGCGCCGCGCCTCCGCGGTGGTGGCGGGCACGGTGGCCCTCGCGGTGCTCGGCGGCACGGTCGGGTACGCACTCGCCCACCGGAGCGACGACCGCGCGGACTGGAAGCGGCAGCACTGCGGGCTGAGCCGCGACCATCCGGACGCGGAGACGGTGTGGCAGGAGAAGACCGGCGAGTGCGTCGGCGTCTCCCCGCACGGCTTCGCCTTCGGCTCCACCGACGAGCGGGTACGCGACACCCTGGCCACGATCGCCGAGCAGAACAAGGAGGCCAAGCGCCTCCACGAGGCCGACCCGAAGCGGCCGCTCGTCACCCTCGTGCACCTGTCCGCCCTGCTCAGCGCACCCACCGGACAGAAGAACAGCGCCCTGTCGTACGCGCGCGAGCAGTTGCAGGGCGCCGCCAGCGCGCAGCGCCGGCAGCTCGACAAGTCCGGTGCGGCCCAGCCGGTGCTGCGGATCTTCCCGGCCGGAGCGGGCAGCGGTATGCGGTACGGCGCCGATGTGGCGGACCGGATCGAGCAGATGATGAAGCGCGACGCGAGCATCGTCGGCGTCACCGGGCTCGACCAGAGCCGCAAGGCGACGATCACGACGATCGACCGGCTCACCCAGGTCGGCCTGCCCATGGTCGCCACGACCCTGTCCGCGGACTCGCTGCCGGGCGAGTCGTCGCTCTACTACCAGGTCTCGCCGCTGAACCGGCGCGAGGCCGCGGTCGCCGCCGCGTACGCAGGTCATCTCGTCGACAGGGAGGAGCTGAAGAAGCGTGTACGCGTCGTGTACTCGCTGGACCCGACGGACGAGTACAGCCAGAACCTGCGCGAGGACGCCGCCGCGTCGTTCGAGGCCGCGGGCTTCGACGTGGAGGAGCAGGGGTACGTCCCGACACCGGCCGCGCCCGACACCCCGTCGGGTCCCGGCACGCAGGCCGTCGGCCAGGAGGCCTGCGGATACCAGGGGTTGATCTTCTTCGCGGGCCGCAGCGAGGACTTCGAGAGCATCCTGGGCGCCACCAACGACACCTGCGGCTCGACACCGCCCGTGCTGCTCGGCGGGGACGATGTGGCCAGGCTCGGCGCGGACCCGGTACAGCGCAAGGCCTACCCCCGGGTCCCGTACGAGTTCCTCGACTTCACCGTCGGCTCGACCTCGTGCGACGACCCGAGCGACCTGTACAGCACGATGAAGGAGCTGTTCCCCGAGGAGTGCCGGCGGGTGAAGGACACCTCGCTCGACGGGCACGCTGCGCTCGCGTTCGACGCGGTGAACCTCTACCTGAACGCCATCTCCCGCCTCAAGGACACCGCCCCCGGCGTGCCGCTCACCCCGTCCGCCGTCTGGCACGCACTGAGCCAGATCCACGGCAGCGCCGCGCTCGACGGGGAGAGCGGACTCATCGACTTCGGCGGCGCCGTCGACCAGCGGGTCCCGCTCGACAAGCTCATCTCCGTCCAGCGCGTCGAGGGGGCGCAGCGGCCGGAGCAGCTGGGGTTCTGCGGGAAGCGGGGCGACAAGGAGGGCGCCGCGTGGTGCCCGCCGGCGGAGAAGCCGCGCCGCTGAGCGAGCGCGGGAGCGCGCCGGACCGCTACTGAACCTGCACTTTTGAACGCGTTCAACACTTGGGTTAGGCTCCTGCCATCGAGCAAGGGGGTACGGAGCCATGAAGATCGTGATCGCGGGTGGCACAGGCCAGGTCGGCGCGCTCCTCGAACGGGCCTTCACCGCGCAGGGCCACCGGGTCGTGATCCTGACCCGGAACCCGCGGCGCGCGGGGCAGGTCGCGTGGGACGGGGCCACGCTCGGCCCGTGGGTGGAGGAGATCGTCGGCAGCGACCTCGCCGTCAACCTCGCCGGGCGCAGCGTCAGTTGCCGCTACACCGAGGCCAACCTCAAGGACATGATGGACTCGCGCGTCGACTCGGCGCGCGTCGTCGGGCAGGCCATCGCCGCCGCGGTGCGGCCGCCGCGCCTGTGGCTGCAGATGAGCACCGCCACGATCTACGCGCACCGCCACGACGCGGCCAACGACGAGGCGAGCGGCGTGATCGGCGGCCACGAGCCCGACGTACCCGACTACTGGGCGTACAGCGTCAAGATCGCCGAGAACTGGGAACGCGCCCAGCGGGAGGCGGCCACGCCGGACACCCGGAAGGTCGCGCTGCGGGCCGCGATGGTGATGAGCCCGGACCGCGGCGGCGTCTTCGACGTCCTCTCCCGGATGGCCCGGTTCGGCCTCGGCGGTCCGGTCGCGGGTGGCGGGCAGTACGTGTCGTGGATCCACGACCAGGACTTCGTACGCGCCGTCGAATTCCTCGTCGCCCACGAGGAGTTGACGGGCCCGGTCAATCTCGCGGCGCCCGAGCCGTTGCCGCAGCGTGCCTTCATCCGGGCGCTGCGCACGTCCTGGCGGCAGCCGTTGGGGCTTCCGGCGACGCGGTGGATGGCCGAGCTCGGCGCCTTCGCGCTGCGGTCCGACACCGAACTGCTCCTCAAGAGCCGCCGGGTGACTCCCGGCCGTCTCGTGGACGCGGGTTTCACGTTCCGGTACGCGACCTGGCCGGGCGCCGCCGACGACCTGGTGCGGCGGGCCCGGCGGCACGGCTGAACAGGGCTGCGGCATCGGGGAGTTGACGGGCCCACCCGCGCGGTACGGCAAGATTGGCGCCGTGAACAATTACCAGCCGCAGCAACCCTCACAGAACCCGTACGCCCCACAGCCTCCGCACCCGTACGCGGCGCAGCAGCAGCCCGCCCACCCGTACGCACAGCAGCAGCAACCTCCGCATCCGTACGCCGCTCAGCAGCAACCCCCGTACCCCTACCCCGCGCAGCAACAGCCGCCGAACGCGTACCAGCAGCAGCCGCACCTGCAGCAGCAGCGGCCCGCCGTTCCGGAGGAGATCGGTGATGTGCGGCGGATGCTGGCTGCCGGGGCCGACTGGATCGTCACGATCGTCGGAGGCCTCGCGCTGGCCAAGCAGCTCGGCGCGGACATGACCGGCTGGCCGTACCTGGGACTCATCGTGGGGTGCGTCTTCGGGGTGTCCTTCGTGCACCACGTCTTCGCGACCTGGATATTCCGGGCGACCCTCGGCAAGTTCCTCCTCGTCACCCGGGTGGTGCGGGAGGACGACGGCGGGCGGCCGCGCTTCTGGCGGATCGTGTGGCGCTGGCTGGTCGGGCTCACGTGGGTCCCGATGCAGCCGGTGCGGAGCCTGATCGCCGCCGACGGTGACCCGTACGAGGACCACTGCGGGCTCAAGTACGTACTGAGCCGCGACCTGCGCTGAAGCGGGCCCGCCACAGGTCGCGCAGGAGCGCGATCTCGGCCATGTGATGGATGAGTTCGAGGTTCAACGGCGCGATCATCCGGACTGGCACCGACGGCCCATCGGGCAGGCCCGGGTGGGTCTGCCCGACGGGGTGCAGTGTGTGACACCCTGCCCGAGCTTTCGGGTGAGGGTGGTGCCTGTGGTGTGGCTGGGCGGCCGGCTTACGGATGGTCAGCGATGGCTGGGCCCGCCGGTCAGTCGATGCCGTCGATGATGCGGAAGTCGCGCTCGACGCCGTCGGGGAGGGCCACCAGCGCCTTCTGGTACGCCTCGCTCTCGTATGCCGCGACGGCCTGTTCAAAGCTGTCGAACTCGATCAGAACGACGCGTTGCGTGATTCCGGCCTCGTGGGCGACGACTCGACCGCCGCTGGAGGGGAGGCGGGACAGGACGCGCCCGCCCCCAGCCTGGACAGCCGGACCGGCCAGCTTGTCGTAGGCGGTCAGCCCTTCAGGGTCGGAAATGGCGGGGTAGACACTGACCCAGTAGCCCTTGGCCATGGAAACCTCCTGTGTTCGGCCGGACACGTCCGACTTCGAATTGACACTCGGATCGATCGATCCCGGCGACGGTTACTGCGGTCAGTTGAATCGCCATATGCGCAGGCTAGGGCTTGATCTGCGGTCCAGGGAAAGACCGGTACGGGATAGCCTCAGAACGGATCGTTATCAATCGGCAGGGAGGGCACGTGGCGCCGGACACGGTGAGCCTGCGGTACTTCCTGGTGCTGGCGCAGGAGTTGAACTTCACGCGCGCGGCCGCACGGATCGGTATCGCACAGCCCGCACTCAGCGCCCGGATGCGCCGATTGGAGGCGGAACTCGGTACGGCCCTGCTGGTCCGCGACACCCGTAGCGTCGAATTGACCACGGCCGGTGCGGCTTTGGCGGAGTCCGCGCCGCCCGCGCTGGCGGCGCTGGACCGGGCATGGGACACCGCCCGGAGCGCGGCGGCCGGTGAACTGGGCACGCTGCGCATCGGATACAGCCTCAGCGCCGGGGCCGAGACGGCACCGGCCCTGGTGGACAGGCTGATTCGCGGCAACAGCGGACTCGAGGTCAGCGCGGTCCCGATGGCGACACCGGAGATCTCCCCCGCGGTCGCCGACGGCCGCATCGATGCCGGGATCACCCGCGGTGAACAGCCGGGCCGTGGCGTGCGCCGGTTCCTGCTGCGGCGTGCGCGCATCGGGGTCCAGCTGGCGCAGCACCATCCGCTGGCCGAACACCCGGAGATCGAGATCGCCGACGCGGCCGCGTATCCGCTGCGACTCCCGGACCGTGCGACCAACCCCGTGATCCACGATCAGCTGTCCGCACTGTTCCGGGACACCCGACCACACCTCCGATTCCACACGCCCGCAGTCTCTTTCGACATGTCTCAGCGCGACCTGCGCGACGGGGTCACCCTCGCCCCGGCCGGAGAAGCCGCGGCCACGGCACAACCGGCCGGTCTCACCTGGCGACCGCTGCGAGGCGCGCCCAGCCTGACGATCCACCTGGTCCTCCCCCGCGAGCAGTCGCCGCTGCACCGCCGCATCCGTGCCGTCGCCAGAACCCTGGCGCACGAGCTGCACTGGCTGCCGGACTGACGCGCAAGAGGCCAAGCGAGACGGACACCTGCGGTGGCGAGGCCGAAGACCTTGCGCCCGGCGGCGTGCGGCGCGCGCAACTCGGCGCGCCCAGGAGGAAGTCAGCGGTTCCATACGGCGTGCGGGAACGAACTGCCCGTACGGGAGCGGGAGTTGCTCAGCTCTCGTCCGGGACGGGCCGGCCCTCGGCCTGCTCCTCGGCCCGCGCGTCCCTGCGGCGGCGGTACACCACGGCTCCGCCCACCGCGAGGACCAGCGCGACGGCCGCGCCCACGCCGAGAGCGGTGTGCTCGGCGAACAGCCGGCCGAGCACTTCCAGTACGCCGATGCCCGCGGTCGCGTAGATCAGCGCCCAGCACGCGCCGCCCACGAACAGAGCGGGGAGGTACCGCGACAGGGGCATGCGCATGGTGCCCGCGAGGAAGTTGGCGGCGGTCTGGAAGCCCACGGTCAGGAACGAGACGGCCACGACGGGTGCGCCCCACCGCTGGATGGCCCGCTCCGCGCGCTGGAACTTGGCCGCGGAGATCCGCTCGGCGAACCTGCTGCGCCGGGCACCGGCGGCGGCGAGCCGTCCGACGGCGAAGGTGCCGCCCGCGCGGAGCAGCACGATGACGTAGAGCCCGGCGGCCGTGAGTACGACCTTGTCCACGACGCCTCGCCCTCAGCTCCGGGAGCCAGGGTTTCCCTGCCTCACCTGCATCTGTCTCGCCTCTACCGCTGCCGGTTCCGGGCTCCGACGCGCCGCAGCGACGCCGCTTCCCGGGCCTCACGCAGACTATCGCTGCGTGCGGGCCGCCCCGGCGGGGGCCCCGGCACACCCGTTCAGGGTACGGGGCGCCGCACCTTCACTCACCGGCTGTGCGCCACCTCACCGTCCACGACGACGGTCTGCGCGACCGTGCCGGGAATGTCCGCGGCGGGTACGCGCAGGATGTCGCGGGAGAGGATCACGAAGTCGGCGGCCTTGCCCACGGTGAGTGAACCGCGTTCGTTCTCAAGGAAGTTGGCGTACGCGGAGCCCATCGTGTAGCCGTGCACGGCCGTCTCCACGTCGACGGTCTCCTCCGGCATCCAGGGCTCGCCACCGTCGAGGGGCCGCCGGGTGACCGCCGTGTAGATGCCGGTCATGGGGTCCATCTCGGCCACGTTCCAGTCGCTGGAGAACGCGAGGGCTGCCCCCGCGGCATGCAGGCTGCGCATCGGCCAGGCCTTCGTCCAGCGGTCGGGGCCGACGTTCTCCGCCCAGTCCTTGCCGGGGCCCGCCACGTCGGGTGCGCAGTGCCGCGGCTGCATACAGGCGACCACGCCGAGCTCCGCGAAGCGGGCCGTGTCCGCCGGGTCGAGGCATTCGACGTGCACGATCTGGTGGCGGGCGTCGCGTGCCCCGTTCACCTGCCGGGCGTACGCGAAGGCGTCGAGGGCGACGCGGATGCCCCGGTCGCCGGTGGCGTGCACGAAGCACTGGAAGCCGCGTGCGTCGAGCTTGGCGAGCAGGTCGGCGAACTCCGCGGGCGGGTAGTAGGTGTCGCCGCTGTGCCGGCAGCCCGCGTACGGCTCCAGGAGTGCGGCGGTACGGGGCTCCACCACGTCGTCGATGTACAGCTTGAGCGGGCCCACCCGGAGCCGGTCGTCGGCGTACCGCCCGGCGGCCGCGGCGAAGTCGTCCAGGTCGCCGTCGGTGGTGCCGCGCGGGTGGAACAGGGCGGCGACGAGGCGGGACCTGAGCCGGCCCTCGTGCCGGGCGCGCTCGAAGAGGGCCAGGTCGTCGAGGGAGTTCTGCGGCTCCACGACCGTGGTGATGCCGTAGCCGATCGCGTCGTCGAGGGACTTGGCGAGGCGCCGGTACTGGCGTTCCGTCGAGGCCCAGGGCACGCCAAGGTCGCGCAGTGCCCGGTGGCCGTCGCGGGAGAGGCCCTGGACGGCGAAGTCCTTGATCAGCCCGGTCGGCCGCCCGGTCTCCGGGTCGGTGTGCGCGGTGCCGAACGGCAGCCGCGTGCGGTCGGCGCTGATGCCGAGGCGGCGCAGGGCCGCGGTGTTGAGCCAGGCGGTGTGCACGTCGTAGCTGAGGACGAAGGCGGGGGTGTCGCCGGTGACCGGGTCGAGGTCGGCGGTGGTGGGAAGGCGGCCGCCGAGCGCCGAGTAGTCGAAGGCCTCGCCCTCGATCCACTCGGCGTCCGGGTGCGCGGCACGCCAGTCACGGATCCGCGCGTGCACCTCGTCGAGCGTGTCGGCACCGGCGAGCTGCACGCTGGCGTCGTCGGAGCCGAGGCGTACGTGGTTGTGGGCGTCGATGAAGCCGGGCAGGACGAGCTTGCCCTCGGCGTCCAGGGTCCGGGTGAGCGGACCGGTCCAGGCCGCCGCGTCGGCGTCGTCGCCGAGCCACACGATCCGGCCGCCGGTCACGGCCATGGCCTGCGCCTCGGGCAGCAGCGGGTCGACGGTGTGGATACGGGCACGGCGCACGACGAGGTCGGCGGGGGCGGCGGTGTGGTGCCGGGACATGGTGCGACTCCTGGGGCGGTACGGGGTGTTGGGG
>NZ_JAAAHS010000169.1 GCF_009908195.1 Streptomyces boluensis | reverse complement strand
GCCCCCGAAGGCGCCCCCACCCGGCCCGGAGGGACCGCGTACCGCGCACGCCATATCGTTGGGTGACCGCACCCCTCACCCCCGAAGGACGCAGATGACCCGCGTGATCGCCGGCCGTGCCGGTGGACGCCGACTGGCCGTACCACCGGGGAACGGCACACGGCCCACCTCCGATCGCGCGCGCGAGGCCCTGTTCTCCACCTGGCAGTCACTCCTCGGCGGCCCCCTCGAAGGCGACCGCGTCCTCGACCTGTACGCGGGCTCCGGCGCCGTAGGCCTCGAAGCGCTCTCGCGCGGCGCGGGCCACGCGCTCCTGGTCGAGGCCGACGCCAGGGCGGTCCGCACCATCAGGGAGAACGTGAGCGCGCTCGGCCTGCCCGGCGCCGAGGTCCGGGCCGGCAAGGCGGCGGCGATCATCGCGGGAGCGGCCCCGCAGGACCCGTACGACCTGGTGTTTCTCGATCCGCCGTACGCCGTGGGCGACGACGATCTTCGGGAGATCCTGCTCACACTCCGCGCCCAGGGCTGGCTCGCTGAGCAAGCGCTCGTCACCGTGGAGCGCAGCACCAGAGGCGGAGAATTCGGCTGGCCGGCCGGCTTCGAGGGACTCAGGTCCCGGCGGTACGGCGAGGGCACGTTTTGGTACGGTCGCGCCGCCTCGACCAGCGAGGAGTCGTCCCGATGACCGTGCAGACCGCACCGTCAGGTCCCGAGAGCGAGGGAAACAAGTTGCGCCGCGCCGTCTGTCCGGGGTCGTTCGACCCCATCACCAACGGACACCTCGACATCATCGCCCGCGCCTCCAAGCTCTACGACGTCGTCCACGTCGCGGTGATGATCAACCAGTCCAAGAAGGGCCTCTTCGAGATCGAGGAGCGGATCGAGCTGATCCGCCAGGTCACCGCCGACTTCGGCAACGTCGAGGTGGAGGCCTTCCACGGCCTGCTCGTCGACTTCTGCAAGCAGCGCGACATCCCCGCCATCGTGAAGGGCCTGCGTGCCGTCAGCGACTTCGACTACGAGCTGCAGATGGCCCAGATGAACATCGGTCTCTCGGGAGTCGAGACCCTCTTCGTACCGACCAATCCCACCTACAGCTTCCTCTCCTCCTCCCTGGTGAAGGAGGTGGCGGCCTGGGGCGGCGACGTCTCGCACCTCGTACCGCCGCTGGTGCACACCAAGCTGACCGAGCGCCTCGCCGGAGGCCGTCCGGCGAGCTGACGGTCCGTCAGTCGGTGTCGGTGGGACGGCCGCTGCCCTTACAGTCGCCTTGTCCGACTCCCAACCGGGCAGAGACACCTACCAGGCAGAGAGTGGCGAGCACACGGTGGACGTGCAGAAGAAACTGGACGAGATCGTCGAAGCGATCACGGGCGCCAGGTCCATGCCGATGTCGGCCTCGTGCGTGATCAACCGCGCCGAACTGCTCGCGCAGCTCGAAGAGGTGCGCCAAGCCCTGCCCGGCTCCCTCGCTCAGGCGCAGCAGGTCATCGGCGGCAGCGAGCAGCTGGTCGAGCAGGCCCGGCAGGAGGCGGAGCGGATCATCGACTCGGCCCGTGTCGAGCGCGGCTCGCTCGTCTCCGACACCGCGGTCGCCCGCCAGTCCCAGGACGAGGCCGACCGCATCCGCGCCCAGGCCCGCGAGGAGGCGGAGGAGGTCCGCCAGGAGGCCGACGAGTACGTCGACTCCAAGCTCGCCAACTTCGAGGTCGTCCTCACCAAGACCCTCGGCTCGGTCGGCCGCGGCCGCGAGAAGCTCCTCGGTACGGGCCAGGGCCTGGACGCCCAGGGGTACGAGGACCCGGACTTCACCGAGGCCCCCGAGCGCAGCCACGACCCGGAGACCCTGCGCCGCCGTGCCGACGAGTACGTGGACGTGAAGCTCGGCGCCTTCGAGGCCGTCCTCTCCAAGACGCTCGACGCGGTCGGCCGCGGCCGCCAGAAGCTCCACGGCCGGATCGCGACCGACGACCTGGGCCAGCTCGGCGGGGTCGACGACCAGGGCCACGCGCAGCTCGCGAGCGACGCCGACTTCCTCGCCGACCTGGCCGAGCCCCAGCAGCAGACGCAGCAGCAGGCGCCCCAGCAGGCACCTCAGCCGCAGATGCCGCAGCAGGTCCCGCAGCTCCAGATGCAGCCCCAGCCGGACCACCTTCAGCAGCCGCCCCAGCAGATCCAGCCGCCCCAGCCGCCGCCCCCGCTCGCGGCCCCGATCCCCGCGCAGCAGCAGTACGCCCCGCAGGACCCGTACGGCTACCAGCAGCAGGACCCGTACGCGTACCAGCAGCCGCAGCAGGTCCCGCAGGAGTACGCGCAGCAGGACCCGTACGTGTATCAGCAGCAGGATCCGTACGGCTACCAGCAGCAGAACCAGCACCAGGGGTACGGGCAGCAGGGGCAGGGCTTCTATACCGGTGGGCCGGAGCAGCAGGAGCAGGCGCCGGCCGCGCTGGACGAGACCAGCCTCTTCGACACGAGCATGATCAGCGTCGACCAGCTGCGTCAGTACGAACAGGAGCGCGGACAGGGGCAGTGAACGCCTCTGGCCAGGGGCGGGAGACCGGATTGGGCCGATGGGGAAAGGTCCAGTATCCTGACTGTTCGGTCGCGCGTGCGCTGTGACGTGTTCGCAGACGCCGAGACCAATGACTGTCCGCTCAAAGCGGGTTCAGTCTCCCCAAGACTTCGATGATCGAAAGCAGGAACTGCCCTGAACGCCCGCCTCGACCACCGCAACCCCCTCGTGTTCGATACGCACGAGCTGGGTCGGCGTCCTGGTGCGCTTCAGCGGCTCACCCGCACGATCGACGCACCCTCCGGAGACGAACTCTTCGGGATCAAGGGAGTCATCGGAGTGCCCGACGGCGCCCCGGTCGCCCTTGAGCTGCGGCTCGAGTCCGTCATGGACGGGGTGCTTGTCACAGGCACCGCCCGTGCACGGGTCGAGGGGGAGTGCGTAAGGTGTCTGGAGCCGCTGGAGCGAGAGCTCGAAGCGGACTTCCAGGAAATGTTCACGTACCCCGACGCCGATGACCGTGGCCGCAGCAAGCAGGCGGAACCGGCCGACGACGCCGAGGACGAGGACGTGACCCCCCTCGAGGACGGACTTTTCGACCTCGAACCCGTGCTGCGTGATGCGGTGGTGCTCGCACTGCCGATGCAGCCGGTGTGCCAGGACGACTGTCCGGGCCTGTGTTCCGAATGTGGAGCGCGGCTCGCGGACGACCCGGACCACCACCATGACGCCGTCGACATTCGTTGGGCGGCACTGCAGGGACTCGCTGGTTCGCTCCAGGACGGCGAGAAGGACGAGATGAGCGGCGCCGATGCGCAAGCGGGCGTCGACGAGAAGCAGGAGAAGTAGCCGTGGCTGTTCCGAAGCGGAAGATGTCGCGCAGCAACACGCGCCACCGCCGGTCGCAGTGGAAGGCTGCGGTCCCCACCCTGGTTTCGTGTGAGCGTTGCCAGGAGCCCAAGCTGCAGCACATCGCGTGCCCCGCTTGTGGCACCTACAACAAGCGCCAGGTCCTCGAGGTCTGAGCGGCTGGTGAGAGGCACGATGTCTGACGCCAAGGCGGAAAACGCCAAGAAGCAGGCGGAGAACACGGCCTCGTCCCACACGCTTCTGGAAGGGCGGCTCGGGTACAAACTCGAGTCCGCCCTTCTGGTGCGTGCGCTGACCCACCGTTCGTACGCGTACGAGAACGGCGGTCTGCCGACCAATGAACGGCTCGAGTTCCTCGGGGACTCGGTGCTCGGTCTGGTCGTCACGGACACGCTGTACACCACCCACCCCGACCTGCCCGAAGGCCAACTGGCCAAGTTGCGGGCCGCGGTGGTCAATTCGCGTGCGCTGGCGGAGGTGGGCCGCGGGCTCGACCTCGGTGCCTTCATCCGGCTCGGCCGGGGTGAAGAAGGCACAGGCGGGCGGGACAAGGCATCCATCCTTGCCGACACCCTCGAAGCGGTGATCGGCGCGGTCTATCTCGACCAGGGTCTGGACGCGGCTTCCAAGCTGATCCACCGGCTCTTCGACCCACTGATCGAGAAGTCCTCCAACCTCGGTGCCGGCCTGGACTGGAAGACCAGCCTCCAGGAGCTCACCGCGACCGAAGGGCTCGGCGTTCCCGAGTACCTGGTCTCGGAGACCGGACCCGACCACGAAAAGACCTTCACCGCTGCTGCCCGCGTCGGAGGCGTCTCGTACGGCACCGGCACCGGCCGCAGCAAGAAGGAAGCGGAGCAGCAGGCCGCCGAATCCGCATGGCGGGCCATTCAGGCCGCAGCGGACGAGCGCGCCAAGGCCGCCGAGACCGAAGGGGCGACCGCCGAGGCCGCCCCCGACACGGCAACGGCCTGACCCCGCCGCCTTCCGAAGGCAAGAGCAGCAAGCAGTACGACGGCCCGGCCCGCCCCGACGCGGGGCGGGCCGTCGCCTTTGCATCCACGCACCTACCGGGGGAGGACCCGTGCCCGAACTGCCCGAGGTCGAAGTGGTCCGTCGCGGCCTTGAGCGCTGGGTCACCGGACGCGTCGTCGACGAGGTCGAGGTGCTGCACCCGCGGGCCGTGCGCCGGCACCTCGCCGGTGGCCCCGACTTCGCGGCCCGGCTAGAAGGGCACCGGCTCGGGCTCGCCCGGCGGCGCGGCAAGTACCTGTGGCTGCCGCTCGCCGACGCTCCGAACGCGATCCTGGCCCACCTCGGGATGAGCGGCCAGCTCCTGGTGCAGCCCCAGGACGCACCGGACGAGAAGCACCTGCGTATCCGCGTCCGCTTCGATGACGACCAGGGGACCGAGCTGCGTTTCGTCGACCAGCGGACCTTCGGCGGGCTCTCGCTGCACGACGTCACGCCCGACGGGCTGCCCGATGTCATCGCGCACATCGCCCGCGACCCGCTCGACCCGGCCTTCGACGAGGACGCCTTCCACCAGGGGCTGCGCCGCAGCCGGAGCACCATCAAGCGGGCGCTGCTCAACCAGTCGCTGATCAGCGGGGTCGGCAACATCTACGCGGACGAGGCGCTGTGGCGGGCCAAGCTGCACTACGAGCGCCCCACCGCCACCTTCACACGCCCTCGTACCGCCGAACTCGTCGGCCACGTACGGGATGTCATGAACGCCGCGCTCGCCGTGGGCGGCACCAGTTTCGACAGTCTGTACGTGAACGTGAACGGTGAGTCCGGCTACTTCGAGCGGTCGCTCGACGCGTACGGCCGGGAGGACGAGCCGTGCCGGCGCTGCGGGACCCCGATGCGGCGGCGGCCGTGGATGAACCGGTCCAGCTACTTCTGCCCGCGCTGCCAGCGGCCGCCGCGGACGGTCGGCTAGAAGCCGAAGTCCTGCGTCCACCAGGGGCCGCCGGACGCGAAGTGGGCGCCGACGCCGAGGGTCTTGTACTCGCAGTTGAGGATGTTCGCGCGGTGGCCGGGGCTGTCCATCCAGGAGTCCATGACGGACTGGGCGTTGGCCTGGCCGCGGGCGATGTTCTCGCCGCCGAGGTTCGCGACGCCCGCCTTCTCGGCACGGTCCCACGGGGTGGCGCCGTCGGGGTCGGTGTGGTCGAAGAAGCCGCGCTCGGCCATGTCCTCGCTGAAGTCGCCGGCCAGGTCCGCGAGGGCGGCGTCGGCACGCACCGGGCTGCAACCCGCCTGCGCCCGCTCCTGGTTGACGAGGGCGAGCACCTCGGCCTCGGCGGCCTGACCGGTGTCCGGGGTCTGCGGCTTCGCCGGCGCGGCGGGCTGCGACTGCGTGGGCTTCGCCGGTGCCTTCTCGGTCGGCTCGTCCTTCTGCTCCGTACCGCTGTCCGCGGAGGACTTCTGCGGGGACGGGGACTTCGACGGTTCCTTGGTCTTGGACGGGGACGGCGCGGAGGTCGACGGCTCGGGGCGCTCGGAGCCACGGCTCGCGGCGCTCTCCTCGCGGTCCGGGGACTTCGACGGCTCGCCCTGCGTCGCCAGATCGGTCGGGCTGCCCGCGGACTGCACGCGGCTGGAGTCCTGGCTGTCACCGGAGAAGGCGTCGCTGCCGGGGATCAGGCCCGAGGCGACCGCGATGGCACCCATGGCCACGGCGGCGGAGACACCGAGCAGGCCGGTACGCATCGGCACCGAGACGCGCTTGCCGCGGCGGTGCGAGTGCGTCGAGCCCACCACTGCCGGGTCCGCGGAGTGCTGATCTTCACCGGCGCCCGCGGCGCCGACGCGTCGGTGGCGTCCCATCTCCTGGCCTTCCCTGGTACCTGAGGTCGTCGTGGCTCACCCGATCGAGTGAGCTCGGCCTCCGCGACTGTACGTGAAGAGAATGTGGGGGCGAAGTGCTCCGGTAGCAATTGGCCGGTTAGCTTTCCCACATGAATGAAGAGGTACGGATGACCGCCTGGGTGCGCGGTGTAGTGCAGGGAGTGGGCTTTCGCTGGTTCACCAGGGCGAAGGCGCTGGAGATCGGCGGACTCGTGGGTTTCGCCTCGAATCTGGCCGACGGCCGGGTCCAGGTCGTCGCCGAGGGGACCCGTATCGGCTGCGACTCCTTGTTGACGTGGCTGCGCGAGGGCGACACACCCGGCAGGGTCGACGGTGTCACTGAGATCTGGGACACCCCGCGCGGTATCTACGAGAGCTTCGCGATCCGGTGAGACGAGTGGCTGTCGGCGGGCCCGCGGGACCGCCGACAGACGCACCTGGCAAAGTCGCGGGACGGAAACGACCTGGTGGTTGCCAATAAAGGGTTGTCGTGCCAGGCTGCGCAAGGAAGGATGATCTCCACGCCCCCAGGGCCCTGAAGGAGTGCAGCGCCGCCGGTTCTCAGGCCGCGCGCCCCCGGGTCGCCCGCCAATACGGGGCGTGATCGTGTTGACCGTCAAACTTTTTGGTGAGACTCTGGAAGTCCCCGCGCACCCTAGCTGTTTGGCATGTGGGAACGGCAGAAACACCAAGCATTGCCATTCACCGCGGGTGCTTCCCTCACGACCCACACCGCTTCGGTCGGTCACTCAGTGTGGAGGACCATCCATCATGGCAAAGGCGCTTCTCGGTTACGTCGGCGGTTCCGACCCGCGACTCCTCGCCGAGATGCGACGGCTCCAGCAGCGCGTCCAGGACCTGGAATCCGAGCTTGTACGGATCCAGGCCGAAAATGACGCGCTGGCTACCGCTGCCGCTTCTCACGAAGGCGACTCGTTTCTGGAGAGCATCGACGTACCCCAGGCGGAGCCTGCGCTGACCTGAGCCGCTGCCTTGTGAGGCATCGCTCGGGGCTGCCTGTCAGCCGCTTGAAGATCTGCTCGAAGATCTGCAAGGGACGCTTCGGCGTCCCTTCTTTCTTTTCGTGCCCCCGTCGGCTCGCGTCGCCCCCCGCTTCTCCTCCCGCCCTGACCGTCGGCTCGTGCCGCTCATGTCCCGGTCGGGAAAGCTTCCTCAACGTCTGGTGTGCCCTGCACCTTCCCCGGTGAAACCGCGCGTTCACGCTCTGAGACGCGGCGGTTCATGGAGCCGGGGCGAACCCGAAAGGTAGAGTCCGGCGGCGTGCACCTCAAGGCCCTGACCCTGCGCGGGTTCAAATCCTTCGCCTCGGCGACCACGCTGCGCTTCGAGCCGGGCATCACGTGTGTGGTCGGGCCCAATGGTTCCGGCAAGTCGAATGTGGTGGACGCACTCAGCTGGGTCATGGGTGAGCAGGGCGCCAAGTCGCTGCGCGGCGGCAAGATGGAGGACGTCATCTTCGCCGGCACCACCGGGCGGCCGCCGCTCGGGCGGGCCGAGGTGTCGCTGACCATCGACAACTCCGACGGTGTGCTGCCCATCGAGTACGCCGAGGTCACCATCACGCGGATCATGTTCCGCAACGGCGGCAGCGAGTACCAGATCAACGGCGACACGTGCCGACTCCTCGATATCCAGGAGCTGTTGTCCGACTCCGGTATCGGGCGCGAGATGCATGTGATCGTCGGGCAGGGGCAGCTCGACTCCGTGCTTCACGCCGACCCGATGGGGCGCCGCGCCTTCATCGAGGAGGCGGCGGGTGTGCTCAAGCACCGCAAGCGCAAGGAGAAGGCGCTGCGGAAGCTGGACGCGATGCAGGCCAACCTCGCCCGCGTCCAGGACCTCACCGATGAACTGCGGCGGCAGCTCAAGCCACTCGGTCGGCAGGCCGCCGTGGCGCGACGGGCCGCGGTCATCCAGGCCGACCTGCGCGACGCCCGCCTCCGCCTGCTCGCCGACGACCTGGTCGGGCTGCGGGAGGCGCTGCGTACCGAGGTCGCCGACGAGGCCGAGCTGAAGCGGCGCAAGGAGGACGCCGAGGCGCGGCTCAAGGCGGCGCTCGCGCGGGAGGCGGAGCTCGAGGGGGAGGTGCGCCGGCTCGCGCCGCGGCTTCAGCGGGCGCAGCAGACCTGGTACGAGCTGTCGCAGCTGGCCGAGCGGGTGCGCGGGACCGTGTCGTTGGCCGAGGCCCGGGTGAAGAGTGCGCACTCGGCGCCCGCGGAGGAGCGGCGTGGCCGTGAGCCCGAGGACATGGAGCGCGAGGCGGCCCGGATCCGGGAGCAGGAGGCCGAGTTGGAGGCCGCGCTCGAAGCGGCCGAGCGGGCTCTCGAGGACACGGTCGCCCACCGGGCCGATCTGGAACGGGAGTTGGCGAGCGAGGAGCGGCGGCTCAAGGACGTGGCGCGGGCCATCGCGGACCGGCGCGAAGGGCTTGCCCGGCTCGCCGGTCAGGTCAACGCGGCCCGCAGCAGGGCCGCTTCGGCGCAGGCCGAGATCGACCGGCTCGCCGAGTCCCGGGACGCGGCGCAGGAGCGTGCCGTCGCCGCGCAGGAAGAGTACGAGCAGCTGAAGGCCGAGGTCGACGGGCTCGACGCCGACGACACCGAGCTCGGCGAGCGGCACGATGCGGCCAAGCGCGAACTCGCTGACGCCGAGGCCGAGTTGACCGCGGCGCGTGAGGCGGCCACGGCGGCGGAGCGCAGGCGCGCGGCGACCGCGGCCCGGCGCGAGGCGCTGGCGCTCGGGCTTCGCCGCAAGGACGGTACGGGGGCACTGCTCGCCGCGAAGGAACGGCTGACCGGGCTGCTCGGTCCGGCCTCCGAACTGCTCACCGTGGCCCCGGGGTTCGAGGTGCCGGTGGCGGCCGCGCTCGGGGCGGCGGCCGACGCGGTCGCCGTGACGACCCCGGCGACGGCGGCGGAGGCGATCCGGTTGCTGCGCAAGCAGGACGCGGGGCGCGCGGCCATACTGCTCGGCGGCGGCCCCGACGACGTACCGGCAAAGCGGGCTGACGGGGTGTCGTTCGCGGCTGAACTGGTGCGCGGGCCCGAGGAGTTGATGACCGCGGTGCGGCGGTTGCTGCGTGGGGTCGTCGTGGTCGGCACGCTGGAGGACGCGGAGGATCTGGTCTACGCGCGTCCGGAGCTGACGGCGGTGACGGCCGAGGGTGACCTGCTCGGGGCGCACTTCGCGCAGGGCGGGTCGGCCGGGGCGCCGAGCCTGATCGAGGTGCAGGCGTCGGTGGACGAGGCCGAGGCCGAGCTGGCGGAGCTCGGGGTGCGGTGCGAGGAGCTGGCCGGGGCGCAGCAGCGGGCGGTGGAGCGGCGGCGTACGGGTGCCGCGCTTGTCGAGGAGCTGGGGGAGCGGCGCCGGGCGGCCGACCGGGAGAAGTCGGCGGTGTCGCAGCAGTTGGGGCGGCTGGCCGGGCAGGCGCGGGGTGCGGCGGGGGAGGCCGAGCGGTCCGTGGCGGCGGCCGCACGCGCGCAGGAGTCTCTTGACCTGGCGCTCGAAGAGGTCGGGGAACTCGCCGAACGGCTCGCTGTCGCCGAGGAGTTGCCGGTGGAGGAGGAGCCGGACACCGGCGTACGGGACCGGCTCGCGGCGGACGGGGCGAACGCGCGGCAGACCGAGATGGAGGCGCGCCTGCAGGCCCGTACGCACGAGGAGCGGGTGAAGGCTCTCGCCGGACGGGCCGACGGGCTCGACCGGGCGGCGCGCGCCGAGCGGGAGGCACGCGCGCGTGCCGAGCAGCGCAGGGCCAGGCTGCGGCGGGAGGCCGCGGTCGCGGAGGCGGTCGGCTCGGGCGCCCGGCAGCTGCTCGCGCACGTCGAGGTGTCGCTCGTACGGGCCGAGCGGGAGCGGGCCGCGGCCGAGCGGGCGAAGGCGGAGCGCGAGCGGGATCTGGTGGCGGAGCGGAACGCGGGCCGTGATCTGAAGGCCGAGCTCGACAAGTTGACGGACTCGGTGCACCGGGGCGAGGTGCTCGGTGCCGAGAAGCGCATGCGGGTCGAGCAGTTGGAGGCGAAGGCGCTCGACGAGCTCGGGGTGGAGCCGGCCGGGCTCGTCGCGGACTACGGGCCCGACCAGCTCGTACCGCCGTCGCCGCCCGCGGAGGGCGAGCAGTTGCCCGAGGATCCGGAACATCCGCGGAACCGGCCACGGCCGTTCGTGCGCGGGGAGCAGGAGAAGCGGCTGAGGGCAGCCGAACGGGCGTATCAGCAGCTGGGAAAGGTCAATCCGCTCGCGCTTGAGGAGTTCGCGGCGCTGGAGGAGCGGCACAAGTTCCTCAGCGAGCAGCTGGAGGACCTGAAGAAGACCCGGGCCGACCTCCTTCAGGTCGTGAAGGAAGTGGACGAGCGGGTGGAGCAGGTCTTCACCGAGGCGTACCACGACACGGCGCGGGAGTTCGAGGGGGTCTTCTCGCGGCTGTTCCCGGGTGGTGAGGGGCGGCTGATCCTGACCGATCCGGACAACATGCTGACGACCGGTGTGGACGTCGAGGCCCGGCCGCCGGGCAAGAAGGTCAAGCGGCTCAGTCTGCTCTCGGGCGGTGAGCGGTCGCTGACGGCGGTGGCGATGCTGGTCGCGATCTTCAAGGCGCGGCCCAGCCCGTTCTATGTGATGGACGAGGTCGAGGCGGCGCTCGACGACACCAATCTGCAACGCCTTATCCGGATCATGCGGGAGCTGCAGGAGTCCTCGCAGCTCATCGTGATCACGCACCAGAAGCGCACGATGGAGGTCGCGGACGCGCTGTACGGCGTCTCGATGCAGGGCGACGGGGTCTCGAAGGTCATCGGCCAGCGGCTGAGCTGATCCGTTCCGTCCGTTCTCCTTCCGTTTCGCCCTAAGTAAGTTCAAGCGTTGAACTCTCGTGGCTTTCTGCTGCTCAAAAACTCATAGCTCTCGACCTCTTGACTTCGAAACTTGAAGGCATAGTGTCTGCAACGTTGTTTTTACCTTCAAGTGGTGAGCGGCATGAAGTTGTGCGCCACTGGAAGGTGCTTCTACCCCCACCCCCGGCGCTGTGGCCGGTGGCCCGAGGAGTACACGTGACGAGCACATCGCAGGCCCCGCAGTCGGCCAGAAGTCCCCAGCCGGACCACCTCGGCCATGTCATCTTCATTACGGCGGCGGCCGCGATGGGCGGCTTCCTCTTCGGCTACGACAGTTCCGTGATCAACGGCGCGACCGTGGCCATCCAGCAGCGGTTCGACGTGAACGCGAACATGCTCGGCTGGATCATCGCCACCGCGCTCCTCGGCTGCGCCCTCGGTGCCGCCATCGCCGGCCGGATCGCCGACCGCATCGGCCGGATCCGCTGCATGCAGATCGCCGCGGTCCTCTTCGCCGCCAGCGCCGTCGGCTCGGCGCTGCCCTTCGCCGCCTGGGACCTCACCCTGTGGCGCTTCATCGGCGGCATCGGCATCGGCATGGCCTCGGTGATCGGCCCGGCCTACATCGCCGAGGTGGCCCCGCCCGCGTACCGCGGCCGGCTCGCCTCGTTCCAGCAGGCCGCCATCGTCATCGGCATCGCCGTCTCGCAGCTGGTCAACTGGGGCATCCTCAACATGGCCGACGGCGACCAGCGCGGTGAGCTGGGCGGCCTCGAGGCCTGGCAGTGGATGCTCGGCGTGATGGTCGTCCCGGCCGTCCTGTACGGGGTGCTCTCCTTCGCGATCCCCGAGTCGCCGCGCTACCTGATCTCCGCCGGCCGGATCGCCGACGCCAAGAAGGTGCTCGTCGAGGTCGAGGGCACGGGCATCGACGTGCACGAGCGGGCCGCCGAGATCGAGGAGGGCATGCGCAAGGAGCACAAGCCGTCCTTCAAGGACCTGCTCGGCAAGGTCGGCTTCCTGCCGATCGTCTGGATCGGCATCGGCCTCTCGGTGTTCCAGCAGCTCGTCGGCATCAACGTGATCTTCTACTACTCGAACCAGCTGTGGCAGTCGATCGGGCACGACCCGACCAGCTCGTTCCTCTACTCGTTCGAGACGTCGATCGTGAACATCGTCGGTACGGTCATCGCGATGATCTTCGTCGACCGGATCGGCCGTAAGCCGCTGGCCCTGATCGGCTCCGCCGGTATGGCGATCGCCCTGTTCACCATGGCCTGGGCGTTCTCGTACCGGACCGGCTCCGGGGACAACGTCTCGCTGCCCGACACCCAGGGCATCGTCGCGATCATCGCCGCCAACGGCTTCGTGCTCTTCTTCGCGCTCTCCTGGGGCGTGGTGGTCTGGGTGCTGCTCGGCGAGATCTTCCCCGGCCGGATCCGCGCCGCCGCGCTCGGTGTGGCCGCCTCCGCCCAGTGGCTCGCCAACTTCGCGATCACCAAGACGTTCCCGAGCATGTCCGAGTGGTCGCTGACCGGCTCGTACATCATCTACGGCGCCTTCGCGGCGCTCTCCATCCCCTTCGTCCTCAAGTTCGTGCGGGAGACGAAGGGCAAGACCCTGGAGGAGATGGGCTAAACCCCCGCTGCCCCTCGCTCCAGATCGGTCGTGCCCCGGTTCAGTCCTTGAGCCGGGGCATGACCCTTTCCGCGAACAGGTGGAGGCTGCGCCAGCCCTCGTCCAGCGGCATCCCGCCGCACAGCGGATGCAGGATCAGGTTGTCGTGGCCGCCGCTCTGGCTGAGGGCCACGCACTCGTCCGGCGTGAGGATCCGGTAGACCCCCTCGGCCCGCAGCTCCGCCACGCTGTCCGCGCCGGAACGCACCGCTGAGGTGATGTCCTTCGACTGCCAGGAGGCGTACGTCCGCGCCTCGTGCAGGAAGTGCTCGCCGTACTCGGCCCAGGTGCGGTCCGGGTCCTCGGATATGTGAAGCAGCGGGGTCTCGGCGCCCGGCATCATCGTCCAGCCCTCGGTGCCGTACTCCGCCAGCTTTTCCTGGTAGTACGCGTCGAGCTCCGGCAGATGCGCGCTCGGGAAGAACGGCAGGCCGAGCCGGGCCGCGCGCCGGGCCGCCGGCTTCGACGAACCGCCCACCAGGAGCAGCGGGTTGGGCCGGGTGAACGGCCGCGGCGTGACCCGCACCGTACGGCCGCGGAACTCGAAGGGCTCCCCGGTCCACGCCTTGAGCAGCGTCTCCAGAAGCTCGTCCTGGAGGGCGCCGCGCCGCGACCAGTCGACGTCGAACGCCTCGTACTCCTCGGGCCGGTAGCCGATCCCGGCGACCGTCACCAGGCGGCCGCCGCTGAGCAGGTCGAGTGCGGCGATCTCCTCGGCAAGCCGCAGCGGGTCGTGCAGCGGGCCGATGATCGCGGAGACGGTGACGGCGATCCGCCGGGTCGCCCCGAACACCGCGCCGGCGAAGGTGAACGGCGACGACAGCCAGTTGTTGGCGGCGCCGTGGTGCTCCTCGGTCTGGATCGTGGCGAAGCCCCGGTCGTCGCAGTACGCGGCCATCTCGACGGCGGCGCGGTAGCGGGCGGCGAGCGACTCGGGGGTCGCCTCGGGATCGACGAGGTTGAAACGTACGACGGTGACGGCCATGGCAGACGACGTACCCCTTCGCCGGGAACACGGGAACTGGAAACCGCAGCCTTGCGAAGAGGGACGCTAGTTGACGGGGCGTCAGATAAATAGGGGTGTGCGTCAGCCCGTGCGGAAGCCGTGCCTCAGCGGGTGGGCTTGGTGCGCGGCAGTACCGCGTAGAGCAGTGCCGAGACCGCGATGCCGGTGAGCCAGCCGAGGCCGTGCTTGCCGATCCACGACGAGGCGAGCGGGCCCGCGAACCAGTCGACCTTGGTGAACAGCAGGCCCGTCACCAGGGCCACCGCCCACGCGGTCATGGCCTGCCAGGCGAAGCCGCCCTTGTACCAGTAGGCCGAGGTGCGCGTGGTGTCGAGCAGCGCCTGACTGTCGTAGGTCTTACGGCGCAGCATGTCGACGCCGAAGACGCCGATCCAGGCCGAGAACGCCACCGCGAGCAGTGTCAGGAACGAGATGAACGAGCCGATGAAGCTGGTCGCCACCACCATCAGGAGGACGCCGAAGACCAGGCTGATCACCGCGTTCACACTCACCGCCGCGGCGCGCGGCACCTTGATGCCGAGGGTCTGCGCGGTGAAGCCCGCGGAGTACATCGACATCGAGTTGATGAGCAGCATGCCGATCAGGGCGATCAGCAGATACGGCACCGCGATCCAGGTCGGGAGCAGCTCGCCGATGAACGCCACCGGGTCCTGCGCGCTCGCCAGGTTCGGCGTCGACACCGCCATCACGGCGCCCATCAACACCATCGGCAGCACCACGATGCCGGCGCCGCCGATCGTCGTACCGACCAGCTTCTTCGACGAGGCCGTACGCGGCAGATAGCGCGTGAAGTCCGGGCCCGACGGCACCCAGCTGATGCCGCCCGCGCCGATCACGCCGATGCCCGCGACCACCATCGCGGCCGACCCCGCAGGCTTGCCCAGGACCGCCGACCAGTCCGTCTCGGCGACCAGATAGCCGAGCACGAGCACGCTGAACGCGCCGAAGAGGTACGTCGACCACTTGCTACACACCCGCAGCGCGTTGATGCCGAGCCCGGACACCAGGAACGTGCCGGTCACGAACAGCAGCAGCGTGACCACGATCAGGACGGTGTTCGACTTCACCCCGAAAAGCAGGTCGAGCACCGTGAGGACGGCGTACGCGCCGGTGACCGCGTTGATCGTCTCCCAGCCCCAACGGGCCACCCAGATCAGCGAGCCGGGGAACAGGTTGCCCCGCTGCCCGAACACCGCCCGCGACAGCGCCATACCGGGGGAGCCGCCGCGCTTGCCCGCGATCGAGACGAGCCCCACAAGGCCGTACGAGACGACCGGCGCGACCGTCGCGACGAGCAGGACCTGCCAGATGTTGAGGCCGTTGAACACGACCAGGCCGGCGCCCATCGTGAGCAGAAGCACACTGATGTTGGCGGCGACCCAGGTCGGGAACAGCTCACGGACCTTGCCGGTGCGCTCGCTTTCGGGGACCGGCTCGAGGCCGCGGGTCTCTATCGCGCTCTCGGGCTCGGCGGCCGTGGACGGCGGCAGTACGGCCTCGGCGGGTGCGCTGGGGGA
>NZ_JAAAHS010000168.1 GCF_009908195.1 Streptomyces boluensis | reverse complement strand
CCCCCACAACACCGAACCGGCAAACCGCCTATTCATGGACAAATTCTATCCAGCGGCCCCTCCGGCCACGACCAGAAGCCGACGTGGCCTCACTGGGCACCCGCAGCGCTCCGCGTCGTTCCACGCCAAGAGTGTCGAGGTCAGGCGCCCGTCGCGCTCGCGGGTCGCGGCTTCGCCCACACTTCAAGAGCCTCGGCCGGCGAGTGCCGGCCCATAGCCTCCTGGTACTGGAGCTGGAACTTCCAGCGGGCCGCGCACCTTTGCCTCACGGGCGTGAGGCGATTGCTCACGCGAAAACACCCGTCCAACCACGTCTCCGTAGGTCGGGACAGGTGCGCATGGCGGGGCGGGTGGGACTCGAACCCACGGCCGACGGATTATGAGTCCTTTACGGATCTTCCGATCCGTCCCGGCCCTTGCCTCACCTTTCCTATAACCGCAGGTCAGATGCGCTTTACCGTTCTGACTCTGCGCCAGCTTCCCTGATCCTTCCGGGTCCTTCCGTCCCCTGCGTGTCCCCTGGAGGTCCCCCGAGAGCCTCCCGAGGGAGTCACGTGGGGGTGTCTGTATGGATCGACGCAGGTTGAGCGGCAGAGGAAGTCGAGGTCTGGAATCGCACGCAGCGGAGTGCCTTGCCGACGGACCGTGATCTCCTGCTCGGCGCCGAGCAGGTAGCCGAGTGCGGTATCCACCACGTTTGCCGCGTCGCCCAACCCCCTGCGCTCCAGGGCGAGATCATCACCCTCGATCGCCGCGAGCTGTCCGGCCTGGTTGTTGTCGTACGACGCGAGCACCTTGCCCGCGGCCACTCGTCGCATCTCGTGGGGTGGGACCCACGTCTTGACGAGCCCAGGGAACGTTCGGCTGCCAGGGCGACCGGCCTCGCCCATCACAGGCTTGTAGTTCAGCCACGAGTTGGCGCAGACCCACATCCACTCCCGGAAGTTGGCCCCATGCCACTGCCCACGGTAGGCGACGCGAGACGATACGTACCGTCCGCCTCCCCGGCTCCGGAGCCTTCCTTGACGCCATATACCGTTCAGGTGCCAGAAGATACGGGGGCAACCAGATGCCGCAAAGAACTCAAGAAGATGTGGATTCCGACCTTGAGCGCAAGCCGCTCGGCCTGAAGCACGTACTTCAGCATTTCGCAGCCATTCTTGCGATCGGGGGTGTCCTAGTCACACTTATTTTGTACTGGGTGGCGGACCGGTTCTTTGAGCGGTTTGGAGGACTCGCCCCCGAAGAGGTTGGCCTAGATGTAGCAACCTTAGCTACTCGGGCAGTCTCGTTCTTTGCCGTACTAGCGGTTCTCTTCGTCGTCCCAGCCATAGCCGTTTGGGCCGGAACGGCGGCGTTCGCAGCCTGGTTCGAACCATTCGGCGGAGACGTGGGAAAACTCGTCAAACAGCACTCCTGGGTGCGCAGGCTGCTCGCCAGCGCGATGGCCGGTCTCATCTGGGTACTGATGAGCTACGCCGAGAACCCGGGCGCCGACATGGGCCTGCCTCCCTGGTTCTTGTGGCTCCTAGGCTCGGGGCTCATCTACCTGACCGTCACCTTCCTGCACCGAGTTCCCGGCCTTGGTCGCCTCCTCGCGGGCGCTTTCCTTATCCTTACGGTCACAACAGGGATGGCGTATTCCCTCGGTCAGGTCATGGCGCGAAGCGCAGATGATTTGGCTGCAGGCAGTCGCACCACCACGATGCCGTACCTTCTGGGTATCCGAGTCCGGCCGGTGGAAGCTCAGTTCCTAAATTCGAGCGGCAAATCAATCGAGGAAACCCAAGAATTGCTGTACCTAGGGCAGTCGTCAGGAATTTACATACTTTGGGACCCCGAACGCAAGGAACTGGTCCAACGGGCTGTAACCCAGGTGCAGATCACGACACCCCTCTACAGATAGATGTCGTAGCAGCGTCCCCTCAAACAGCACGCGCACTCCTCTGGTCGGCGGGCATGGAGCAGGTTCCGGCAACCAGACGCCGAGCTGGCCGAGAGCACCCGGAACCCGTGCCACGGACAGTTACTGCACCAACCTCAGCTACATGACGTCCCGTTCATCTAAGCGCCCACTCAACCGACGGTCATCGCCCCCACGCGGCGGCGGCATCGTAGAGGTCGAGGAACAAGTCCCACAACGCCCATACCGCCGAGTCAAGCAGATCGGGAGAGGCCTCCGTCTCCCCCTGTCCAACGAACCTCGTCATCTGCTCCTCCAACTCCGCGAACAGCAGGACAGGACCGACATGCGACCCCTGGCCTGCTCGTACAACCGCGCCGCCGGCGCCGTCCTTGCCCGCTTGCCCCGAGTCGCGTGCACGATCCTCCAGTTCACTGTCGGGTCGACCTGCTCCAGGAGGGCGGGCAGGTAGTCGCCACCGTTGTTCGCCTCGATGACCGCGCAGTCCGCGCGGTGCTCGTGATACAGCGCCGCGGCCCGCTTCATAGCCTGGGTCGGGGTGTACCGGTCCTGCTCGGCGTGCAGCAGATATCCGCGGGGCCGGTCGTCCCCGAACATCGTCTCCACCGGGAACTCGCGCCCCGCGACCGTGAAGGCCGTCATGTCTGCGTTCTCATGCGACTTCGTAGCCGGGTCAACGGACACCACCACCCGTTGAAGGTCCGGCAGATGCTCGGGCCGAGGACGGAACCCCTCGACCCCATCATCCAGCCCTGCCACAGCGCACCCTCAACGTCCTCGAGGAGCTCGCACGACAGCTCCTGCCGCCCCAGCCGTGAGACTAGGGTCACGGCCGCGTCAACATCCCCCTGTGGCCACGCGCAGTGCTACCTCCCGGTCTGGCTTGATTCGCGTTGCCGATGGAACTCGCGGTTGATACAACTGGTCGGCTTGCCGCGTAAGGCCTGTGGTCTCAACGAGGCAGGCGAGCAACGATGGTTCACGACTCAACACGGGGGTGTGAGTACATGAAGTTCGACATGGGGTCGACGACCCTGTCCGATCTCGGTCGGCGGACGACCGGGTCCGGTGACGACCTGGCCTCGCTGATCAGGCAACTGGTGGCTGCGGCCGCCCCGCTGGAGGGCAAGTTCAACGGCGCAGGCCGCGCGGTGTTCGACAACTTCAAGGACAACGCGGACGAGATCACCGCCGCGCTCAACGAGTCCTTGAGCGGGATCCTGGTGGGCCAGTCCGGCATGGACACCGCGTTCACCACTGGCATGCAGGAGCAGACCGACAATGCCAACCAGCACATGGGCGCGGCCAACTTCGAGGCCGCCCGGTTCAACGGACGCTAGACAGCAACGGGGGCAGTAGGTCATGGCCAGCATGGACCGCAATTCGTACGACATCAGCGCCTCCACCGAGGTGCAGGGCAACCTCCTCGCCATCATCGGACGCCTTGAGCGCGTGCTCTCCGACCGGGACGGCGCCGTCAAGGCCGCGATGACGGAATTCCAGGCGGACGGCGTCTCCGAGGAGTACCACGGCAAGGAAGTCCGCTGGAACAAGGCGGCCAACGAGGTCCGCGAGATCATTCGCCTCGTGCGCTCGACGATGGAACAGAACGACGCCACAGCCCAGTCGACGCTCGCGAAGGCGAAGGCCGCGGTCGACAACATCGGCTGACGACGGCTCGTATGAGGAACAGCAGGTAACGGGGGATCGGTGCGTGCGGCCCGAATGTGGGTCGCACGGGCCGCGGAAGTAGTTGGGGGAGTTTCGTGTCGCGTTGGGACATTCAGCCAGCCGGTGTGCTCGGCACGCTGTCGATGACGGGCGATGCGGCGGGCCGCCTGGAGACCGCTGTCAATTCGATGCTGACGGACTTGGCGAGTGCCGCCGCCTCCGCCGGTACGGTCGTGCAGGGCAGTGCCTACACGCCACCCACGACCGCCCCAGGGATCGGCCCCATGGCGCCGACTTCACGACCTGGGGTGACGACCGGCCCCTCGACACCCTCGGGCCCAGTCGCCGCCGCCTTGAGCCAGTACCTGGAAAACCGGAAGCACAAGCTGGAATCCATGGCCGCGCGGACCGCGAACGCCATTAACGGTGCCGCCCAAGCGACCAATTGGTACCAGCAGGGCAATCTCCAGATGGCAAGTGACGCCCAAGCCAAGGTGGTGCAGGCGCCCGAAAAGATTGATATGCCGGGTGCGGGTGGAGAGCGGGGCGGAAAGTGAGCGAGCAGGCCCTCAACGCCGCAGAGATTCCCGAATTCACCGGCAACCTGGGCCAGCTGGAAAGGGACGTGTCGGCGCTGGCCGGCGACGCCACCTCCATCTGGGAGTCAGGCACACAGGTCGACACAAGCTTTCAGGGCCTCTCGGCCTACTACGAGGCGCCCGAAGCGGAGCAGCTGTTCGCCACCACCGCACCCGTCTCCAAGGCCGCCAATGAGTTCAGTGACGACCTGGAAAGTGTGGCTCAGGCGCTCGGAACGTACGCGGCCGAGGTACGTCCTCTCGTGGACAAGCTGAAGCGACTCAAAGAAGAGGCCGCCGAGTTCAGTACCCGCATCTCGGGCGATGACGAATGGCACTACGACGACGAGCTCACGGGCGAGAATCAGCGGCGTCGCGCCGAGGTCCACGTTGCCTACACGGCGTTCCAGGCCGCCGAACGGACCTGCGCCAACAAGATCTTCGCCCTCTTTTCGGACTTCCGGTTCGTCCAGGACGACGGCAAGGGCGACAAGCCCGGCAAGAACGAGTACGGCTACAGCGCCGACATGCTCGACAACGCCCAAGGCCTGCCCTGGGGCGACAAGGTCGACGAGTCCATCCACTGGTACGAAGTGCACCGCCAGATCAAGCACTTCGTCTGGGACGGCATCATCGTCGACGGCGTGTGGGGCACCCTGCGCGGCATCGGAACCCTGCTCGGCGTGGATGGCGGCGCCGCGGCCGGCGAGGCATGGACGAACCTCGCCAAGGTCGTCACCGGCCTCGCCATGACCATCGCCCCTGCTGGCGCTGTCCTCCCGGCCGTGGCAGGCGGTGACGCGACCCGCCGCTGGCTCGTGGAGTCGCAGAACGCCCTGAAGGAAACCGGCAAGGCGATGATCTCCTACGACCAGTGGGGTAAAGACAACTCCCGCGCGGCCGGCGGCGCCCTCTTCAATATCGGCACCACCGTCCTCACCGGAGGAGCTGGCGCCGCAGCCAAGGGCGGTGCGATCGCACGCGGAATCTCGGCTGCTTCGAAGGTCGCCCATTTCATCGACCCGGCGACCTACCTCGCCAGGGGGGCCAGCTTCGGCGTCTTCAAGATCGGCGACGCGATGGCGACCCTGCGCAACGTGAACTCCGGCACCTACCTCGACCTCGCGAACGGCTCCTACAAGCTGGGCGATGAGCCCGTCCAGGCTGCCGACCTGCCGGCCAACTCCGCGCTCAGCCCTGAGAATTCCGTAAAGGGCGTCGACGCCAACGGCAACACGATCTACCTCAACACTGAGACCGGGCTGATTCACCGGGCAGACGGCTCCGTGATGGAGAAGCCAGAGAACGTGATCGCTGAGGCGTCCGCGCAGGAACGCGGTGCCGAGCAGCAGCCGGCCGCGCAACCGGAGCGTGACCTCGCTGGCGTCGGAGGGCGGAGCAGCACGACAACAACGCCGTCGCATGGCAGCGGTGCTGGGCACAGCGCCCCGTCAGGCCCCGATGTTCCGGGCGGCCGCGGTGGATCGCTGGATCGCTCCGGAGGGAGCGGTAGCGGCGGTGGATGGGACGATGCGGGGCGCGCTGGCGATGATGCATCGGTGGGCCGGTCCGGCGATGAAGCGGCATCGGCGGGCGACGACGGCGTTCACGCTGCGGATGACGCGGCATCATCTGCTCAGCAGACTGACGGGCCTGCCCAAGGGGGCGGCGCCGCTGCAGAGCGAGAACTCCCTCCCGCGGAGCGCAAGCGGATCCAAGACGAACATGTCCGGAAGGCAAATAGCGATCCCACTTGGTTCAAGAAGCACTACGAAATTCGTGGCGGTCACGTTTACCGCCAGAATAAGAACGCCATAGTAGACGGCTCTAGCCTCCCGATCCTCAAAATGGGATCCAATGGCGAGCTCATCGCTAAGTACGACATGCCGAGTGGGCCGGCAGAGGTTCGTTTCAACCCCACGCCTCTCGGGCGGAACACAGTCCCTGACGGCAATCTGCCCCCTCTTGATGAGGCGACGAAGAACCGCAAGGCGGCCTTGGAGCTCACTAACGCACAGCGAGCTTTCAAGGATTCCGGATCCGCTAAAGATCTTGCTGCCCTTACAGAAGCCAAGAAGGCTTACGCGGAACAGCTTGGCAGCAGACCGAATAACAGCAAGATTTCTGAGGAGCTTGGCGAAAAGGCCGCGGAGCTGCATGTGGTCGCTCGCCTGTACCCAGAAGCTAAGGTCATAGATCTACCGAAAACACCTAACGGCGCCAATATGTTTGATGGGGCCTACAGGATGCCCGACGGTGAAATCCTCATCACGGAGTGCAAGGCGCCATCAGCCGACCTGGACTGGCGGCAAGGTAAAGCAGACCCGGAGGACCCAGCGCATCCGGACCGTGGTGATGATGGCGGGGCGCAGGGGATGAGGGTGAAGCAGGGCACCCTGCCGTACGTTCGCACAATCTTTGCCGAAATGACCTCGCGCGGCGGGGATGACGCTGTGCTTGCGGCTGAGTTCCGCGAGGCCCTGAAGCAAGGCAAGCTGCGGTATGTGCTGGTCAAGGCGAACGCCTCTACGGATGGGAACTATGCTGGCGCCATCCTGGAAAATCTGAAGATGAAGTAGAGGAGAACCTATGACCATCCGCATTGCCCGTCATGATTTCCGGACAGATAACGCGGACGAAGCAGTGGCGCCTATCGTTAAGAGCACCGAGTCGGCTCTCGCGGATATTGAGACGTCAGAGTACGATCGGGCCGACGCTCTCATGTTGGCGGTGACGACGGCTAAGTGGCGTTGCTTGACTGACCCTACGGCGGAAACTTTCCGAACGTGGGAATCATGGATTACCGCAATGCAGGTTGGTTCAGCTCTCTTTGCCGCTGGCACTGCGGGCGAGGGTCCGGTTGAGTGCCGAATCGGTGTCGAGGGCGGAGTGAAACGTCTGCCCGCCACCGGACCTCAGGACTACTTGAATGCAGGTAGTTGGCTGACTGCCTTTTACCTTGCAGTGATCTGCCGCGAGAATGACCGCATCAACCAGTTGGCTCAGGTCCCCATCGCGTTCCTTCGCGCATCGGGCGCCGAGTTTGACGAGTACATCTATGCGTGGGTGGAAACCCTACAGAACCGGTGGTTCGGTAGGGACGAGACCTGGGACACCTTGGTCACGGCAGTCGAGGGAACTGATCCCGAGGTGGCGCGAGTTGCCAGCCCGGAACTCATGTTGCAGATCCTGTATCCCCCGCTTGAGCTCTTCCAGTTCTACCTGCGTGGGGAGACTGAGCGGTTCAACGAGGCACTGGTCCGGGCTCTTACGTCGCACAAGACTTACTGGACGGCTGACGCAGCCAGGTCGCTGAGCGGTGAAGGGCTGGTTGCTCTCGGTCCGTTGGCCATCGCTTGCATGGCGCGTGATGACGGCAGGATGGCCATTGAGGTCGAGTCCGCTTACTTGCCGAAAGAGCTCGTCGAGTTCGGGTGGGTGGGCGAAGTCGACGCGTAGAAGCGTTCTGCACGTGTATCAGAGGCTCGAAAGCCCTCAGAATCCCGCGCTTTGAGACTTCCTCGCGACGAGCGGCGAGTACTCGAGTCATGATCAGTAGTGCCGCGATGAGGTTGCTCACCATGAGGCACTGACCCCGCGTTCCTCGGGTCAGGACGGATAGGGTCCGCGGGAAAACGTCCCGGTCGCCTCGGTAGGGCCGGTGTCTGAAGGAGTGCAGGTAGCAGTGGGGGCTCAGGAGTACGACAGCCAGTTGCTGGAGTCGGTTTCGGTTCGGCGTCGGCGGATGCGTGATGCGTTTCTTTTCGGGGCGCAGCGGGGGCGCAGGTCGGTCGATGAGCGGTTGGGGAAGCTGGTTGCCGGCATTGTGATCGCGGCGGTCTTGTGTGCCGGGTGCGTGGGTTGGTCGTTCATTTCGGAGCGGCTGATGGGGCAAGACCCGTCCGGTTCCAACCCCTCTTCTACGCCCTCTTCTGCTGTCACACCCCGGTGATAGGTTCGAACGCGTGGTGAGTATGGGGGCGTTGAAGCGTACGGGCCGGGCGGGGCTGAGCCGGGTCACGCTCGTTGGCGAGCAGCGGCGTATCGATCTCGTTCTGCCGTCGGACGAACCCATCGGGCGATTGCTCCCGGAGATTCTCCGGTTTCTGGATGACCGGACTGCTTCGCGGCCGATGTTGAGGCATCTCGTGACCGCCGATGGGTCCGTGCTCCCGCAGGACGGGACCTTGGAGTCAGTCGGCATCGCCGACGGTGCTGTGCTGCGACTGGTGCATGCTCAGGACGCGCCGTCTGCGCCGGTGGTGCATGACGTCACCGATGAGGTTGCAGAGGATCTGGGGCTGCGTTCCTGGGTTTGGCGTCCTTCCGCACGCCGGGTGACAGCCGGTGCAGCCGCGGTCGGCTGGGCTCTGGTTGCCGGGGTACTGGCTCGTGGCGAGCTCCAGCCCGCAAGCGCGGTTGCCGGTGTGTTGCTCGCTGTGGCGGGAGTGGTCGCGGCCGGGGGTGCGCTGGTCGGCAAGCTGGGGCGGCGTGGGCTGGCGGCGACGTTGGTCACTGCCAGTGGCGGCCTGGGCGTACTGGGCTCTTGGACGCTGGCCGCTGCTCACAACTGGTCCGGGCTGGGCCGATGGGCCGGTGTCATGGCGGTCATTACCGTCACGCTTGCGTTGGCGGGTTGGTTCACGCCGCTGGAGCGCGGCGGTCTCATCGGAGCGGGGGCTCTTGCCTCCGCCTCAGTGGGTTGGGGTGTGGTGGCCGCCCTGCAGGAAGGCGCGGGCACAGGTGGGCAGCAGGCACGCGTGGGTGCTGTTCTGGCTGTGGCGTCACTGGTGGTGCTGGGGTTGCTGCCCCGGTTGGCATTGATGGCCTCGGGGTTGACCGGTCTGGATGATCGGCGCCTCGGGGGTACCTCGGTGAGTCGGCATGATGTGACGTCCGCGCTCGCCGCGACGCATCGAGGACTTGTGCTGGGCACGGTGGTGGCTGCGGCTTCGGCTGCGGTCGCGGGGCTGTTTGCCCTGCGGGAGCCAACCGTGTGGACGGTGCCTCTGGCAGTGGTCGCGGCTGGTGTTCTGTGGCTGCGGGCACGTGCCTTCCCCTTGGTCGCCGAGGTCATCGTGCTGCTGCTCGCGGGGGCGGTGATTGCTGGGCGTCTGGTCCTGCTATGGCTGGAGCGTTCGGAGTCTCTCGGTCCGTTCGCGGTTCTCGCGGCGCTGTCGCTCGTCGCGCTGCTGGTACTGGTTGTGCAGCCCGCCGAACACGTGCGTGTGCGGCTGCGGCGCCTCGGCGACGTACTGGAGTCGGTCGGTGTGATCGCGTTGGTGCCGTTGGCGCTCGGTGTGTTCGGCGTGTACGGGCGTCTGCTCGACACCTTCTGACCTGGGCGTTCAAGCGGGCGTTCTGGTGGTCGTTCAAGGTCGGAAGGGGTGTAGTGGCGATGGCCCAAGGAGAGTGGCAGCGTGATGTGCTGCGAGAGTTGAAGCAGGCGGAGCGCGAAGAGACGGAACCGACCGTCACGCTGCAACTGTCCCGTTCCGAAGCGGAGCAGGCCTGGCGCGACGACTTCCGTGAGAGCGGCTCCACCGCACCCGCGACTGGCTCCACAGCGCCCGAGCCGAATGTTCAGCCGGGTCCGCCCGCCGCCCCTCCGCCTGTTCTGCCGCCACCGGCTGCCGCGGGTCCGGTACCGGTAGCCGTGCCTGTTCAGGCCACGAATCCTCAACAAGGTCCTGCACAACCGTTGCCTCCTGCTCAACCCCAACACCCCGCCGTGCCGCAGCAGAACCCTCTCGCGCAGGCGCCGGGCACCGCCGCTCCTCAGCCTGCGGCGCCGCAGAACCAGCCCGCGCCGCGGGACCCGCGCGTTCAGTCCGTGACCCCGGAGTCCACGCCGACCCTGGATCCGCGGCTGTCCGTTGCTGTGGGTCGTCCCGTGCACGGGGACTCGGTGCTGCGTCGCACCCGCAGGTCGCTGCACAAGCTCACCGCGTCGGCCTCGCAGGAGGTGGGAGAAGTCACCCGCCTCGGCCGCGAGTTGCAGCAGCCGGTAACCACCGGCCGTGTCATCGCCGTCACCTCGATCCGTGGTGGCGTGGGCAAGACGACGGTCTCCTCGCTACTGGCGCGCATGTTCAACCACTACCGCCAGGATCCCGTCCTGGCCCTGGAGATGGATCCGGCTCTGGGCACGCTGCCCGTGCGGCTCGGTGCCGAGACGGTCCGCTGGTCGGTGGCCGATCTGGCGGAGATCCTCAATCCGCAGATGCTGCTGACCGACGTCACCGGCTACCTGGTTCCCGTGACCGAGGGCGGCTGGCTGCTGCCGGCCAGCCAAGGGCGAATCGGCGCCCTGGTGGACGTGGAGATGTACCGCACCGTGACCCTCGCGCTGCGCCGCTACTTCGGCGTGACCGTGGTCGACTGCGAGTGCCTGCCCGGAGAGGTGGCCCGTACGGCGATGGCCACCGCGCACGCGCGGGTGCTGGTCGCGCCGGTGACTGCCGAGGGTGTCAACGGCACCCGCAAGGTCCTGGACTGGCTGGCCGGACTTCCACGCGGCGTGCTCGCCACCACCGTGGTCGCGCTGACCGCCAACTCCCCCGACACCACCCTCGACCTGAAGACCGCCACAGCCCACCTACGGGAAGCAGGTGTCGCCGTCGTGCCGATCGGCTATGACAGGCACCTCGCAGCGGGCGGCACCATCAACAACGCGCTACTCGGTGAGGAAACCCGCCGGGCCGCGGCCCGGCTGGCCGCCGAGGCGCTGCAGTTCGCGGTGAGGATGCCATGACCCAGCACGTGATACACCGCCCCGCCCGCTCCACGCGGCCCCAGCTCGAACGGGCCCAGCGCACCATCGAAGCACCCCCAAATCTGCCGGAAGGCAAGATCGGTACTGCGGCGACCGCGCTGCTGCCGATGGCCGGCGTGATGGGTTCGGTGGTGATGATGACCGTCATCCGCAACAGCCGGTTCGCCGCGATCGGCGCCATCGTGCTCGTCTTCGCGCTCCTCGGCGCCGTCGCATTGTTCCTCTCCCAGCGCGGCAAGGCGCAGCGCACTCGCCGGTCCCAGCGGGAGCGGTACCTGGAGTATCTGGAGGAGCTCCGCGAGGAGTTCGCCGCATCCGAACGCGAGCGGCGCGAACAGGCCCGAATCCTCGATCCGGCGCCGGAGGCGCTGTACGACATCGTGCGTGATCCGGCACGGCTGTGGGAACGGCGCCGACTGGATGCCGACTTCCTGCGGTTGCGCCTGGGCACCGGTGACGTACCCGTTCAGTCGCTGGTCATCGGGCAGAACGACGGTGGTGTGCTCACGCCCCCCGATCCGTTCATGCTCAACGAATCCCACGCTCTCGTGGCGCGCTATTCGCGGGCAAGTGACTCACCACTGATCGTGCCGCTCGACCGCGCCGGGAACGTCAGCATCGTCGGCGACCGCGAAGGCGTTCTCCAGGTCGCGCGGGCGCTGGTGGTCCAGTCGGCTGTGCTGCACGCTCCAGCCGATGTCGCCCTCGCCCTCGGAGTTCCCGGTGACCGGATCGCCGAGTGGGAGTGGGCCAAGTGGCTGCCCCACGTGCTCGATTCCGACCAGCACGACGGACCAACAGCCGTGCGGCGCATCGCGCCGAGCCTGGATCAGCTCGCCGATCTGCTACGTACGGATCTGCGCCGCCGGGCTTCGTACGCGGCCGAAGTGCGGCGCGGCCTGTCCGACAGGAACGCCCTCCACCTGGTGGACCGGATCCTCGTCGTCAGTGACGAGTACGGGAACACTGCCGCCGAACTCCCCCGCCCCGACACGGCCGTGGGCCTGGCCGACATGGGCGTGACCGTGCTGCACCTGCTGGAGCAGCAGGTGCACGAGCCGGACCAGGTGTCGGTGCGTATCACCGTCGACGGGGACACGGTCGTTGTGGAGGATCTCCGTGTTCCGGCTGGACAGGAATCCTCAGGTATCGCGGATGCGGTGAGTGCTCCGGGGGCTGAGGGTGTGGCTCGGCTTCTGGCTCCTTTGCGGCTGTCGGCGGAGTCGGTGGCCGAGGGCACCCCCGTTGCCGGTGCCGTAGACTTTCCCGGCCTCCTGCACATCGACGACCCGGCGGCCCTGGACCTGACCCGGCTCTGGGCCCAGCGCAGCGAACGCGACTTCCTCCGTGTCCCCATCGGTGTCGATGACCGGCACAAGCCAGTGCTGCTCGATCTCAAGGAGTCCTCCGAACTGGGCATGGGCCCGCACGGACTGTGCGTGGGAGCAACCGGCTCAGGCAAGAGCGAACTGCTGCGCACCCTCGTCCTGGCCCTGGCGGCCACCCACCCTCCCGAGGACTTGGCGCTGGTCCTCGTCGACTACAAGGGCGGGGCGACCTTCGCCCCGTTCGCCGAACTGCCGCATGTCGCAGGCGTGATCACGAACCTGGAGAACCAGGCCGGTCTGGTCGAGCGCGTGCACACCAGCCTGGCCGGTGAGGTCAAGCGCCGCCAGCAGGTCCTCAAGGATGCCGGGAACGTCGCCGACATTGGGCACTACGCCGCGCTGCGAGCGGAACGGGCGGACCTTGAGCCGCTGCCGCACCTGTTTGTCGTCATCGACGAGTTCGGTGAACTGATCACCGCCAAGCCGGAGTTCATCGATCTGTTCCTGTCCATCGGACGGATCGGCCGCTCCATCGGCGTGCACTTACTGTTGTCCAGCCAGCGCATCGAAAGTGGCAAGCTCAAAGGGCTGGACACCTATCTGTCGTACCGCTTGGGTCTGCGGACCTTCTCCGCCGATGAGTCCCGCACCGTCCTGGAGACCACGGACGCCTTCAACCTGCCGCCGCTGCCCGGCTTCGGCTACCTCAAGGTCGACACGTCGCTGTACGAGCGGTTCAAGGCCGGCTATGTCTCCGGGTCCTACCAAGGCCCGGCCCGCCGCGAGGTAGAGCCCGACGAGCCGCTCGCCTGGCCGTACCCCACCTTCAACACACTCTCTGCGACCGAAGCCCCCGCCGACGAAGAACCGACGGCCACCAAACGGGACACCGGACCAAGCGTCATGTCGACGATGGTTGACCAGCTGGCCAAAGCCGCCGACCCCGTTCGCCGCATCTGGCTGTCGCCCTTGCCCGATGCGGTCGCGCTCGACTCGGTGGCGGGCCCGCTGGATGTCTCACCCCGTGGCCTGCACCTCTCCAGGCGCCCCGACCGTCCTCTCCAAGTCCCGCTCGGCATCCTCGACGACCCAGCCCGGCAGCGGCAGGGCCTGTGGTCCCTGGACCTGACCGTGTCCGGCGGCCACATTGCACTCATCGGCGGCCCGCAGACCGGCAAGACCACCACCCTGCGCAGCCTCGCCCTGTCCCTCGCCCTGACACACACGCCTCGCGAAGTTGCCCTGTACGGCCTGGATCTGGCCGGCGGCGGCCTCGCCGCGCTCGCGCGGCTGCCACACGTCGGCGGTGTCGCGGGCCGCGCCAACCATGAGCGGGCCGTCCGCACCGTCGCCGAAGTACGCACCATGTTGCGTGAACGCGAAGAACTGTTCCGCGTGCACGGCATCGACTCCGTCGAGCAGCTGCGCCACCTGCGCGCGCAGGGCAGACTTCCCGAGCTCGCCTCCACCGACATCGTGCTGCTCATCGACGGATTCGGTGCCCTGCGCGACGAGTTCAGCGACCTCGAGGACGACGTCAACGACCTCCTCAAACGCGGCAGCGGCTACGGCATCCACGTCGTGGCGAGCATGCTGCGCTGGAACGACGTACGCATCGCCACCCAGGCCCTGTTCGGCACCCGTCTGGAACTGCGCCTCAACGACCCCGGCGACTCGGCGATCGACCGCAAACTGTCCGAGACCCTCAGCACGGACGAGCCCGGCCGCATCCTGACCGACGGCAAGCTGTTCGCGCAGGTCGCCCTGCCCCGTATCGACTCGGGTGTCAGTACCGGTGATCTTGCCGAAGCTCTCGATGCGGCGGCTTCCTCCATCCGTTCCGCCTGGCACGGCGATCTCGCCGCCCCTGTCCGCGTCCTGCCCACCCAACTGCCCGCCGACAAGCTGCCCAGCCTCACCCATGAGCCCGAGCGGATCCCGCTCGGCGTCGACCAGGAAGCCCTCGCCCCGGTAACCCTGGACCTGTTCGGGTCCGATCAGCACCTGCTGATCCTCGGCGACAACGAGTGCGGCAAAACCAACCTGCTGAAGCTGATCGTCGGCCAACTCACCGCCCGCTACAGCGACGAGCAGCTCGTCTTCGGCGTCTTCGACCCGCGCCGCGGCCTGCGCGGCGTCGTCCCCGAGCCCTACCGCGGCGGCTACGCCTACAACATCAAACTCGCGGGCGCCCTGGCCGGCGGCATCGCGAAGGAACTCGACAAGCGCATGCCCGACGAGAGCGTCAACCACGACACCCTCACGGACGTCGCCACCTTCTCGGGTCCGCGCATCGTCATCCTCATCGACGACTACGACATCCTCACCACCGCAGGCCAACAGCCCCTGGAACCGTTCCTGCCATACATTTCCTCGGCCCAGGACATCGGCCTGCACTTCATCCTCGCCCGCCGCGTCGCCGGATCCTCCCGCGCCCTGTACGAGCCGCTGCTCACCACCCTGCGCGAATCCGGCACCACCGCGCTGGTGATGACCGGCGACCGCAGCGAAGGCCCGCTGCTGCCCGGCCTCTACGCCGGCCAACAGCCTCCCGGGCGCGGCACCTTGGCCCGCCGAGGCCGCGGCCATCAGCTCATCCAGACCGCCCTTGCGCCCCAATCCCAGGAAGCACCCTCCGCATGACGAAAGACGTCATCGCCCTCACCCCGAAGATGCCCGACCCGATGGCGATCCTCGCCGGCCTGTACGCGGGCGGGCCCGACCTGGAAGCTCAGACGCTTCACGACGGCGCGGTCATCCAGCTCACCACCCCCGCCGGCCGCCCGCTGCTCTCCGTCGAAGCGCCGCTACTCATCCACGTGCCCGGCGAAACGGCTCGCCTGCTGGGCCCCGGCACTTCGGGCGACGCTCCGGTGTGGTGGACCGAGGTCCGTGCCTCCACCGCGCTGCCGGAGGCCGAGCGCCTGGCCGCGTCCTTCGCCGGCCGCCTCAACATCCTGCTCGGCGGGACCACTTGGCCTGCGGACACCGCGACGCTGGAGGTGGTCGAGCTCAGCCCCGAGACCGCCACCCTCGCGCCGCCAGACGAAGCGCAGCCGGCCGTCGACGTGCTCACCCCCCGGGCCGCCGTCGTCATCAACGACCGCCCTCTCGTCCCGATGACCACCTGGCTCTCCGACATCCTGCGCATCGCCGCCGACGCGGAACGGTCCCTCCAGATCGTCACGCCCCCCGGCACCCGCC
>NZ_JAAAHS010000167.1 GCF_009908195.1 Streptomyces boluensis | reverse complement strand
CGGCTGACGTGCCCCGACCGTCGGACAAACCCCACCCGGCTGACGCGCCCCGCGCCCGGCGCACCGCGACCGAACTGCGGGACTACCGCGCCGCCTTCAACGCCGCCCACCTCGCCCTGGCCGTCGTCGACCGCGAGGGTTTCGTCAGCAGCGCCAACGACGCGCTCGGCACCCTCGTCGGCGCCCCCGCCGACGAGCTCACCGGCCAGGTCGCCGCCGACCTGGTGGACCTGGCCTCGGACACCCGCACCTGGCACACGTACCGCGAAGTGCTGCGTGGGCGGCAGGCGAAGCTGTCCTGCACCCGGCGCCTGAAGCACCCCGAGGGGCACTCGCTGTGGGCGCGGGTGACCGTCTCGCCGATGCCCGGCACCGGTTCCGTACTGCTCGCCGTCGCCGACATCAGCGCGCGCCGCGAACTCCAGGCCCGGCTGCGGCACGTGACGATGCACGACCCGGTGACGCGGCTGCCCAACCGCACGCTGTTCTTCGAGCGGCTCTCGGGCGCACTCGAAGGGGACGCGTACGACGAGAGCGGGACCGGCCGGATCGGTCTCTGCTACCTCGACCTGGACGGGTTCAAGGCGGTCAACGACACGCTCGGGCACCGCACCGGCGACCGGCTGCTCGCGGCTGTCGCCGGGCGCCTCACGGGGTGCGCCGACCGGGCCGCGTACGGCAGGGGCGGGGCGCCGCTCGTGGCGCGGCTCGGCGGCGACGAGTTCGCGCTGCTCGTCGAGGACTCCACCGGCACCGAGCAGCTCGCCGAACTGGCCGAGGCGGTCCTGAAGGCGCTGCAGGAACCCTTCGACCTGTCCGGGCAGCGGCTCTCGGTGTCCGCGTCCATCGGGGTCGTGGAGCGGCGCGCGGCGGGCACAGGCCCGACGGCGCTGATGCAGGCCGCCGACACCACGCTGTACTGGGCGAAGGAGGACGGCAAGGCCCGCTGGACGCTGTTCGACCCGGAGCGCAACGCGCACCGGATGACCCGGCAGGCACTGTCGTCCACGCTCCGCCCGGCCGTGGAGCGGGGGGAATTCGCCCTGGAGTACCAGCCGTTGGTGGGGCTCACGGACGGTTCGCTTCGCGGGGTGGAGGCGCTGGTGCGCTGGCACCACCCGCAGTTCGGCACGCTGGCGCCGAATCGGTTCATCACACTGGCCGAGGAGGACGGCTCGATCGTGCAGCTCGGCCGCTGGGTGCTGCGGACCGCCTGCCGGCAGGCGCGGCGCTGGCAGTTGGAGCGCCCGGACGCGCCGCCGGTCTTCGTCAGCGTCAATGTCGCGGTACGCCAGGTCTGGGACTCGGACCTGGTCGCGGATGTCGCCGAGATCCTCGCCGAGACCCAACTTGCCCCGGAGCTGCTGCAGTTGGAGCTCACCGAGTCCGCGGTGATGGGCTCCACGGGACGGCCGCTGCAGGCGTTGCAGGAGCTCAGCGACATGGGCGTGCACATCGCCATCGACGACTTCGGCACCGGCTACTCGAACCTCGCGTACCTGAGCCGGCTCCCCGTCTCCGTACTGAAGCTGGACGGCTCCTTCGTACGCGGGTTCCAGTACGGGTCCGCCGAGGGGCACGGGCATCCGAGTCCCGCCGACGAGACCATCGTCGAGGCGCTCGTGCAGCTCGCCCACAAGCTGGGCCTGACCGTCACGGCGGAGTGCGTGGAGACCGTGGAGCAGGCCGCGCGGCTGCGCCGGATCGGCTGCGACACCGGGCAGGGCTGGCTGTACTCCCGCGCGGTGGCGCCGGATCTGATCTCCGCGATGCTCGCCTCGGACTCGCCTGTGCGGCCCTGACCGGTCCGGTCAGGGCCACACGTGCCGTGCGGTTCAGGCGGTGGGCAGCCCGTAGGCGTCCGCGATGAGCTCGTAGCTGCGGACGCGGGCGTCGTCGCTGTGCGCGTTGGCGGTGAGCATCAACTCGTCGGCGCCGGTGCGCTTCTGCAGCCCGTCGAGGCCGGAGCGCACCTCGTCGGCGGTGCCGTGCACGACGTTCGACAGCCAGCTGTCGACGAACTCCCGCTCCATCGGGCTGAAGTCGTACGACGCCGCCTCCTCGGGCGTCGGGATGAGTCCGGGCCGCCCGGTGCGCAGCCGGACCATGGACAGCGCGCCGGTGAGCACCTGGCGGCGGGCCTCCCGCTCGTCGTCCGCGGCGAGCGCCGAGACCCCGATGAGGGCGTACGGCTCGGCGAGCACCTCGGAGGGCCGGAACGACTCGCGGTACAGGTCGAGCGCGGGCACCGTGTTCTGCGCCGAGAAGTGGTGCGCGAAGGCGAAGGGCAGGCCGAGCATTCCGGCGAGCCGGGCGCTGAACCCGGAGGAGCCGAGCAGCCAGACCGAGGGCCGGTCGGCGGACTGCACCCCGCCGGGCGAGGTCGCCTGCACGGGGCCGGGGACGGCGTGGATACGGGAGTACCGGTGGCCGTCCGGGAAGTCGTCGTCGAGGAAACGGGTCAACTCGGCGAGCTGCTCGGGGAAGTCGTCCGCGCCTTCGTTCAGCCTGTCCGTACGGCGCAGGGCGGCGGCGGTGCCGCCGTCCGTGCCCGGGGCGCGGCCGAGGCCCAGGTCCACGCGGCCCGGCGCGAGCGCCTCCAGGGTGCCGAACTGCTCGGCGATCACCAGCGGGGCGTGGTTGGGCAGCATGACGCCGCCTGAGCCGAGCCGGACGCGGTCGGTGTGGGCGGCGAGGTGGGCGAGGATCACGGCCGGGGACGAGGAGGCCACGCCGGGCATGGAGTGGTGCTCGGCGACCCAGTAGCGGTGGAAGCCGCGGCGCTCGGCGAGCTGGGCGATGCGGACCCCGGTGTGCAGGGCGTCGGAGGCGGTGCGCCCTGCGCCGACGGTGGCCAGGTCCAGTACGGAGAGGGGTACGGGGGCGGTGCCCTGCGCAGTGCCGTGGATTCCGTTGCTCACCGGGGGTGCCTCCTGTTGTACGTACTCGGGTATGCACCCGGCGCCAACAGGAGGGTGTCTCCGTTTATTCCCGGGACCTGTTCCCGGGACCTCAGGGGCGCGACCTCAGGAGGCGCGACCCCTACCCCTTCACCTGAACCAGCGGTTCCTTCGTGAAGAGGGCCCCCAGGGCCGGGGCGTTCACCTTGCGGCCGGCCAGGCGCAGCGCTTCCCAGACCGTGACCTGGTTGGCGGTGAGGACCGGCTTGCCCAGCTCCCGCTCCAGGTCGCGGACGTGGGCCGCGGTGTGCAGGGCCGTGTCCGGCAGGAGGATCACCGAGGCGTCGGCGTGGTCGCCCGCGCGGGCGAGGGCGAGGATCTCCGCGTACCCCCAAGTCCCCACCTCGGCGGCCGTGATGATGCCGCTTCCGCGCATCGCGGCCACCTCGATGCCCGCGGCGCGCAGGAACGCGACGAAGTGCTCGGCCACGTCCTCCGGGTACGTCGCCGCGACGGCCACGCGGTCCGCGCCCAGCTCGCGTACCGCGTGCGCGAAGGCGAAGGACGTGCTGGACGCGGGCAGTCCCGCCGCCTTGGCCAGGTCTCTGACCTGCTCGTGCGCGCCCTCCCAGCCGAAGACGAAGCTGCCGGAGGTGCAGGCCCAGACGACCGCTTCGGCGCCGGAGAGGCGCAGCTCCTCGACGCCCTCAGCGAGGCGTTCCGGGGCGCCCATCCGCAGCAGCGCGTCGACCCTGTGGGCGTCCTCGCCGATGTCGGTGTGGATCAGGGCGAGGCGGATGTCGCTGCCGAGCAGCTGCTCGATGCGCGGGTAGTCGTCCTCGGCGGAGTGTCCCGGGTAGAGGAATCCGAGTGCGGTCATCCTTGCGTCCTCCGTGCGGCTCGGTGGTGCGAGTGGTGCGGGCGGTGCGGGCGGGCACCGGGTTGCGCGGCCGGTACCCGGTCCTGCCCGATCCTGCCCGGTCCCGTCACCCGTCGCGCGTCACCCGTCGCCCGGGAAGTCCGGGAACAGCGGCTGCTCCGGGAACGCCGGCGGCTCCGCGAAGCCCGACGGCTCCGGCAGCGGCTGTTCGGACCCCGCGCCCGCCGGGGCGTCCGCGAGCGGTGCGTCCGCCGCCCGCAGCATGCGCCGCGCCGAGTCGTCGAGCAGTGCCTGGTACGGCCCCACCGCACTGGTACCCAGCCGCCGCAGCGCTGACCACATCGTGACCTGGTTGGCCGAGACGACCGGCATCCGCAGCTCGGCCTCCAGCTGCGGAATCGCGTCGTACGTGGGCAGGTTGGTGCAGCTGATGAACAGCGCGTCGGCATCGCGCGGCACCGCGTGCCGGGCCATCTCGACGACCTCCCGGTACGGGACCTTCCAGATGTGCCGGGTCAGGCCCAGGTCGGCCTGGCTGACGACCGTGATGCCGGCCTCCCCTAGGAAGTCCTCCAGGGCCCGGGTCACCGAGGCGGTGTACGGGGTGACCAGCGCGATGCGTTCCGCGCCGAGCTCGAGGAGCGCTTCGAGGAGGGCGCCCGACGTGGTGAGCGCCGGGACCTCGCCCGCCGCCTCCATCGCCGCGCACATGGTGCGCTCGCCGACCGTGCCGTCGACGAAACTCCCTGACGTGCAGGCGTACGCGATGACTTCGGGTTCGGCGGCTCCGAGTGCGCGTACCGCCTCGCGCAGCGTCTGGTGTTCGCTCACCAGCCGGGCCAGGTCGAGGCTGACCTCGACGGGGACATAGGGGGTGCGGGTCAGGTGGAGCGAGACCTCGTCGGGGACCCAGCGCCAGAGCTCCCGGTCGAGGGCGAAGTCAAAAGGGGCGACGATGCCGATACCGCGCTGTGGGTGGGGACCACCCAGGAAATTGACGTCCATGACAGGCCCTGTTCTGCAGAGGTGCCGAGATGGCGGGTAAGACGGAGGGCCGGCCTGAGCCGGATGTGGAGCAAGAGGGGAACCGGCGCTCGCCGGGACGTCGGGACAGAAGACGAGCAGACCCAGAAGGGGTCACCGTGGTGCGTGTGCAATGTCCTTGTTGACGACGGTAGGTTCCGGTGCCAGCGTGGTCAATCCACACTTCCCGGACGGCCCCGGCCGCGTGTCGTCCGGCCCGTCCTCCGAGCCCCTCCGTCCCTCGATCCCACGCGGTCGTACGGTCCCCTGTTCGCCCCTCAAGGGAAGCGGATCCTCGTTGCCGAACGGTTTCCCCACGATGTCCGAACCGACCGATTCCGAGCCGACCGGTGCCGAGCCGACCGTGCTCGTCCTGGACGCGGAGCCACCGCCGCGGCTCGGCAGGCTGACCGGCCGGGCCCGGATCCTGCACGCCGACGAGGACACGCTCGCGGAGCTGCTGCCGCTCGCCGACGTACTGCTCGTCTGGGACTTCAGCTCGCACGCGGTACGCCGCGCCTGGCCCGGCGAGGGCCCGCGGCCGCGCTGGGTGCACACCGCGAGCGCGGGCGCCGACCACCTGCTCTGCCCCGAACTGGTCGACTCGGACACCGTCGTGACCAACGCGCGCGGCGTCTTCGACCAGCCCATCGCCGAGTACGTGGCGGCCCTGGTGCTCGCCTTCGCCAAGCAGCTGCCGCGCTCCCTCGAACTGCAACGCGACCGCGCGTGGCGGCACCGGGAGACCCAGCGGGTCGGCGGCACGCGCGCGTGCGTGGTGGGTTCGGGGCCGATCGGGCAGGCCGTCGCCAGGACCCTCAAGGCGCTCGGGGTGCGGGTGGCGGTCGTCGGGCGCACCGCGCGGGCGGGCGTGCACGGCACGGACGAACTGGACCGGCTGCTCACCCGCGCCGACTGGGTGGTGTCGGTGGCGCCGCTGACCGAGGAGACCCGCGGCATGTTCGACGCCCGCCGCTTCGGTGTGATGCAGCCGTCGGCGCGGTTCATCAACGTGGGCCGCGGCCAGCTGGTGGTGGAGGCCGACCTCGTGGACGCGGTGCGCAGGCGGTGGATCGCGGGCGCCGCGCTCGACGTCTTCGAGCAGGAGCCGCTGCCGGCCGACAGCCCGCTGTGGGACCTGGAGGACGTCCTCCTGTCGCCGCACATGAGCGGTGACGTGGTGGGCTGGCGGGACGAACTCGGGGCGCAGTTCGTCGAGTTGTACGAGCTCTGGGCCGCCGGGAAGCCGCTGACGAACGTGATCGACAAGAAACGTGGGTATGTCCCCGGGCACTGACCACAGTGACCCCTTGGAGGGCGGATGACCGAGCTCGGCGACCTCACCGCGGTGCAGCTCATCGACCGTTACCGCAAAGGCGAGTTGAGCCCGGTGGAGGCGGTCCGCGCGGCCCTCGACCGCATCGAGCGGACGGAGGGGCGGGTCAACGCGTTCGTACGGATCGACGCCGAAGAGGCGCTGCGGCAGGCCGAGGAGTCGGCCGGGCGGTGGCGGCGCGGCGAGCCGGCCGGGCTGCTCGACGGGGTGCCGGTGTCGGTGAAGGACCTCCTGCGACAGCGCGGCGGGCCGACCCTGCGCGGCTCCAAGGCCGTTGCCGCGAACGGGAGTCGGGACGAGGATGACGCGCCGAGCGTGGCCCGCCTCCGGGAGCACGGCGCGGTGTTCCTCGGCAAGACCACGACCCCGGAGTTCGGCTGGAAGGGCGTCACCGACTCCCCGCTCACCGGCGTGACCGGCAACCCCTACGACCCGGCGCGCACCGCGGGCGGCTCCAGCGGGGGCAGCGCGGCGGCGGTCGCGCTCGGCGCGGGCCCGGTGTCGCTCGGCACGGACGGCGGGGGCAGTGTGCGCATTCCGGGCGCGTTCTGCGGGATCTTCGCGCTGAAGCCGACGTACGGGCGGGTGCCGCTGTTCCCGGCGAGCGCGTTCGGGACGCTCGCGCACGTCGGCCCGATGACCCGGGACGCGGCGGACGCGGCCCTGGTGATGGACGTGATCAGCGGGCCCGACGCCCGTGACTGGTCGGCGCTCGAACCGCCCGCGACCAGCTTCAGGTCCGGCCTGGACGACGGGGTGCGCGGCCTGCGGGTCGCCTACTCGCCCTCGCTCGGCGGACAGGTCGCGGTACGCCCCGAGGTGGCCGCGGCGGTACGGCACGCGGTGGAGCGGCTCGCGGAACTCGGCGCGTACGTCGAGGAGACCGACCCCGACTTCAGCGACCCCGTGGAGGCCTTCCACACCCTGTGGTTCAGCGGCGCGGCGCGGGTCACCGAGCACTTCGGCAAGGAGCAGCGGGCGGCGCTCGACCCGGGCCTGCGGGAGATCTGCGCCCGCGGGGCCCGGTACAGCGCCCTCGACTACCTCGCCGCGGTCGACGTGCGCATGGAACTCGGCCGCCGGATGGGGCAGTTCCACTCCACGTACGACCTGCTCGTGACGCCGACGCTGCCGATCACCGCGTTCGAGGCGGGAGTCGAGGTGCCGAAGGGCTCGGGGCACCGGCGCTGGACCGGCTGGACCCCGTTCACGTACCCGTTCAACCTGACCCAGCAGCCCGCGGCGACGGTGCCGTGCGGGGTCGACGGGGCGGGGCTGCCGATCGGGGTGCAACTGGTCGCGGCGCGGCACGCGGACGCGCTGGTGCTGCGGGCCGCGCAGGCGTTGTACGCGTCGGGGGCGGCGGACATTCCACGGCCCGAACTCGGCTGATTCCACGGGTTCTGACGACACATCACCGAACCGCGTTCATGTAAGCGTTCATGTAATGCTCTGTCCCGCTTTTGGAGGCGTTTCAGGGACCCAAGCGGACACTTCCGCAGCCTTCGTACGCGTGGCGTAGTGCCAATCGGCCGTCCAGGTACGGAATTCCTTCGTCCAGATCAAGGACTGAAAACGATCGGCATATCTTCACGCCAGTCGGGTAGCCGCGCGCCCATGGCTCCACCACAGGGGAACAACTCAGGAAGCACATGGAACAGCCGGCTCCGCCGTCGTTCGCTGCTCGCGGGAGCGGCGGCGCTCGGTGCGGCCGGCGCGGTCGGCGCGACCACCGGATGCAGCCGTGTGGCCACCGCAGACACCGGTGACGGAGGGCACCTACTGGAGCAGTTGCGGGCCAAGAAGACGGTCCGCCTCGGACTCGCGGGCGAGCAGCCGTACAGCTACATCGGCAGCGACGGCAAGATGACCGGCTCCTCGCCCGCTATCGCGAAGCGCATCTTCAAGGAACTCGGCGTCGACAATGTTGAGCCATTCCCCATCGAGTTCGGCTCACTGATCACTGGCCTCAACTCGCTGCAGTTCGATGTCGTCGCGGCCGGTATGTACATCAATCCCGAGCGCTGCGAGCAGGTCATCTTCGCGGACCCCGAGTACCAGATGCTCGACGCCTTCATCGTGCGCAAGGGCAATCCGAAGAACCTGCACTCGTACAAGGACATCGCGAAGGCCAACGCCAAGATGGCGACCGGTGTCGGATACGCGGAGATCGGCTACGCGGAGGAGGCCGGCGTCAAGGACATCGGGACGCTGCCCGACCAGCTCGCCGGGCTGCTCGCCGTGAAGCAGGGCCGTATCGACGTCTTCGCGGGCACCGCGGTCACCGTGCGCAACGCGGTGAAGCAGGCGGGCGGTGGCGCTGTCGAGGCGACCGCCGAGGTCACTCCCCTCGTGGACGGCAAGCCGGTGATCGACGTCGGCGGGTTCTGTTTCCGCAGCCCGGAGACGACTCTGCGGGACGCGTTCAACCGTGAGCTGCACAAGTTGAAGCGCAGCGGTGAACTCCTGGAGATCATGCGGCCGTTCGGCTTCACCAAGGACCAGATGACCGACATCCGTGCCGAGGAGAAGTGCAAGCCATGAGTGAGATCACTCCCGGGCTCTGGGAGCTCGTCTTCAAGGGGCTGTGGATCACGGTCCAACTGACCGTCTACAGCGCGGCGTTCGGCGGGGTCGTCGCCCTCGTCGTCGGTCTGGCCCGTACCCACCGGCTGTGGATCGTGCGCTTCGTCTCCGGCGTCTACTTCGAGATCTTCCGCGGCACGTCCGCGCTCGTCTTCATGTTCCTGGTGTTCTTCGCGCTGCCGATGGGCTTCGGCTGGCAGCTCGTCCCCATGTGGGCCGCGGTGCTCGCCATGGGCCTCACCTACGGGGCGTACGGCTCCGAAGTGGTCCGCGGCGCGGTGTCGGCCGTGGCGCCGGCGCAGCGCGAGGCGGGGATCGCGCTGAGCTTCACGCCCGCGCAGTCGCTCCGGAAGATCATCCTGCCGCAGGCCTGGCCGGACATGGTCCCGCCGCTGAACAACCTGCTGATCGAGCTGCTCAAGGGCACCGCCCTGGTGTCGATCCTGGGCGTCGGCGACATCAGCTTCGCGGGCCAGCTGGTGCGTAACGCCACCGGCCAGAGCGGCCCCATCTACACGGTCATCCTCGTCATGTACTTCGTGCTCGCCTTCGTCCTCACGCGCGGCATGCGCGTCCTTGAGCGGCAGGCCAGGGCCGGCATCGGCCAGGCCCCGCCGAAGAAGGGCGGGCTGACGAGCAGGCTCGGCATCCGCCAGCAGAACCAAATCGCAGCGGGAGGTGAAGGCTGATGCAGTGGGACTGGTCCGCAGTAGGCGAATTCATGCCGATGTTCTGGGACGGCGTGCTCGTCACGCTCCAGGCTCTGGTGCTCGGCGTGATCGTCGCCTTCACCCTGGGTCTGGTCTGGGCGCTGGCCCAGCGCTCCCGGCTGAAGGTGGTGCGCTGGCCGGTGACCGTGGTCACCGAGTTCATCCGCAACACCCCGCTGCTCGTGCAGCTGTTCTTCCTGTACTTCGTGCTGCCCGAGTGGGGCATCACCTTCTCGGCGCTGACCACCGGCGTCATCGGCCTCGGCCTGCACTACTCGACGTACACCGCCGAGGTCTACCGCGCCGGCATAGACGGTGTCCCGGCCGGCCAGTGGGAGGCGGCCACCGCGCTCAGCCTGCCGCGCTCGCGCACCTGGTTCGCGGTGATCCTGCCGCAGGCCATCCGCCGGGTCGTCCCCGCCCTCGGTAACTACGTCGTCGCGATGCTCAAGGACTCGCCGCTGATCTCCACGATCGGTGTCCTCGAAATGCTGGGCGAGGCACGGCAGTTCGGCTCCATCACGTTCCAGATGGTCGAACCGCTCGTCGTCGTCGGCATCGCCTTCATCGTCATCGCCTACCCGGCCTCTCTTCTTCTCCGAGCCCTGGAGCGTCGCCTTGTCCGCTGACAGCACCCCCAACGACCCGAACGTGAGCACGACCAAGGAGACCGCCAACCCGGCGGTCGACGGCAGCGAACTGATCCGCTTCGACAAGGTCACCAAGCGCTTCGGCAGCAACACCGTCCTCGACGAGCTGGACTTCTCCGTCGCGTCCGGCAAGCACGTCACGCTGATCGGCCCGTCGGGTTCCGGCAAGACGACGATCCTGCGGCTCCTGATGACCCTCATGAAGCCGGACGAGGGCACCATCAAGGTGGGCGGCGAGTACCTCACCCACGAGGAGCGCGGCGGCAAGCTGGTCCCGGCCGGGGAGCGGCACGTCCGCGAGGTCCGCAAGAACATCGGCATGGTGTTCCAGCAGTTCAACCTCTTCCCGAACATGAAGGTGCTGCGGAACATCACCGAGGCGCCGGTGCACGTGCTCGGCCTGTCCAAGGACGAGGCCGACGAGCGGGCCCGTGAACTGCTCGACCAGGTCGGCCTCGGCGACCGCTGCGACGCCTACCCGACGCAGCTCTCCGGCGGCCAGCAGCAGCGCGTCGCGATCGCCCGCGCGCTCGCGATGCGCCCGCAGGTGCTCCTCCTCGACGAGGTCACCTCCGCGCTCGACCCGGAGCTGGTGGCCGGCGTCCTGGACGTGCTCCGGGACATCGCGCAGACCACGGACATCACGATGCTCTGTGTCACGCACGAGATGAACTTCGCCCGGGACATCTCGGACAAGGTGTTGATGTTCGACTCCGGCCGGATCATCGAGTCCGGCTCGGCCGAAAAGATCTTCGGCGACCCGGACCACGAGCGGACCCGTGAATTCCTGAGCGCGGTCCTCTAGGACCGCACGCGCCGGGTCCCTTCCCGGTACGACGCAGCTCACAGCCCCTGACGTAGAGCCTGGCCGACGCACCGTCCGGCCGGGCTCTACGTCGTGTACGGGTGCGCGCGGCTGTTCCGTACCGCCAAGGCCTTGACCATGGCATATGCCAGGGTGGCGCGTTCCTGCTTGTGGGGCGGGGCGGCCACCGGATCACGCCATGAATCTTGTCAACAGCCCCTCCGTACACGGCGCTTGGCGGCTATCGTGGTACCGAGCCCAGCTGTCCGGAACCGGTCCATGCAGGGGGATACCGTGGCGCTGAAGCCAGATTCGACCGCGCCGTACCACTCGGTGCAGCACGCCCTGCGTGTGCTCGAAACCGTTGCGAGGCACCGTACCGGCGTCACCGACGTCCAGATCGCACGCCAGACGGGACTGCCACCCAGGGCACTCTCCGCGCTGCTGCTCATGCTGCGGCGCGAGGGATATGTCCGACAGGTCTCCGACGGCGCCTACACCACGGGGGACGCGCTCGCGAAGCTCGGCTCCACCGTGGAGCACGAGGACGCGATCAAGGACCAGCTCCAGGTCACCCTGGACCGGCTGCGCGACTCGGTCGGCGCGGCCGTCTACATCAGCCGGTACATCGACGGCGAGGTGAAGATCACCCAGTACGCGGCGGGGCCCGACATGCCCGCGGTCAACGAGTGGGTGGACTTCCGCTCCGCCGCGCACGCCAGCGCCGTCGGCAAGAGCCTGCTCACCCAGCTGGATCTCAACGGCCGCCGGGACCACCTCTCCCGCCACAAGCCGGCCCGGCTCACCTCGCGGACGATCACCAACGAGCGGCTCCTCTTCACCAGCCTGGACTCCCAGCCGCCCACGGTCCCGGTCCTCGACATCCAGGAGTACGCGGTGGGCACGGTCTGCGCGGCCGTCCCGATCACCGCGGGCGCCTCGGTCGGCTGCCTGGCCCTGTCCATGCCGATCGAGCACGCCCACCGGCTGCGCGCGGCGGCGGACACCCTGAACCGGGGCGCGGCACCGGTGCTGCTCTCACTGGCGATCTGAGGAGACGGCCCCCGGCACCGCACAGGTGGTCGGGAGCACTCCTCAGGGCCGGGTATTATTTACGAGTCAGCAGGCGCCGCTAGCTCAGTTGGTTAGAGCAGCTGACTCTTAATCAGCGGGTCCGGGGTTCGAGTCCCTGGCGGCGCACGTTGTCGTTGGCGGGTCATCTTCGCAGAAAGCGCGAAGCTGACCCGCCAACTTCGTTTCTGCACGGCTTCGCCGCGCGAGTGGGGGCTCCGCCACCCACACCCCCGGAGCACAGGGGCCGGCGCGGGGGCGAGGCTCACCGGGGGTCGAGCAACGACTCCCGTCCCTGTTCCCGGTAGCGCTCCACGAGTGCCGCTTGTGCCGCCGGGGTGAGTGGTTCGTACGTGAGCTCCGTGTCCGGGCGCCACCAGACCGGGTCCGGGCAGCGGAAGCCCGTGCGGCGCAGGCCGACCCGGTGGACCTTGTTGGTGGCCGTCACCGGCATCCGGTCCAGGACGCGGACGAAGCGCGGCACCATCTTCGGGCCGAGGTCGCCCTGCGCGGCCAGGAAGCGCGTGAAGTCGTCCGGGTCGAAGGGGCCGGGGTGGGCCAGCGTCGCCATCACCTGGTCGCCGGCCACCGGGTCGGGCACCGCGTACACGGCGACGGCGGCGGCCCGCTCGTACCGGGCGAGGATGTTCTCGATCATCGCGGCGGCGAGGTTCTCGCTGTCGACGCGGATCCGGTCATCCGTACGGCCCGCGAAGTAGAGCCAGCCCTCGAGGTCGCGGAAGAAGAGGTCGCCGGTCCAGTACCAGGCGCTGCCCGTGGAGCCGTGGCGCAGCCGGGCCGCCTCGGCGTCGGGATTGCGCCAGTACCCCTCGAACGTGTTGCGGCCCCGGTTGACCAACTCCCCTATCGCCGCCGCCCCGTTGACAAGCCGTCCCGCCGCGTCGAAGCGGGCCGGCGGGCACTCCTGGCCGGACCCCGCGTCGACCACCGCCAGGTCGTCGCCGGGAGCGGCGCGGCCGATCGCGCCCCGCGGAGCGCCCGGCGACCACTGGACCGCCGCCCCGCCCTCCGAGGAGCCGTACCCCTCGACGAGCCGCACCCCGAACCGCTCGCTGAACCGGGCCGCGTCGACCGCGCCGGCCTCCGTGCCGAAGCCGAGGCGCAGCGGGTTGTCCCGGTCGTCGGGGCGTTCCGGGGTGGCCAGGAGGTACTGCACGGCGCGGCCCACGTACGTGAAGTAGGTCGCCCCGTGGGCGCGTACGTCGTCGAGGAAGCCGGACGCGGAGAACTTCCGGCGCAGCGCCACCGCGGCGCCCGCGGCGAGGGCCGGGGCCCAGTCGGCGATGACGGCGTTGCCGTGGAACATCGGCATGCAGATGTAGTGCACGTCGTCGCGGCGCACCCCGAAGTTCGTGGCAAGGGACCGCCCGGCCGCGGCGAGCCGACCCTGGGTGCAGAGCGCGGCCTTGGGCGCCCCGGTCGAGCCGGAGGTGAAGTAGAGGAGCAGCCGCCGCGCGGGGTCCGGCGGGGCGAGCACGGCGTCGCCGGGTGCGGCGTCCGCGTAGGGCGCGAGCAGTTGCCCGTACTCCTCGGTGTCGGTCACGAGGGTGCGTACGCCGGGGAGTTCGAGGCCGTCGATGAGGGGGAGCTTGGCGCGTTCGGTGATCAGGACGCGGCACTCGGTGTGCAGGATGTCGCGGGCGAGTTCGGCGCCGCGCCGGGTCGGGTTGATCCCGGCGACGGCCGCGCCCGCGAGCGCGGCGGCGCTGAGCCACAGCGGGTACTCGGGGGCGTTGTCGAGCAGCACGCCGACATGCGGCTCGGCGCCTCGCGGCAGCAGGTCCACGAGGAGCGCGGCGCGGGCGGCGGCACCCGCGGCGATCTGGTGGTGGGTGAGGACCCGGTCCTCGCAGCGGAGGCCGGTCCGGTGGTCGTCCCACTGTGCGCTGACGAGCTCAGCGACGGTCATCTCCATGAGGCGGCACGGTAATTGACGTACCGTCAGAAGTGGAGAGGCGGGAAGCGGCGGGCGTCCCGAGGCCGGAGAGTGGCGGCGGCCGCGCGTGCCGCACCGTGGGGGTGTGGTGTGGCACGCGCGACGGTGGGCCTCGGGGGAAGTGCCCGGAGTGACCGGAGTGACCGGAGTGACCGGTGGTGACCGGTGGTGACCGGAGTGTCAGAACGTCACGTCGGAGCAGGCGTAGAAGGCGTTGCCCGTGTCCGCGACCGTCCAGACCGACAGGATGATGTGGTGCCCCGACTTGCCCGCGGGCAGTTGGCCGGTGTGTTCGAGCGTGGCCGGGGGCTGCTGGTTGTTGTAGGGGACGGTGAAGAACGGCGCCGATTCGAGGGCCGCCCTGGTCAGCGGCTTGCTGTCGTCCCAGCCGTCCTTGGTGACGAAGTACTTGAAGTCCGTGGTGGAGTGCCGCGCGGTGAACTGCCAGCGGAAGCTCTGGCTGCCGCCGCTGCTCACCTTCGTGGTCGGCCAGGCGCCACCGCCGGGCTTGGTCGCCGAGTCGAGCTCGCCGAACTGTCCGAGTCCGGCCGAGCAGATCTTGCCGTCGGCGGGTCCGGACGCCGGGAAGCCCTTCGGGCCCTCGACGCTCTGCGGCTCCCACTGGATCGAACCGCAGCCGGTGACCGTGCCGTTGGCGCAGACCTTCTGACGGCTGATCGGGGAGTCGGTGTAGCCGTGCCCACTGGCGCCGCCCGTGGAGAACGTGAAGGCGCCGACGGTGGCGATGCCCACCGCTGCCGCGTACATCCGTTTACGCATGCTGCTGCTCCTGTGCTCCTGGAAGAACGAAGGGGGGTGTTCCGTGAGCCGTGCGCAGTGCTGCGGTCTAGACCAAGCGTCAGATTATTGCGGGCAGTTGAACATGTCCATACCAATGCCATGCCAATGAGGAGTTGATTCCGGTCAGCGTTCCGTGTGCCCCTGGCAGAAGGCCACCGTCAGGTCCTTCACCAGTGCCTTGCGCTCGTAGTCGTCGAGTTCGACCAGGCCGCGCACGGTGAGCCGGGTCACCGTGTCCTCGACCGTGTCGACCAGGCGGTTCAGCTCGAGGTCCCGGTCCCGCGCCTCAAGGGCCGCGAGCCGGCTGCGGCGCAGCGTGTCCGCGATCTCCGGGGCGTAGTCGATCCGGGTCGGCTGGACCGAGAACACCTCGATCCCGGCCGCCTCCGCGTCCACCGCCACACGCCGGGTCAGCGCGTCGCCGACCGCCTCCGCGTTCCGCAGCGTCGCACCGCCCGCGCCGGAAACGGGCGCGTCGACCGGGAGTTGGGAGAACACCCCGGCGAGCGCCGCCTCCACGCACTCGCGCAGATAGGTCACATGGTCGTCGACCGCGAGCGTGGCCCGCGCCGTGTCCTTGACCCGCCACACGACGAGCAGCACCACCCGCAGCGCCACCCCGTTCGCGTCCACCCCAGGCATGGGCTCGCTGCGCCAGTGCCGCAGCCGTACGTCGACCCGGCGCCGCTTCGACAGCGGGTTGATCCACAGCAGTCCGGTACGGCGCACACTCCCCCGGTACCGCCCGAACAGCGAAAGCACCCACGCCCGGCCGACCCGCCC
>NZ_JAAAHS010000166.1 GCF_009908195.1 Streptomyces boluensis | reverse complement strand
GGGCGGGGCCGTGTTCGTAGGCCAGAGGCGCGAGTTCGGGCGGTGGGACGTAGCCGTCGGGCATGGCGGCGTAGGCCTCGTCCAGCTGGTGGCGGTAGGCAGTGGCGAGTGCGTCGGGCCAACTGCCGGTCAGCGGTGGGCGCATGCGGGATTCGGCGGTCAGCGCGTGGTGGTGGGAGGCGGCTTCCCTCCCTGCTTCGGCGGCCGTCCAGTCGTTGATGAGGGCTCGGTCGGGGCGCCAGGCGGCGAGGATGTGACTGGGCGTGCCGTGCAGGAGGGCTTCGGAGAGTTCCTGAGCGATGAGCGGGGAGGCGTGCAGTCCGTCGCGGTGGGTGCCGGTGGCCACCCACAGGCCCGGCCGTGCGGTCTGGCCGAGCAGCGGGTGGCCGTCCAGACCGATCGGCCGGTTGCCGTGGTGGAGTTGGCGCAGTGCGCTGCCGGTCAGGCCGTGGTGCAGCTGGCCGAGTGCCGCGTCGAGGAGGAAACGTACGCCGCCCAGAGTGGGGCGCTCTCCGGGGGAGATCGCGGGTTGGGCGGTGGCGCCGACATACCAGGCGCCGTCTGCCTGGGGGACGGCGTGCAGCCCGCAGGCATAGGCGCGGTTGGGAGTGCGGAGCACACTGCGCAGCGGGGTGGGGCCATCGACGCTGACGGCGCTGCCCTCGGCGCAGACCACCGGCAGAACCGTCAGATCGGGGTCGAGTCGGGCGAGCAGCGGCGTCGTCCAGGCCCCCGCGGCGACGATCACGGTGGGCGCGGTGTACCGGTCGGCGCCGGTGTGCAGGGTGTAGTCATCGCCGGCCGCTCGCAGCAGCCCCGCAGGGGTCCGGGCGAGGTTGGGCAGCGCGTGCAGGGCCGCGTCGAGGGTGGCCAGCCAGCGGCGGGCGTCGAGGAACGCCTCGGCAGGGAGGTGGAGGGCGCGCAGGGCACGGTCGTTGTCCAGCGGACGGTAGCCGGGGATGTCCGCCGGATCGGTGTGCTCCACCGGCAGGGCGTGCCGGCGGGCCGCCGCCTCGATGGCGTGAAACGCCTGCTCGTCCAGGCGCGCGGAGACGGCGTTGAGGAGGATGAACGTGCCCGTGCCGTAGCCGTCGTCGACCGGTGCGCCGGCTCCGGCGTACGCGCGGATCTCATCGCGCCACCGTGGCCAGCGGTCAGCCGCCTGGACCGCCATGCTCAGCCGGAGCCGGCCGTGGACGGTGCGGGAAGTCGCGGCTGTCACCTCGCCCACGGTGCTGAGCATGGCTCCCGCCGCACCCGAAGCAGCGCCCTGCTCGCTCTGCTCGCCCCGGCGCCCGCTGAGTGCGACACGCGCGGTCGGCTCCGCCGAGGCCAGGGCGTAGGCGATCGACCGGCCCAGAACACCGTCGCCGACCACCATGAAGTCCACCCGCTTCGGGCCCACCGACCGCACCCCCACACGCCTGTGACGTCAACGACCACCGCCGGGGAACCGTGTCACGGGTCTGTTGGCGATCAGCCGTTCCTTGATGCCGTTCACGTTCCGTTCTCGCTGGCCGAATGATCCCCCGAACTTGATCACTTACGGCGCGAAAACCCGTATGCGGGGCTGAACTTGGCCTGATTCCGGTCGCCTTGACGAGCCGATAGGCGCGGGAAGTTGAAGAACACCAGCCTCTGATCCGAGCGCCTCTCAGCTCAGTTGCTCGGCCAGTCCGACGATGATGCCCTCCGGCACGTCTCCTCCTGAGGGCCTGAGTAACTCGTGACTGGCTGTGGCGGTCTCACGCGGCAGGGTCCTCTGCTCGAGGCAGCGGTACTCCAGGAGATACAGCGTGCCGCCTTCGAGCTGGAAATTTTCTGGCTCCAGTCTGACTGTCCGGGCTCCGCGGTCGAGCCGCCGACTTGACCGGAGTCTCCCTCCGTTTTACTCTCGAATGCATACGGAGGCTGCATCCGTTTTGATGCATCCTCCGTAGTCACCGGAGACAGGAGGATGCATGGCCACCAGCGGTCACCAGGGGCGCAAGCCTCGCGCGGACGTCCAGCGCAACCGCGCGGTCCTCCTTGAGACCGCGCAGCGGCACTTCCTGCGGCATGGGGTCGGCACCTCCCTGGAGGCGGTGGCCAAGGAGGCAGGCGTCGGGCCCGCAACCCTGTACCGGCACTTCCCCACCCGGGAAGCGCTGCTCGCGGCCGTGCTGCAGACCCGCTCCGAGGAACTCGTGGCCCGCCAGGCGGACATCGAGCAACTCGGCGACCCGGCCGAGGCGTTGGAGCAATGGCTGCGGGCGATGGAGGAGTACTTCAGCGCCTACAGCGGCCTGCCGGAACCGCTCATGGCCGCGGCCCGGGCGCAGGAGCCGGACGGCCCGCTCACGATTCCCTGCGACATCCTCATCACCGCCACCGACCAGTACGTGCGAGCGGCGCAGCACGCGGGACACGTGCGGGCATCGGTGCAGGGGTACGACCTGTTCCTCGCGGCCTGTTCCCTTGCCTGGATCAAGGGCAACGGCACCGACGAGGAGTCGCTCGGCCGACTTCGCGCACTGATCGCGAGCGGCTACCGCGAGCGGGACACCCAGGCGTAAGCGCCACATAATCCGGATCCGGTCCGGCCGGGTACCGCCCGACCTCTCGACCACGCACAGACATGACATGGCGCCATCTTCACGGGTGGCGCAGTACAACCCGTCAAAGGACAAATCGTGAAAATCACTGTTATAGGAGCCGGCGCCATCGGCGGGAACCTCGCCTCCAAGCTCAGCACGGCCGGTCACGAGGTACAGGTGGCCGATGCCCGCGGCCCCGAGGCCGTCCGGGCGGAGGTGCTGGAGTCCGGTGCTCGCGCGGTGGCCCTTAATGAATCGGTCCAGGACAGGGACGTGATCGTCCTGTCGATCCCGTTCGGGGTGGCGGGCCAGCTGGCGGACCTGTTCGCCTCGGTGCCCGACGAGACAGTGGTCATCGACACCTCGAACTACTACCCGGGCATGCTCAGCGAGCCGATCGAGGCGGTGGACAACGGCCAGGTGGAGAGCGTGTACACCGCCGAGCTGCTCGGCCGTCCCGTCATCAAGGCGTGGAACGCCGCGCTGGCCGAGACCCAGCGCACGCGGGGCGTCCCGGCGGGAACACCCGGCCGTATCGCCATCCCGGTCGCCGGTGACTCCGACGAGGCGCGGAAGGTGGCCATGAGCCTCGTGGACGACACCGGCTTCGACCCGTACGACGCAGGCCCCCTGGCCGACTCCTGGCGCCAGCAGCCCAACGGCCCCGCCTACTGCACCGAGTTGACCCTCGACGAGCTGCCGGCGGCCCTGGCCGCGGCTGACCGCGTCAAGGACACGGCCGTCCGCGACAGCCTCCCGGAACGCTTCGCCGCCCTCCCGGACAACCCCACCGTCGACGACGTCGTCGAGATGAACCGCGCCGCCCACCGCTGAGCCACCCGCCGCGAACACACAGCCGGAACCCACGTCACCGAAACCTGGGTTCCGTTCCGGACGAGGAGTTTCACCATGAAGATCGGCATTCTCGGCACCGGGAACATCGAGTCGCTACCTGCGCATCGCCTGGCCGACCCTGACCGCGTGGACGGCGGCCGGCCTGGACCTACGGCAGATCACCGCCGATCACATCACGAGCGAACTCGCCCGCCATCAGGGCAACGTGGCCCGCGGGCTGCTCAGCGTGCTGCAGCATTTTCCGGGCCATGAAGCAGGAGCGGCTGATCTTCCTCAACCCCACGGCCGGGCTGCAGTTGCCTGCTGGAGTACACCTGCCGAGACCCTTGTCCAGCGATCGACTGGCCGGGCCCTGGAACGGCTGGATGGTCCCGCCGCGCGCCTCATCGTCGGTCTGGTCGCCATCCACGCCGTGCGTGCCGTGGAGGTCGCCCGGCTCGACCTGGCCGACCCCGACCTCGCCCGCCGAACACTGGCGGTGCGCCGGGGTGAAGGCATCCACCTCGTCTACCTCGACGACCTGAGCACCGACCTGGCGGCCGACTGGCTGCGCGAGCGCCGCCGCCGCTGGCCCCAGGCCACCAACCCGCACCTGCTCATCACCTCGCAGACCTACCGGCACCCGGCTTCACCGCAGATCAGCTATTGCGCGATGCGGGCCGCCTTCGACCAGATCGGGCTGCTGCCACGGCAGGTACAGGCCGACCGCATCCTGGACGAGGCCCGGGAGACCGCCGATCCGGTCCACCTCGTACGCCTCTTCGGCATCCACCCCGGCATCGCCGTGAAGTACGTACACGCCGCGCACCCGGACGAGGCCCTGCCCAGGATCCGCTGACCGGGCGACACCGTCCAGCCCCGCGGCGTGCGGCGGAAGACGTCCGCCATGCCTTCGACCTGGTCACCTGCCGGATCGGATGCTCGCCACCCCCACCTCCGATCCCGCCCTTCCCTCGGATCATGCGGCGGAGCCCAAGTGGAACGGCTACCGGGCACGCGTGGCCGGCGGGCCGATGGCCGCGTACTGATCCGCTCCCGCGTCGGCGGTGACCTGACCGGGGCGTTTCCCGAGATCGTTGCCGCTGCGCCTGCCCGCCGACACCGCGCTCGATGGAGAGCTGGTCCGGTTACTTGGCAGCGCGACGGGCCGGCCCGTAGGGCTAGGCAGTTGGGTAGAGCAGTGAGTCTGCGCTATTGGGGGATGGTGACCAGGATGCGGCCGTGGCCACCGCCGGCGTCGACGTGATCGTGGGCCTTGGCGATGTCGTCCAGCGAGTGACGGTTGCCGACGGCGACGGTGAGGGCGCCGACGGCGGCTGCGGAGGTGAGGTCGCGGGCGGCCTGGCGCTTGGCCTCGGCGGGAAAGTCGTCGCTGCCGAGCAGCCGCAGGGTGACGTTGTTGAACAGCAGCGGCCAGAAGGGGATCTCGGTGCGGTCCGCGCGGGTGGCGTAGGCGGCGATGACGGCGTTGTTGGCGGCGACGGCGTTGTCGAGGTCTGCGTTGTCGGACAGGGCGACCTCGATGATCCGGTCGGCGCCCCGCGGCGCGTACGAGCGGATGGCCGTGGCGGGGTCGCCGGTGTCCAGGGCGACGGCGTGGGAGACGACGGCCGGGTCGACGTGGCGGAGGTCCGGGGTGCGGCGGACGGTGGCGAGCACGGTGGCGCCGGCCCAGTGGGCGAGCTGGGCGGCCAGGGAGCCGACGCCGCCGAGGACTCCGTGGACCAGGACCAGTTGGCCGTCGACCGGGCCGTCGGCGAAGACGGTGCGGTGGGCGGTGATGCCGGGGATGCCGAGGCTCGCGCCCAACTCGTCACTGAGGTGGTCGGGCAGGTGTACAGCCTGGTGGTCCGATACGACGGTGTACTGGGCGGCGGTGCCGAAGGGGCGGTAGGACTGGGCACCGTATACCCAGACCCGTTGTCCGACGCGGCGGGCGTCCACGCCGGCGCCCACAGTGTCGATGACTCCGGCGGCGTCGCTGTGCGGGATCACCCGTGGATAGGGCATGGACGAGCCGAGCCATCCGCGCCGCTTCTTGGTATCGCCGGGGTTGACGCCCGAGACGGTGACGCGGACGCGGACCTCGCCGGGGCCGGGGACGGGATCAGGGAGTTCGCCGACGTGCAGGACATCGGCGGCGGGGCCCTGTTCGTCGTACCAGGAAGCAAGCATGGGGGTTCCTCTGTGGACAGTCAGCTCGCGGGAGCGGCGGGCGCATGCGGATCGCTGTCGGTACACGCAGTGTCGAATGCGGGCGGCTTCTCTCCGAGGGTCTCGCGCAGCCAGGTCCGCTCGGCGCGGCTGGTCGCGCGGGCGGTGAGCAGCATGCCGCGCCGGTAGGGGTCGGCGATCTCCTCGGCACGCAGAGGCCGGTCGTGGTCGTAGAAAAAGCTCGCCGGTTCTTCCAGGAACTCCAGCCGTCTGCGCAGCACCGCGTGCCGTTCGGCCACGTCGGGCAGGTGGGAGAGGAATGCCAGGACGACGTAGAACCGGGTGAAGTCGGTGATCTCGTGGTCGGCGGGCTTGCGCAGGCGCTGAAGCATGTCGGCCCGCCCGGCCGCGGTCAGGCTGAGCACGTACCGGGCCGCCCCCGCAGCTGGGTCGGCGCGCCGCTCGATCAAGCCCGCCTTGGTCAGGCGATTGATCGCCGGATACAGGCTGCCGTCGCTGACCGGCCGCGTATAGCCGGTCAGCTGTGAGATGCGGCGGCGCAGCTCGTGTCCAGGCAGGGGTCCCTCGGCGAGGAAGCCGAGTATCGCGAGTTCCAGCATGAGTCCATCTTCGCACGCAAACATCGAATCGATGTGAACATCGATTCGATGTTACGCTCGCAGGTACCGCCCAAACGTCTCCGGAGAGGCACAGCAAGATGCCATCGCAGTCCACCGAGTCAGTGATGAACCGTTTCGTCGAGTTCATCAACACGGGCAACGAGGATCTCGCCCGCGAGGTCATTTCTCCGGACGCGGTGTTCCACGCGCCAAGCCACCCGGAACCACTGCGGGGGCCCGATGGGTACATGGAAGTCATCGGGATGATGCGCAGCGCCTTCCCCGACGTCCAGTGGACGCTGGAGGAGACAGTCACCGAAGGCGACACCGTGGCCGCGCGGTTCACCATGCGGGGAACCCACGACGGTGAATTCTTCGGGATCCCGGCGAGCGGCAACAAGATCTCGGTGCAGGCCATGAACTTCTACTACCTGGCCGACGGCCGGATCGTCGGCGAACGGGGCCAGCCCGACCTCCTCGGGGTGATGCAGCAGATCGGTGCCGTACCGGCGCCGTAAACCTCGTAGCGCCGGGTGGGCCTTCTGCCGCGCGGGATTGCTGCTGTCGGGAGGCGCGGGTTCACCGCAAGAGGCCGGTCTTCTTCTTGCTCCGGCGTCTTCGCGCAGACAGCGCCCGTTCGGCGAGAGCTCTACACCTTGTAACCGCCAACGTGACCGAGCCGGGTACGGAACTGCTCGCTCTACGGCGAATACTGCAACCCTCGAATACCAACAGGAAGACGACGTAGAACGGGACGACGGCGGCGACGTCGGCGAGGCTGTCGCCGAGCTTGGGGATCCGGGAGGCGACCACCACCAGCACAGTGGCGGCCATCAGCGGCACCGTCGTGGTGATCGCCGCGTCGGAGTTGGCCGTCGACGATCCGGCCGTCGGCGACTTCAACCCGACTCGAAGGTCAAGCTCAGTACGCAACCCGCATCGGGACAGCTACCGCTGATGACATCCAGCCTGTCCTACCGCTTCCGTTCATGGGCACGCGGTTCGGTTGGTCAGTCGCCTGGGCGTCGCGTGTCCTGCTGGGTCTGGCGGGCCACTTGATTCCTGGTGTGCGGGCCAGGACTTCGGGGCCGAGTCGGGAAGGCACCGCATGGGTGGTGCGGACGCCTGAATGCGATCTCGCTCGGTCAGCAGCTCGCTGATCACCTGGGCGTCAGCATTTCCCGAGCGCATCAAGGAAGTTCAGCCGCGACGGCAACCGAGCCGACAACGGGTTGTCCGCGTACCAGGAGACATCACGAGAAGGGTCGCTGAAGTAGACCTGCCAACACCCGTGTGAGTTAGTCGAGTTGGTGCTATGAGAGGTGGCCACGCCGCGCACCGCAGAGGGCCGGGGATGCCGTGTAGCGCTACAACACCCGAAAGTGGCTAAAGAGCGCGGGCACGCTCGGTGAAGGTGGCGGGCGGTGGTCTTGCCGAGGATGCGCTGCAGGGTGGCGGGCGGGACGGTGTGGAGGTCGCCGATGCGGTGAATGCCGTACGCGGCCAAGGACTTGCCCGTGGCCGGTTCTCTGAACCAAGAGCACAAAAGGCACGTCGGCCCTCAGGCTCGGACGGCGGCGAACTCCCTGCCGGAGACGGCACCTGGATCGCTGATCATCATGCGGGCCTCGCGAGCGGCGAGCGTGACGCCGTTCGACGATTCGAACCCGGCCTCCCGGTGGGCACGCTGATAGCGACCGATCGATGCCCGCATGATGACGCCCGTGCTGAGCCCGAGGAGAACGACGACAGCGAGCGACCCCAGCGTCAAGAACCCGGTATCGATACCGACCCAGGTCGACGCGATCCCGGCCACGAGCCCTGCGAGAGCCACGTAGGCCAGGTAGAGGAGGACCCTGGACCTTCGCTCGCCGGAGGCGCTGGCACGCTGCAGCCCCTCCTCCATGGCATCGAGCTGCTCGATCTTCGGCGTCCGCGTCGTCGCAAACTGCTGGAACAGCTGTTCGTGCTCCGCGCTGCCCCGGGACCGCTGCTTGATCACCATTCCATCTGCCGCAATATGCCACTGGATCGTCCAGGGCTTCTTCTGTTCCACGCTCCACACCGCCTTGTCAGCAAGCGACGGCCTTCACCGCGCCACGTCGGCGACGATGCTACTTCTTCCTGGCAGGGGCCGGCGCCGAGGGTGGCGGTGAGGCTGCAGTGCGCGGCCAGGCGTAGGCGTACGAGCGCGGCGAGGCCGGCGGTGTCGCGGTCGAAGTACCGCAGGGCGCCGGTGATAAGGACACCTCAGCTATCTCAACTCTTTGCCTTCGCTCAACATCTGTCACCCCATCAAGTGACACCTGTGGCCGCCTTGGCACCGCGTCGCGGGCAGGGTGTTCGGGGTCCCGCTCAGGGCTGCACGACAGCAGGCAGAACCGCTTCCGCCGATCTTGGCCACCACTCGCGGCCCTCGAACGCTCTGTCGATGTGCGCGGAGGCCAAGTCCAAGCCACCGTGCACGACTTCGGCCGCCGTCACAAGGGCAGGTCAGTGCCGGCGCGGCCAGAGACACGGCGGGGCCGCCGGGCAGCCCGGGCCGGCGCAAGCAGAAGGGCTCGCGGACAAAGTCCTGGCCAATGGTGCGGCCCTCACCCCGGTTCCTCGGCGCGAGATACAGGCCGGCCGACACGGCGCGGACACCGGCGAGGGCAGAGCCTCCCGTACCAGCTGAGATGCACGCCATACTTCCGCGCCAGGGCCCAGAAGGCCACAACGGCCTGGCCTCCGGCGGGATCAGCCACCTCAGCCTGGACCGCGGCCGTGCCACCGCTTCCGTCCACGCGCACGGCGAAAGCGGGGGACAACGCCACCCGCACACGCCTGCCGATTCATGCGCTGGGTTGTTCGGGCCCTTCATCCAGGCGCGAGAGAACCTTGTCGAGCAGTGGGCCGGGGCCTCCTGCTCGATCATCTTCCAGCCTTCAGGTGTGAGGATGATGAACGCCTCGCGGCCGCCCCCGGGCACGTCCTCTCGGCGTACGAGACCCCGGCCTGATGTGGTGCGAGAGCTGGCGGCGCTCCCAGCGCAGGGCGCGTGCCAGGTCGAGCACCGGCGGGTCGGGTCGCCTCCGTTCTCCGGGTCGGCGGCCTCGTAGCGGGTCCCTTCTCGCCGAGGAGCAGTCCCGCGCGGGCTGCCCGGGTGCGGTCCCAGCCGGGTTCTACTCCCAGACCACCACGTTGCGCCGCACCGGCACCGTCGAGGGGTCGGTGGCGAAGAGTTCGGGCGAGTGGGCGCGGATGCGTTCGATGTCGCTGAAGACCGCCCGCAGGTGGTTGCGCATGGAGGTGCGGGCGAGCTGGGTGTTGCCGCCGACGACCGCTTCGAAGATCTCGTGGTGCTGGGCGGCGAAGACGGCCGGGGACACGTTTTCGTGGAGGCCGAGTCGCCGGGCGCGGTCCAGGTGGCCCTTGGCGGCGGCGACCGTGGTCCAGACGTTGCCGTGGCCGCTCAGCCGCATCAGGCCCTGGTGGAACGCCTCGTCAAGGTCGAAGAACTCCTCGAGGCCGAGGTCCTCGTGCTGCTGACGGTTCAGGTTGTCCCGCAGTTCCTCGACGACCGCCGGGTCGGGTTCCGGGGGCAGATCGTCGAGTGAGGCGAGTTCGACCGCCTCCCGCAGGAACTGTGCGTCCGCGACCTGCGCCGGGTCCACCCGGGAGACGAACGATCCGATCTTCGGGAAGACCTGCACCAGGCCCTCCTGCGCCAGGAGGATCAGGCTCTCCCGCACCGGCGTACGACTCACGCCCAGGGTCGCGGCGAGTTCGTTCTCCGACAGGGCCGCGCCAGGGGGGAGTTCGAGGGTCAGGACCATCTGACGCAGCTTCAGGTAGATGCCGCGCCGACTGGTCCTTCGCCCGTTCGATTGAGCCATGCGCCCATCGTACGTACCGGCGGCGCGGCTTGGACCAGCGGCTGCGGGCCGGCGGCGAGCCGTGCGGCCCGTGGCGGGCCTCACGTAAAAGCATGGTGACGAGAGCATTGCCGACGTGCGCGACAAGTGCTTGTATACAAGCACTGCACGACAGCCGTCCCCGGCCCGCGACGGGCTCGGTCGGCGCTCGTGTCCGTCCCGCCCCGCCGTAAAGGAGAGCCCCCTCAGTGAGCAAGATCGAACGCGTCGACGTGTTCGTCGCCTCCCCCGGGCGCACGTTCGTCACGTTGCGCATCACCACCACGGACGGGGTGACCGGACTCGGTGACGCCACGCTCAACGGTCGCGAGCTGGCCGTGGCGAGCTATCTGCGCGACCACGTGGTCCCGCTGCTCATCGGCAAGGACCCGGCTCGCATCGAGGACATGTGGCAGTACCTCTACAAGGGCGCGTACTGGCGTCGCGGGCCCGTGACCATGACGGCCGTCTCCGCCGTCGACACCGCGCTGTGGGACATCAAGGGCAAGACCGCGCAGCTGCCCGTGTACCAGCTCCTCGGCGGCAAGTCCCGCGAGGGCGTCCTGGTCTACTCGCACGCCAGCGGCACCGACGTGCCCTCGCTGCTCGACGACGTCGAGCGGCATCTGGAGCTCGGCTATCGGGCCGTACGCGCGCAGGCTGCCGTGCCCGAGGTCGGCGGCACGTACGGGGTGCGCAAGGGCAAGATCTACGAGCCGGCCGCGAGCGACCTGCCCGACGAGCAGCCGTGGGACACCGAGGCCTACCTCGGCTTCGCGCCCGGCTATCTGGAGGCGGTGCGGGAGCGCTTCGGTTTCGGCTTCCATCTTCTGCACGACGTGCACCACCGGCTCACGCCGCTCGAGGCGGCCCGGTTCGGCAAGAGCGTCGAGGACTGCCGGCTGTTCTGGATGGAGGACCCGACTCCGGCCGAGAACCAGGAGGCTTTCCGGCTCATCCGGCAGCACACCACCACGCCGATCGCGGTCGGCGAAGTCATGAACTCGATCTGGGACGTCAAGGACCTGATCACCGAGCAGCTCATCGACTACGTACGCACCACGGTCGCCCACGCGGGAGGCATCACCCACCTGCGGCGGATCTTCGACCTCGCCGCGCTGTACCAGGTGCGTACCGGCTCCCACGGCGCGACCGACCTCTCCCCCGTCAGCATGGCCGCCGCCGTGCATCTCGACGTGACGGTGCCGAACTTCGGCATCCAGGAGTACATGGGCCACGCGGACGAGACCGCCGAGGTGTTCCGCAGCGGCGTGACGTTCGCGGACGGCATGCTGCATCCGTCCGAGGAGCCGGGGCTCGGTGTGGAGTACGACGAGAAGGCCGCCGAGCGTTTCCCGTATCAGCGGCGTTACCTCCCGGTCGCGCGCCGCCTCGACGGTTCGGTGCACGACTGGTGAGCGCCATGGACCTGCCGAAGCTCGACCGCGCGGCGCTCCCCCGGCTCGCACCCGAGCTGCGTCCCGCCGTCGACCCCGCCGAACTGCGGCCCCGGATCGTGCACTTCGGGCTCGGCGCCTTCCACCGGGCACACCAGGCCGTCTACACCGAGAACGCTGCCGCCCGCTCCGGGGAGCCCTGGGGCATCACCGCTGTCGCGCCCCGCTCGGCGGAGACCGTGCGCGCACTGCGGGACCAGGACTGCCTCTACTCGGTCACCGAACGCCGTCCCGAGGGCAGTGCCTCGCGGGTCGTGGGTGCGGTGGTCGGCGCGCTGACGATGGGGCCGGACGCGAAGGCCGTCGACGCATCGCTCGCCGACCCGGACGTGACGGTGGTGACCCTGACCGTCACGGAGAAGGGCTACCACCGCTCCCCCGTCACCGGCGGGCTCGACATCGCGGCGGCGCCCGTGGCCGCCGACCTGGCCGCCGCGCCCGACGGTCCGCTCACCACCGTGGTGGGCCGCCTCGCCGCCGGCCTCGCCGCGCGGATGCGGGCCGGTGCGCCCCCGGTCTCCGTCGTGTCCTGCGACAACATGGCGGGCAACGGCGCCGCGCTCGGCCGGGTCGTCCAGGACTTCGTCAGGGCATCCGACTGGCCGGACCGCGACATGATCCTGGCCCGCCTTGCCGAAGCCGTCGCCTTTCCCGCGACGGTGGTGGACCGGATCGTGCCCGCGACGAGCGAGTCCGACCGGGCAGCCGCCGCAGCGGCACTCGGGGTGCACGACACACTTCCCGTGACCGGGGAGCCCTACCGGCAGTGGGTCCTGGAGGACACCTTCGCCGCATCCCGGCCGCAGTGGGAGCGGGACGGTGCGTTGTTCGTGCCGGACGTCGCCCCGTACCAGCTCACGAAGTTGCGTCTGCTGAACGGCTCGCACTCGGCGCTCGCCCACCTCGGCCTGGCCGCCGGGTGCGGCACCGTGGCCGACGCGCTGGCGACCGGCTGGGGCGAGCGCCTGGTCCGGGCGCTGTGCGCGGAGGTCGCCCCGACGCTTCCCGCCGACGGTCCCGATCCGTTGGCCTACGCCGCCGATCTCGTCGTACGGTTCCGCAATCCCGCGATGCGGCACCAGCTGCAACAGATCGGCTCCGACGGGTCGTTGAAGATCACGGAGCGCTGGCTGCCCGCCCTGCGCGAGCTGCGCGCCCGTGGCGCGGCCACCGACGTCCTCGAACTCGCCCTCGCCGCCTGGGCGCACGGCACCCACCGGGCGCTCGACGGCTCGACGGGGATCACCGACCCCGCGGCCGATGCGCTCGCCGCCTGCTGGCAGCCTTCCGGCCCGCCCGTCGCGGCGATACGCGCGCTGCTGCGGGTCCTCGGAGCGCCTGACCTGGCCGACGACGATGCGCTCACCGCCGCCGTCGCGGACCGGCTGCCCGCGCTCCGGGCCGGCCGTATCGAGATCTGAGTCCGCCACAGCAAAACGACACCCGACCACCACCCCCCGCTCCCGAACCACCGTCCCGAACAACGGAGTTCACGATGAAGGACAGCGCCATATCCGCGGAGCCCACGCGCCCCGCGGAGCGCAGCACACGCGATCTGGCCAGAGCCGCCATGTCGGGCTGGCTCGGCACAGCCATGGAGTTCATGGACTTCCAGCTCTACTCGCTGGCCGCCGCGATCGTCTTCAACAAGATCTTCTTCCCGGATGTCAGCCCCGCCATCGGGCTCATCGCCGCGATGGCCACGTACGGCGTCGGATACGTCGCCAGGCTCGCCGGCGCCGTCTACTTCGGGCGGATGGGCGACCGTATCGGCCGCAAGAAGGTCCTGTACCTCACCGTCCTGCTGATGGGCGCCTCCACCACCCTGATCGGCATACTGCCCACCTACGCCATGATCGGCATCGCCGCGCCGATCCTCCTTGTCGTGCTGCGCCTGGTCCAGGGCTTCGGTGCGGGCGCCGAGATCGCCGGGGCGACCGTGCTGCTCGCCGAGTACGCGCCCGTACGCCGCCGCGGCCTGATCTCCTCGCTTGTGTCGCTCGGCACCAACTCCGGCACGCTCGCCGCGTCCGGCCTGTGGGCCGTCCTGCTCGCCGTCCTCAGTGAGGAGCAACTCCTCTCCTGGGGCTGGCGGTTGCCCTTCCTGCTCAGCTTCGTACTGATGATCTTCGCGGTCTGGATGCGCCGCGGGCTCAAGGAGAGCCCGGTCTTCGAGAAGCGCGCCGACGTCGTGGACGGTGTGGCCCTCGCTCGCGACGAGGTCGAGTCCGCCATCGCCACGGCCGACGAGAAGCAGAGCAACGTCCTTGCCGCCGGCGTCCGCCAGCGCAAGGGCAAGGCCTTCTTCCTCGCGCTCGGCCTGCGCTTCGGCCAGGCCGGCAACTCCGGTCTGATCCAGACGTTCCTCGTCGGTTACATCGCCGCCAATCTCGCCGTCGGCCGCTCCGTCCCCACGGACGCGATCGTGTACGGCTCGCTCGTCGGCTTCGCCACCGTGCCGGTGGTCGGCCTGCTCGGTGACCGCTTCGGACGCCGCCCGGTCTACCTCGCGCTCACGCTGCTCACCATCGCCGTCGCCTTCCCGGTGATGCTCCTCATCACCTCCGGCTCCACCCCGGGCGTCATGATCGGCATGGTGGTCGGCCTGAACGTCGGTGTCCTCGGACTGTTCTCGCTTGAGAGCGTGACCATGGCCGAACTCTTCGGCGCCCGCACGCGGTTCACCCAGCTCGCGCTCGCCAAGGAGATCGGCGGCATCCTCGCCACCGCGATCGGCCCGGTCCTCGCGGCCACGCTCACGGCCGTCACCGGCAGCTGGTGGCCCATCGCGGTCATGCTCATCGTCTACTCGCTGATCACCCTCGTCAGCGCGTTCCTCGCACCCGAGACACGCGGCCGCGACCTGGTCCGCCTCGAGGACGCCGTATGAGTGCGATCGCCGGTCCTACGCGAAGTGCAGTAGCCGAACACCCCACGGGAGAAGGCCATATGAGGGCGGTCGTGGTGCACGGCCCCGGCGACGTGCGTGTCGACGAACGGGACCGGCCGGTGCCGGGCGCGGGCGAAGTGCTCCTGGCCCTGGAGTGGGGCGGGATCTGCGGATCCGACATCGCCTACTGGAAGAAGGGGGCGTCCGGTACGGCTTCGCTCAAGCACCCGCTGGTGCTCGGGCACGAGGTCGCGGGCCGGATCGCCGCGCTCGGCGCCGGGGTCACCGGCCTCGGCGAAGGGCAGCCGGCCACCGTGCACCCCGCCCAACTCGTCGGCGACGGCGTGCTGCCCGAGCGGATCGCCGGACGCACCAACCTCTACCCGCACGTCCGCTACTTCGGCTCGGCGGCCTTCGACCCGCACACCGACGGCGGGTTCAGCGAGTACCGGGTGGTCCTCGCCGACCAGATCCGGCCGCTGCCGGACGGCGTCGACACCGAACAGGGCGCCCTGGCCGAGCCGTTGGCGGTCGCGCTGCACGCCGTCGGCCGGGTCCCCGACCTGCGCGGCCGTACTGTTCTGGTCAACGGCGCCGGGCCGATCGGCTCCCTGGTCGTGGCCGCCGCCCGGCACCGCGGGGCCGCCACGGTGGTCGCCGCCGACCTGACGGCGTCGTCCCTCGCCGTCGCCCGTGCCATGGGCGCTGACGAGACCCGCGACCTCTCGCGCGGTGACGTTCTGCCGCAGGACGTGGACGTGGTCTTCGAGGCGTCCGGCGCTCCGGCCGCGCTCGGCCCGGTGCTGCGCGCCACGGCGCGCGGCGGCACGGTCGTCCAGGTCGGCAACTTGCCCGGTACGGCTGCCCCGGCCGACCTCGGCGACCTGGTGACCCGCGAGATCACCTGGATCGGCTCGTACCGCTTCGTCGAGGAGATCGACGACGCTCTGCGCGCGCTGCGGGACGGTCTGGATGTGCGGCCGCTGATCACCCATCGCTTCCCGCTGGAACGGGCCGAGGAGGCGCTGGCCGTCGCCGCGGATCCGGCGAGCGGGAGCAGCAAGGTCATGTTGCGGCTGTCCGGCGCGTAGCGCCTGGAGCCCGGCCCCGTCTCAACGCACCCGGGGTCCACGCGATCGGCCGTCGCATACGCCCTCACCC
>NZ_JAAAHS010000165.1 GCF_009908195.1 Streptomyces boluensis | reverse complement strand
CCCGAAGTCCTCGCCGGACGGGCCTCCTCAATCGCCGGAGGGGCTCAAATTTGAGCCCCGGTCCGCAAAATCTAGCCCCTCCGGCGTTTGAGGAGCGGGGGTCCGGGGGCTGGCCCCCGAAGCGCCGCAGGCTTTCGGGAAGGGGCGGGGCGGGGAGAAAACCCGGGCGGAGCCCGATAGTTCGTCGCTATCGCTCGCATTGGCCAATCGCCCATTGCGGGCGCCCCACACCTGGTCAAGGCTGAGCGAGCGCGGCCGGCGCAGCGCCGCCGCGGTCCAGCGAAGGGGAGGGCAAAGCTGTGGCACAGCACCTTCGGCTCAACTTCGTCGACGGGCGATGGGTCCACGCGGAATCGGGCCAGACCCGGGAGAACACCAACCCCGCCGACTTCACCGACGTCATCGGGGAGTTCGCCGAATCGGGCGGCGTCGACACCGACCGGGCGGTGGACGCCGCCGCGGCCGCGCTCCCCGCCTGGCGTGCGCTCGGCCCGATCCGCCGGGCGGCCCACCTCACCGCGGCCGGGCGGCTGCTCGCCGAGCGGGCCGACGAGATCGCCGCGGTCATCACCCGCGAACAGGGCAAGCTCCTCACCGAGGCGCGCGGAGAGGTCCAACGGGCCTGCGCCGTACTGGAGTTCACGGCCGGCCAGGCCCGCCTGCTCGGTGGCGTCACCGCGCCCGCCGAGGACGAGCGCACCTTCGCGTACACGTTCCGCCGCCCGATCGGCGTCGTCGGCCTGGTCACCCCGTGGAACTTCCCGCTCGCCATCCCGATGTGGAAGGTGGCGCCCGCCCTGCTCTCCGGCTGCACGGCGGTGCTCAAGCCGTCGCCGCTCACCCCGCTGACCTCGGCCCTCCTGGTCGAGGTGTTCCAGCGGGCCGGGGTGCCCGACGGGGTGCTCAACCTTGTGCAGGGCGATGTCGCTGCGGGCGAGGCGCTGGTCGCCAACCCCGGTGTGGCGGGCATCAGTTTCACCGGTTCGCTCGGCGTGGGCACCGCCATCCACACCGGCGGCGCGCACCGACTGCTCCGTACCCAGCTGGAGTTGGGCGGCAAGAACGCGGTCGTCGTCTGCGACGACGCGGACCTGGACCGGGCCGTCGACGCGGTGATCCACGGCGCGTTCGGGCAGGCGGGCCAGCGCTGCAGCGCGACCAGCCGGGCCGTGGTGGACGTACGGGTCAGGGACGCCTTCCTGGAGCGGTTGGTGCCACGGGTCGCGGGCCTCAGGGTGGGGCCCGGCGACGATCCCGCCTCGAAGGTGTGCCCGGTGGTCAACACGGTGCGCAGGGACGCCGCGCTCGCCGCGGTCGAGGGGGCGCAGCGGGACGGCGGCAAGGTGCTGTGCGGCGGCGGTCCCGAGGAACGTCCGGGGCTGCCCGAGGGGTGCTACGTACAGCCCACCGTGCTCCGGGACGTGCCGTGGGACTCCGAACTCGCGCAGGAGGAGGTGTTCGGGCCGGTCCTCGCGGTGGTGGACGCGGACGGCTTCGACGACGCGCTGCGCATCTCCAACTCGGTGAAGTACGGGATGAGCGGCACCGTGTTCACGGCGTCCCAGTCGCGGGCGTTCGAAGCGGTGGAGCGGTTCGAGGCGGGCATGCTGCACGTGAACCGGCCCGGCGTCGGCGCGTACGCACACCTCCCGCACACCGGCGCGAAGGCCTCGCAGTACGGCCCGCCGGAGTGCTCGCCGGAAGTCTTCGACTTCTACACCGCGTGGCACTCGGCGTGCATCGGTTACTGAACCGGCCCACAGTGAGGGGCCCCGGCGGGATCAACTCCCGCCGGGGCCCTGTGCCGTGGGCCAGGCCCGCTCAACCCCCGATGTTCTCCTCCGCGAGCCCGAACGCCAGCGTCATCCCCGCGCCGCCCACGCCGTTGACGACGGTGACCCCGGGGTCGGGAGAGACCACGAGCTCGGTGCGGCCGTCGCGCAGGGACGGGTAGTAGCCGGTCCAGCGCTCGGTGACGCGGGCGTCGGGAAGGTCCGCGAAGGTGCCCAGGTACTCCAGTACGGCCTCGTTGATCCCCTCGTCCTCGAACGGGTCGTGGGTCATGCCGTACGCGTGGCTGTCCCCGATCGTCAGGCGCCCGTCGGCCGTCTGCGAGAGCAGCACGTGGATGCCGTGCTCGCGGTGGAACGGCAACTCCTCGGCCATCCGCGCCGCAAGGGGTTCACGGGCGGCGAGCCCGTGGAACGCCGCGTAGTGCAGCAGGGTCAGGCCGCCGCAGAGCATCGGGCCGAGCGCCCGGCCGCCGGGCTGTACACCCGTACGCATCATCTGGAGCTTGCAGCGCACCAGACCGCTGTCGGCGTACACGTCGGGGTACAGGGTCGCGAAGTCGTTGCCGCTGCAGACGAAGACCCGCCCGGCCCGCCACTCGCCCGCGGTCGTGGACACCGTGGGCAGGTCCACGGCACGGACGGTGGTGCCGAAGCGCAGCTCGACGCCGTACTCGGAGACGAGGTGTTCGGCGAGGGCCGGGATGGCCCGGCGCGGGTCCACATTGAGTTCGGTCGGGCTCCACATCGCGCCGAGCAGCCCCTCGGGCCGGGTCACCCGGCTGCTCTCCAGGGCCTCGCGGGCGGTGACCATGGCGACCCCGCGGTCCCGGGCGGCGGGCGTCGAGTCGACGAACTCCTCCAGGACCGCGACCTCGTCGGGGTGGTGGGCCAGGTGCAGCGAGCCGCTCTGCTCGGCCCAAAGGCCGGTCTTGGCGGCGACCTCCAGCCAGATCTCCCGGCTGCGCAGGGCCCGTTCGTAGATCGCGCCCCGCTCCTGCCCCACGGCCCAGATCATGCCGAAGTTGCGGATGGACGCGCCCACGGCGAAGTCGTCCCGCTCGAAGACGACGACGCGTTCACCGCGGCGGGCGGCGGCGAGGGCGTGCGCGAGTCCGACGATGCCGGCGCCGACGACGACGGTGTCGGCCTGATTGACGCTCATGTTTCAACCTCTCTCGGTACGGCAGGGTGCGGCGAAGCACGACGAGGTACTGCGAGGTGCGGTGAGCGGTACGGGTGAGCGGGAGGGGCGTGCGCGGCGCGGTCAGGCCGTGGCGCGCGGTCGCCGGTTCCAGTGCGGCAGCATCAGCAGCCCGGCGAGCAGCGCGGCGGCCGCGAAGCCGGTGAACAGCACCCCGCCGGAGAGGAATCCGGGAAGCAGCCCGCCGAGGATCGCCCCGACCGAGCCGCAGCCGTTGACGAGCCCCGCCGCCGTGCCCGCGCCCTTGTCGGTGCCGAAGTCGACGGCGGCGACACACGAGATCATCGAGTCCGCCGCGTACACGGTCAGCCCGATGACGGCGAGCACGGCGATCATGACGGGGACGCTGCCGGTGGCGGTGAGCGGCACGAACAGGCTGAGCGTCACGGTCAGCAGCCCCAGGGCGAGCACACACGGTGGCACGCGCCGCGAGCCGAACAGCTTGTCGGAGAGCCAGCCCACGACGACCGGCGCGAGCACTCCCGCGACCCCGAAGGCGACCGGGATGAGGACCGCTCCGACCTTGTCGACACCGGGCAGTTGGCGGCTCACAAGCACGGGCCCCCACAGCAGGATCGCGTACCGGGCGGGCTTGAGCAGGAAGTACGCGGCACCAAGGGTGAGCACCATCGGGTCGCGCAGCGTCTCCCGGTACAGCGCGAGCCCGGACCCGCGAGGCTCGGACGCGACACCGGAAGCAGCCGCGTCCCCGTCGCTCCCGTCGCTCTCGTTGCCCTCCATCTCCTCGATCCCCGCGTCCCGCGGCGAGTTCTTCTGCAGGAGCACGAACAGGACGAGGACCACGCCGAGCGTCGCCGCGCCCGCGAAGAACGCGACCTTCCAGTCGTCGAACAGGGAGTACGCGATCCAGCCGAGGAACGGTGGCGCGGTAAGGCCGCCGAAGGCGTAGTTGGTGCTCCACAGGCCGAGCACCCGGCCCCGCTGTCGTACGGGGAAGAAGCTGCCCATGTTCTTGCACAGCGGCGCCCAGCCCGCCGACTGCGCGAGGCCCTGCAGCACCATGGCGCCGCCGAACACGAGCAGAGCACTGCTCACACCCATCACACAGGCGGCGACGATCGCGCCGATCATGCCGCCGATGACGACGACGCGCGGTCCGAAGCGGTCGGCCCACATGCCCCACAGGAACTGGCCCACCGCGTACGCGGCGAGGTACACGGCGTCGATGACGCCGAGGACCTGCTCGGTGAGGACGGTGTTGACGCCCGGGTCCTCCAGGATGCCGAGTTTGGCGACGGAGAAGGCCTGCCGTACGAAGTAGAAGCCCGCGTAGGCGAGCCAGGTGATGGCGAAGATGCGCCAGCGCCAGCGGGCGGCGACGGCCGTCCCCGTGGTGGTCCGTGAACTGCGCTGCGGTGGTGCGAGGTCGGCCATGACTGGCTCCTGTCCCTCGTCCTCGTGCGGATACGGAAGATGTGGGGGGCGGCGGTGGGGCATGGCGCGGCACGCACCGTGCGTGCCGAGGGGGAGGGGCGGGATCCCGCGCACGCGGCGCGGGATCCCCGGATCAGGCGGCGGTGAGCGGCTGCCCCGCGGCGATGGCGGTGCCGATCCAGTACGCGTCGAAGTTGCGCAGCCGGTGGCCGTCGGGCAGGCCGGTGACGGGTGCGTTCACGAGGAACGGCACCCGCTGCTCGGTCAGTCCGCCGTGCGAGCGCAGCGGCTCCTTGAAGCCGGAGATGTCGTGCCGGGCCGGGGTGGTGCCGAGCACGGTGTTGCGCTCGGCGATGACGACGAGGTCGCCGATCCGGTCGCCGGGCAGCTCGAACCGCGCGCAGGCCGCCTCACGGGTCAACACCTCGTCCACTCCGTCGAGTTGAGCCAGTTCGGAGGCGAGCGCCGACCGGTCGGCGGCCTTTGGCAGATGGACGGTGGCGTACGAGCCGAGCGCCCCGTGGTGCACCGTGTACGGGTCGGTGATGGGCAGCACGACGCGGGCGGCGCCGGGGGCGAGCCGGGCGTCGAGGACGTCCTGGAGGTGGACGACGCGGGCGGCGCCGTCCGCGTCGGCCTTGGCGTTCATGCCGTGGTCGGCGGTGACGACGAGGACCGCGCCCAGCGCGTCGATGCGCTCGAACCAGTGGTCGAGCATGGCGTAGAAGTCGTTCGCGACCGGGGAGCCGGGGGCGTGCTTGTGCTGGATGTAGTCGGTGAGCGACAGGTACATCAGGTCGGGGCGGTCCTTGTCGAGGATGTCGGCCCCGGCGGCCATGACGAGTTCGCTGAGCCCGGCGCTGTACACGGACGGCAGTTCCATGCCGGTCCGCTCCAGGACCTTGCCGATGCCGTTCTCCGCCTCGGTGGCCTGGTCGGCCTTCTCGGCGGAGAAGCAGATGCCGTCCTTGAGGCCGCTGCCGAGGAGCCGGCGCAGCTTGTCCTTGGCGGTGATGACGGCGACCTTGGCGCCGCGCTGCGAGAACTCCGCGAACAGCGTGGGTGCGCGCAGCAGTTCGGGGTCGTTCATCATGACCTCGGTGCCGGTCGCGGTGTCGTAGAAGTAGTTGCCGCAGATGCCGTGCACGGAGGGCGGCACACCCGTCGCGATGGACAGGTTGTTGGGGTTGGTGAAGGACGGCATGGTGCAGTCGGCCCGCAGATCGCCGCCGTCGCCCAACATGCGCTCCAGGAACGGCATACGGCCGTCCGCGACGGCCCGCTCGTGGTAGGCGTCCTCGCTGCCGTCGATGCACACGACGACGACGGGCCGGTGGGGCCGGTGGTAGCGGCGCCCGTTCACAGTCAGCGGTTCGGTCATGTACGGATCCACCCCAGAGGTCGAAGTCTCGCGGGCGGCAGCCTCGTTCACCGTCCCGCCCTTCATGGGTAGCACCGGCGGGCACGGCGGAAGAACCACCGGATTCGCTATGGCGCCCATAGCCCCACCTGCGAAGGCCCACCCCGTCCTGGCCCTCCCCGCGGGGCCGTCGGCGGGCTAGAGTCGGCGCCCGGATGATCGACGGCGAAGGCGTCGGAAGGTGGACGACGAGCGGGTCGGGCGGTGGACGACGAGCGCGTCGGGCGGTCGGAGGCGTGCGCGTCGTACGGGTCGGGGAGGGGCGCGTGGAACTCAATCTCCACCGGTTGTGGATCTTCATGCAGGTCGTGGAGCACCAAGGGTTCTCCGCGGCGGCGCAGCGGCTCTACATGAGCCAGCCCTCGGTCTCCAACCAGGTCCGCCGCCTCGAACAGTCCCTGAAGGTCACCCTGATCGACCGCTCCGGGACGCGGGCGCGGCCGACCGCCGAGGGCGAGGTGCTCGCCGAGTACGGCAAGCGGGTGTTCCTGCTCGCCGAGGAGGCGGTCGCGGCCGTGCAGCAGGCCAGCGGCCTGGCCTCCGGCCGGCTTCTCGTCGGCGGCTCGACCACCGTCGGCACGTATCTGCTGCCGTCGCTGCTCGCCCGCTACCAGGAACGGCACCCCGGCATCGAGTGCGATGTGTTCGTCGGCAACAACGAAGTGGTCCTCGAACGGCTCCTCGCCGGTGACATCGGCGTCGCCGTGGTCGCCGGGGTGCCCACGGCCTCACAACTCCTCAACGAGACGGTCCTCGACGAACGCCTCGTCCTGGTCGCCGCCCCCACCCACCCCCTCGCGGGGCGCGCGGAGGTACGCCCGCAGGACCTCGCCGACTGCCGTTTCCTGCTCCGCGAACCCGGCTCGCAGACCCGAGTGCTGCAGGAACAGGCGCTCACCGAATGGGAGTTGGCCTCGGCGTCGCGGGGTGCGGTGTGGGGACCCGAGGCGGCGAAACAGTGCGTCGCCGCGGGCCTCGGCATCGCGCTGATCTCGGAGCACGCGGTCGTGGACGATGTGCGGGCGGGCACCCTTGTGGTCCTCCCGGTCAGCCCGGTGCCGCGCCCGCGCCCCGTCAACCTCGTCCGCCGCAGGGACCGGCTGCTCTCCCCGGCGGAGCGCGCCTTCATCGAACTGCTGCGCTCGGCGGGCCGCTGGCCCCGCGAACTACCCACGCCCGAGGCCGAGATGCCCGAGGCGGGGTTTTAGGGACTGCCCCGTACGACCCGCTTGGCCCCCAGGAACACCCGGTACGGTGCCCGCTCCGCGAACGCCGCCCGCGCCCACACCACGGGCCGCCCCACCTCCACACACAGATGCAGCACGGTGTCGTCCCCGAGCCATACGCCCACATGGGCCCCGTACGGATCGCCGTCACCGCTGAACAGCACCAGGTCGAGCGGGCCCGGCTCGGGTACCCGCACCGTGTCGGCCGTGTCGTGCCACAGCTCGCTGGAGCGGAGCGGCGGCACGGTGAGCCCGAAGTGCGCGAGCACGGCGTACGCGAACAGCTGGCAGTTGGCGCCCAGTTCGAGTCCGGGCCGTTCGCCGACGACGGCCGCACCGGGAAAGCGCGCACCCCGGTACGGAACGGACCAGAAACGATCGGGCAGTTGGGCGAGCAGCGCCCCCGAACCGTTCACCGGAGCACCACGCACCCGCGCGCGGCCAGCCGTTCCGCCGGCCCGTCCCGGACCTCCACCGGGTTCCAGCGCAGATCCAGCTTTTCCAGGGCGGGCAACTCCGCGACCCAGTCCGGGAGTTCCCGCACCCCGTTGCCACGCAGGTCGATCCGGCGCAGCAGCGGCAGCCCACGCAGCGCCTCGGGCACCGTCGCACACCGGTTGTCGCGCAGCTCGACCTCGCGCAACTCCCGCAACTCCCCGAAGGAGTACGGGAGTTCGGTGAGCTGATTGCCCCCGAGCCACAGTTCACGCAGCTGAGCGAGGGCGCCGAGGGATGCGGGCAGCGCGGTGAGCCGGTTGCCCTTGGCCCGCAGCTCCACCAGGCCGACCAGGCCGCCGAGCGCGTCGGGCAGCCCGTCGAGCCGGTTCTCGCCCACGTTCAGGTACCGCAGCCGCACCAACCGGCCAAGCGCCTCCGGCAGCGCGGTCAGCCGGTTGTCGTGCAGATACAGGCAGTCGGAGAGGGCGGGCAGCGCGCCGATCTCGTCCGGCAGCGCGGTCAGCCGGTTGTGGCCCAGGTCGAGGGTGCGCAGCCGGGTGAGGCGGGCCAGGCGCGGGGAGATCGTGGTGAGCGCGTTGTCGGCGAGGATCAGCTCCTCCGCGTCGACCCGCTCCCACACGGACTCCGGTACGGAGGCGAGCCCCGCCCGCCAGTGGTCGACCCGGATCAGTGCCACAGAAGCCCCCTCCTCGACGACGCCACCGGCCCGTACGACCCGCGTACTCCCCGCACGACGCGCGTACTCCCCGCACGACCTGTACGGCCCGCACTAATGGTGACGTCCGAAGCTAGCATTAACGCCATGTCGGCAGCGCACCTCGTACTCGACCTCGCCCTCACCATCCGCCACGACGGCCGCGGCGGTGTCGCGGACGACCTCGACGCCCCCGAGGGGCTGACGCGCTGGGTCGCGGAGCACCGGGAAGCGCTGGCCGCCGCGGGCGCCTCGCTCGACGGCTTCGCCGCCGACGCGGCGGGCCTGACAGCCGTGCGCGAGCTGCGCCGGGCCGTGCGCGCACTGTTCGCCCGCGCGGTGCGCCCGGGGGAGCCGAGCCCTGCCGACGCCCACCGGCTGCTGCCGCCCGGCGAGGCCGTAGCCCGCCTCGACGAGGCCGCCGCGCACGTGCCCGTCGTCCCCCGCCTGACCTGGCCCGGCGCGGGCGAACCCCAGGTCACGTACGCGCCCGCCGCCCCCGCCGCACACGTCGGCCTGCTCACGGCGGCCCTGGCCCGCGCCGCCATGACCTTCCTCGCGAGCCCGGACCGTGCCAGACTCCGCGCCTGCCACGCCCCGCGCTGCGTGCGGTACTTCCTCAAGGAGCACCCCCGCCAGGAGTGGTGCAAACCGTCCTGCGGCAACCGAGCCCGAGTCGCGCGCCACCACGAGCGGCACAAGCCCTAACCTCCCCGCATGCGACCAGAACACGACCTGTACCGCCTCCTCACCGGCCTGCGCCCCCACCTCGTCCCCGGCCGGTACGTGTACGCCACCGTCACCGGGGCGCCCCCGGCCGGGCTCGACCCGGTCGTCACCGTGCGCGAGGCCGAGGGGCGCACCCTGGTCGTACGGCAGGAGGAGGCCGACGCCGCCGGGCTCGGGTACGACTTCGTGACGGGGTGGATCACGCTGCGCGTGCACTCGGCGCTCGATGCGGTCGGCCTCACCGCGGCCGTCGCGACGGAACTGGCCGTCGCCGGGATCAGCTGCAATGTCGTCGCCGGCTTCCACCACGATCACCTGTTCGTGCCGTACGCACGCGCCGAGGAGGCCCTCGCCGTACTGGAGCGGCTGGCCGAGGACGCCGTCGAGGCGGCCGGGTGAGGTGACCAACTCGCTGGCGGGTGTGGGGTGTTGAGGGGTGGGATGTGGAGGTGTGGTGAGCGTCGCGCGGGGCCGTTCCGGACGCTCCGTGACGGGCCCGCGCATCCGCGTCGCCGCCCCGGTCACCGCCCCCGCACCCGCCGGGGCCCGGCGTTCGGCGACCGTGAAAGCCACGTACCATGGCGGCATGTCCTTCCTCCGCCGCCGAAGCGCTCCCACCCCCGCCGGCCCGGACTTCGACGTCCTGGCCATGGATCCGGGGGACTGGCCCGGCAACCTCGGCGCGGGCCTGCTGCCCGCACCCGACGGCAGCTGCCAGGGCGTGTTCCTGCGGTACGACCTGTTCGGTGGCCGCGGCCCCGCCATGGTGATCGGCAACCTCCCCGAGGGCTCACCGGCCCGCGACATCGGCGAGAAGGACGTGCCGTTCGAGGTGGCGCAGCTGCTCCTCGCGCTGGACAACGACGAGGAGATCGAGGTCGTCGAGACCGAGGACATGCCCGTCATGCAGGGCGACAACCTGCTGATCGTGCGCCGCCTCAAGCTCTCCGAGAGCCGCATCTCCTGCGTCCAGTTCGACCGCAGTGACAACGTCCTGGTGACCATCGCCGCCTGGGACCGCCCCATCACGGACGACCTGTACGCCCTCCTGAAGCCGCTGCCCGCGGAACTCTTCCAACAGGGCTGACACCCTCCCCGTACGACGCACGACGCCGTACGACATACGACGACCGGGCCCGGTCCTGCCCCCACGCAGGTCCGGGCCCGGTCGCATCCTCAGGCGGGAAGCGCCGTCATGGCTGTCAGCCGGACGGCACCACCCGCACATCCGCGGCCCGCACGAACGCGATCCGGTGACCGAACTGGATCTCGTAGTAGGCGTCCTTGCCGCGCACCACCTTGTGGGTGGACGTGTCGAAGGTCGGGGAGTAGAAGTACTCGGCCGGCACCTTGCCGCCCGTCGCGTACCGCTGGTCCTTGAGCAGCTTGTACGGCAGCGGGGAGACCGGCTGCGGCTCGATGTCCGACGGGTACGCGGCCTTCTCCGGGTACGGGCGGCCGTACACGGGGATGTCCGCGGCGCCGTCCTTGGGCGTGATCGTCGGGCCCGTAGCGTCGACGGCCGTGGGCTGCGCCTTCGGGTTCTTGAACCAGGCCTTCTGGCCGAGGTACCAGACGGCCGTCCAGTCGCCCTTGCGCTCGGCGACCGCGTACTGTTGGCCCGTCGACAGGCGTGAGCCGAGGTCGTTGACGCCGATCGTCGAGTCACCGCCGCCGGGGCGAAGGCCCACGTCCTTGACCAGCGGGGCGCTGTCGCTGGGCTCGGTGTGCAGGCGCACCGCGCTGGAACCGTGCGCCGGGCACTTCTCGCCCGCCTCGGTGCAGCCGGTGAACTCCGGCTTGTGCTTGCCGTATTCGGGCAGCACCGTCACCAGACCGCCGTCCGCGCCCGCGGTCCGCTCGAAGGGCTTGCCCATCAGGGTGAAGTAGTGCTGCCAGTCCCAGTACGGCCCCGGGTCGGTGTGCATGCCGGGGATCGCGGAGGACGTGGAACCCGGCACCGTGTCGTGGCCGAGGACATGCTGCCGGTCGAGCGGGATGTCGTACCGCTTCGCGAGGTACTTCACCAGGCGGGCCGAGCTGCGGTACATGGCCTCCGTGTACCAGGCGTCCGGCTTGGTCAGGAAACCCTCGTGCTCCAGGCCGACCGACTGGGAGTTGATCGCCCAGTTGCCCGCGTGCCAGCCCACGTCCTTGAGCTTCAGGTGCTGCGCGATGTGGCCGTCGGTGGAGCGCAGCGTGTACTGCCACGACACGTACGTCGGGTCCTGCACCAGCTTCAGGGTGGTGTCCCAGGTGCCCTCGGTGTCGTGCACCACGATGTACCGGATCTTCTGGTCGTTGGGCCGGTCGGCCTTGTCGTGGTTGCCGTAGTCCTTGTCGCCGAACTCCTCGTACGGTGCCGGGACCCACTCGCACGACACCGTCTCGGGGCAGTCCGTGGCGGCGGCCCCCGCGCGGCGCAGGCCCAGCTTCTCGACCCGCCCGGCGTCCGGGGTCAGGCCCCTGGTCGCGGTGAGCGCGACGTGCTGGCCCGCGTCCGTGGTGCGCTCCTTGCCGTCCCGGATCACCGCGAACACCTCGTTGGCGTACGAGGCGGCGGAGGCCTGGTCGTCGGCGCCGGAGAACTTCGCGACCGCCGCGTACCAGTCCGCGGGGTCGGCGCTGTCGGCGTCCGCGCCGGACGCGCGCTGCGCGGCGGCGAGGAGCGCGGCGCCGCCCCGGACGTTCGCCGCCGGGTCGGTGCGCAGCTCCTCGGGGGTGAGTCCGGTGAGTTCCGCGGCCCGCGGCAGGGTCTTGAGACGGGCCGGCAGCTCGGACGCGTCGGGCACCTTCGCCTCCGGCACCCGCGCCGGACGCGCGGTGTCACCCCGCGCGTCCTCCGTGCCGTGGCTGTGGTGCGGCGCCTCCTCGATCGCGGTGCGCGCGTCCGTCAGGTGCATCGGGCCGTAGCCGCCGCTGACGCTGGCGGCGCCGCCGTGCGCGTCCCAGCGGGACTGCAGATACGAGACGCCGAGCAGCACGCTCTGCGGCACCTCGTACTCGGCGGCCGCCGCGGCGAAGGCCCGCTGCAGCCGCTCCGAGGGGGCGGGTGCCGACCCGCTCGACGGTGTCGCGGCGACCAGGGGCAGCAGCAGGGCGACCGAAGCCACGGCGCCCGAGGTCCTGAACAGACGCCGACGCACGGTCACATCTCTGGCAAGGGCGGATCCTCGCAATGCAGCCTCCTGGGACGAGTGGGAGCGACGGTGCGTGCGGGGCCGAACGTGGGGTGTCAGTGGTATCGGCTCTCCGACGATCCGTCAATCATGCCTACAGCAAGGGGATTTCCCATGTCAGCGCCGTTCCCGGCGGGTTTCCCCCGCGCACGTCGGCCCGCCTGCGCCGCGTCAGTGGAATGGACCAATTCAAGGGCGCCGAGGCGTGGTTGAACGCACCCCGGTTCCGGTCCCGCACCGCGGCCCCCATCGGCCCCGCGACGGCCGCCGGGACCCGGTCCACCTGTTCGGGCGAAGGCACGTGCCCGACGGTGCGGACGTCCGCACCGCGCCTTGCCGGGGGAGTACGGGAGGAGTACGGGGGCGCCGTGGCCCACGACGAAGAGGGGCGGCGCAGCCCGCAACGGAGAGGGGGCGGCGAGTCGTAACTCGCCGCCCCCTCAGGGGAGTTCACCGCAAACCGGACGCTACTGCTGCGAGCCGCCCCGCGCCTCGGCGGTCTCCGGGGACGGCTCGCGCTCCTCCAGAGGCTGCGACGCCACCGCAGCGGCCTGGCGGCGCTTGATGAAGAAGCCCGCGACCGGCTCCGTGTAGCGCGCGGTGAGCGGGCCCACGATGACCAGGATCAGGACGTACGCCGTCGCCAGCGGGCCGAGCGAGGGCTCCACCCCGGCCGTCACAGCGAGCCCCGCGATGACTATGGAGAACTCGCCGCGCGCCACCAGCGTGCCGCCCGCCCGCCAGCGCCCCTTGACACCGACCCCGGAGCGTCTGGCCGCCCAGTAACCCGTAGCGATCTTCGTCAGTGCCGTACCCACGGCCAGGACGAGCGCGGGCAGCAGCACCGGCGGGATGCTCGCCGGGTCGGTGTGCAGGCCGAAGAAGACGAAGAACACCGCGGCGAACAGGTCACGCAGCGGGCTGAGGAGAGTGTGCGTACCCTCCGCGACCTCACCGGACAGGGCGATACCCACCAGGAACGCGCCCACCGCGGCCGACACCTGGAGCTGCTGCGCGATGCCCGCGACGAGCAGCGTCAGACCGAGCACCACGAGCAGCAGCTTCTCCGGGTCGTCACTGGAGACGAAGCGGGAGATGACCCGGCCGTAGCGCAGCGCCACGAACAGCACGAGCCCCGCCACCCCGAGCGCGATGGCCAGGGTGACACTCGCCGCCGCCAGGCTCACACCCGCCAACAGGGCCGTGATGATGGGCAGATACACCGCCATCGCCAGGTCCTCGAGGACGAGCACACTGAGGATCACCGGGGTCTCCCGGTTGCCGACCCGGCCCAGGTCGCCGAGCACCTTCGCGATCACACCGGACGACGACACCCAGGTGACACCCGCGAGCACCACCGCCGCCACCGGACCCCAGCCCATGAGCAGCGCGGCGAGCGCGCCGGGCAGCGCGTTCAGACCGAAGTCGACGAGCCCCGCCGGGTACTGGGTCTTCAGGTTGGAGACGAGGTCGCTGGCCGTGTACTCCAGGCCCAGCATCAGGAGCAGCAGGATCACGCCGATCTCGGCGCCGATCGCCACGAACTCCTCGCTCGCGCCCAGCGGAAGCAGCCCGCCCTCGCCGAACGCGAGCCCGGCGAGCAGGTACAGCGGAATCGGCGAGAACTGGAACCGCCCCGCGAACCGGCCGAGCAGGCCGAGGCAGAGGATGATCGCGCCGAACTCGATCAGGAAGAGAGCAGAGTGCACGCGGTCACTCCTGCCCGAGGATCGCCGCGGCCGCCTCGATGCCCTCACGGGTACCGATCACGATCAGGGTGTCCCCACCGGCGAGCCGGAAGTCCGGCGCCGGAGACGGAATGGCCGCCGAACGCCGCAGTACGGCGACGATCGACGCACCCGTGTCCGTACGCATCCGGGTCTCACCGAGCACCCGGCCGTTCCAGTGCGAGTGCGTGGACAGCTCGACGCGCTCCGCCACCAGACCCAGATCGGTGGTGTGCAGCACGTTCGGACTGTGGTGCGCCGGCATCAACGCGTCGATCATCGAGGCCGATTCGGGCCCCGTCAGATGCAACGACTGCGCGCAGGCGTCCGGGTCCTCGGCCTGGTAGACGTTGACGGTGCGCGTACCGTCGCGGTGCGCCACGACCGATATGTGGCGGTCCTCACGCGTGGTGAGGTCGTACTGGACGCCGATGCCCGGCAGCGGCGTCGTGCTCATCCGTGGAGCAGGCACAGCCTGTCCCCTCCCTGATCCCCTGACTTGCTGGTGGAATGCGCCGCCCCGGCACCGGCGGACGCGCGGCGTCCGGCGCCCGGCGACAGAGCCCTTGGACCCCGATGGCGAAAGCGGCAAGAGCGCACATCGTGCCATCCGCCCCCGACGCCCCGACATGGGTGTCAGCACGGATGGACACGGGCCGTACCCAACGGACAGGATGGCGCCGGGGGATTCATGTCACCGCAGGTCAGAGCGGTGACCCGGCAGGAGAGAAGGCGGGCGTCCGGCACCACGGACACCCGAAGGGGACGAGAACCATGACGCTGTACCGGCGGATCTTCCTGCTCAACGCCGCCGTCCTCGTGGTCATCGCGCTGCTGCTCCTCGGACCGGTCACCGTCTCCAGTCCGGTACGGGCCTCGGAAGCCGTCGTCCTCTGCGCCGGACTCGTCGTCATGGTCACCGTCAACGCGGTCCTGCTGCGCATCGGCCTCGCCCCGCTCGCCCGCCTCCGCCGCGCCATGTCCCGCGCCGACCTGGTCCGGCCCAGCGCCCGGCCCGCCGTGACCGGTCCCGTCGAGATCGCCGAACTCACCGCCGCCTTCAACGCGATGCTCGACCGCCTCGCCGCGGAACGCGCCACCAGCAGCGCCCGCGTCCTGTCCGCCCAGGAGGACGAGCGCAGCCGGGTCGCCCGCGAACTGCACGACGAAGTCGGCCAGACCCTCACCGCCGTACTGCTCCAGCTCAAGCACGCCGCCGACCACGCGCCCGCGCCGCTCCGTGACGAGCTGCACCAGGCGCAGGAGACCACGCGCGCGAGCCTCGACGAGATCCGCCGCATCGCCCGCCGCCTTCGCCCCGGCGTCCTGGAGGACCTCGGGCTGCACAGCGCGCTGCAGGCCCTCGCCACCGAGTTCGGCTCCCCGCACCTCACCGTGCGGTGCTCGGTGAGCACCGACCTGCCGCCCCTTGACGAGGCCACCGAACTGGTGCTTTACCGCGTCGCCCAGGAAGCCCTGACCAACACGGCACGGCACGCCTCGGCCCGCACCGTCGACCTGCGGCTCAGCTACCGGGACGACCTCGGCACCCGCCTGCTCGTCCGGGACGACGGCCGGGGCATCGGCGGCGCCGAGGAAGGCGCCGGGATCCAGGGCATGCGCGAACGCGCGCTGCTCATCGGCGCCCACCTGCACCTCGACACCACCACGGCCGCCCCCACCGGCACCGGCACCGAGCTCCGCCTCGACGTACCGCCCCGCACCGGACGCCGCACCGCCCCCGAGCCGCGCCCGTCGACCGACCCGCGCCCGTCGACAGCCCCGCAGAGGAACCC
>NZ_JAAAHS010000164.1 GCF_009908195.1 Streptomyces boluensis | reverse complement strand
ATACGGGGGTTACGGCGGGGGTTGCGACGGGGGTCGCCGCCCCCGAGGACCGGCCCGTCGCGTACCTCCTCGCCGAGGTGGTCGACGGCGCCCTGCACATCGAGCAGGTCTCCGTACACCCGGACGCGGCCCGGCGCGGCGTGGGGCGCGCCCTGCTGTCCCACGCCGAGTCGTACGCAAGCCAACTCGCCCTGGACGCACTGACGTTGACGACGTTCACCGAGGTGCCGTGGAACGCCCCGTACTACACCCGCCTCGGCTTCCACACCCTCGCCCCCGCCGCGCTCACCCCCGGACTGCGGATCATCCGCGCCCACGAGGCCGAGCTCGGCCTCGACCGGTGGCCACGGGTGTGCATGCGGCGGGCACTGCCGGACCCGGTCTAACCCGCGTACCGCTCCCGCAGCTCGATCTTCCGTACCTTGCCCGACACCGTCATCGGGAACTCGTCGACGATCTGCAGCCGGGTCGGCACCTTGTAGTGGGCGAGGCGCTCGTGGCAGTGGGCGCGCAACTCGTCGAGGGTCAGCGGGTCGGCGGGGTCGCTCGGTACGACGCAGGCCAGCACCTCCTCGCCGTACCGCTCGTGCGGGACGCCCACCACCTGTACGTCGGCGATCTTCGGGTGGCCGTGCAGGAACTCCTCGATCTCGCGCGGGTAGATGTTCTCGCCGCCCCGGATGATCATGTCCTTGATGCGGCCGACGATCCGTACGTACCCGTCGTCCAGCATCACGGCCTGGTCGCCGGTGTGCATCCAGCGTCCGGCGTCGATGGCGTCGGCGGTCTTCTCCGGCTCGTCCCAGTAGCCGAGCATCACGCTGTAGCCGCGCGTGCAGAGCTCGCCGGGGGCGCCGCGCGGCACGGTCACGCCGGTGGCGGGGTCGACGACCTTGACCTCCAGGTGCGGGTGCACGCGGCCGACGGTGCCGGTGCGGCGCTCCAGGTCGTCGTCCATCCGGGTCTGCAGCGACACCGGGGACGTCTCGGTCATGCCGTAGCAGATCGACACCTGCTCCATGTGCATCTCGGCGACGACGCGCTTCATCACCTCGACGGGACAGGGCGATCCCGCCATGATCCCGGTGCGCAGCGAGGACAGGTCGTACGAGGCGAAGTCGGGCAGGCCGAGTTCGGCGATGAACATGGTCGGCACGCCGTACAGCGAGGTGCAGCGCTCCTGTTGCACGGCGCGCAGGGTCGCGGCGGGGTCGAAGGACGGGGCCGGGATGACGATGCACGCACCGTGCGCGACGGCCGCGAGGTTGCCCATGACCATGCCGAAGCAGTGGTAGAAGGGCACGGGCAGACAGACCCGGTCCTGCTCGGTGTAGCCGATCAACTGCCCTACGTGGTGGCCGTTGTTGAGGATGTTGTGGTGCGAGAGCGTGGCGCCCTTCGGGAAGCCCGTGGTACCCGAGGTGTACTGGATGTTCACCGGGTCGTCGCAGCTCAACTCGGCCTCGCGGCCGGCCAGTTGCTCGCGGCTCGCGGGTTCGGCGAGGAGTGCGGCCCAGCTGGTCTCGTCGCCGATGTAGTGCGTGCGGCGCAGCGCGGGGCAGTTCGGCCGGACCTGCTCGACCAGGGCGCGGTAGTCGCTGGTCTTGTGGCCGAGCGAGGCGACGAGCACACCGATGCCGGCCTGGTTGAGTACGTACTCCAACTCGTGGGCGCGGTAAGCCGGGTTGATGTTCACCATGACGGCGCCGATCCGCGCGGTGGCGTACTGGATCAGCACCCACTCGGGGCAGTTGACCGCCCAGATGCCGACGCGGTCGCCCTTGGCCACCCCGTGCCCGAGCAGCCCGAGGGCCACGTCGTCCACGGCCCGGCCGAACTCGGCGTAGGTCCAGCGCCGCCCCGACGGCACGTCGACGAGCGCTTCACGGTCCGGGTACGCGGCGACGGCACGGTCCAGATTGCGGCCGATGGTGTCACCGAGCAGCGGGGTGCGGCCGGGGCCGTGGGCGTACGAGAGGGTCTCGTTCTGCAGCATGGCGTCAGCATGCACCGAAGGTCATCGGGACGCCTAGGGGGCGTCTCTCGGATCTTGCGCGCGCAGGTCGTCGTGGAGGCGGGCGAAGGCCGTGCACACCCAGGGCATGACCAGCGGGGGCAGCAGGAGCAGGGCCAGGGCCGTGGGCAGGATCTTCATCGTCTCCATAGCCTGCGTCCTGCTTCCGTACGACATGCCTGTTACGGCAGGCAGGACGCTGCGCCGGGCGCACGCGGTTCCGGGGGAGGGCAGGTCAGGACGGCTGGTCGGCGGGCTCGTCCAGGAGCTGTGCGAGGCCCGAGTAGCCCTTCTCGCGCAGGCGGTCACCGGAGGTGGCGAAGTAACTCTCGTCGGCGCTGACGCCGAGGCCCTCGACCATGCGGTTCATGAAGTTGAACAGGGCGCACACCAACACCGCGTCGTGCAGGGCGTCTTCGTCCCACCCCGCCGCGTACACCGCCGCCGCGTCGGCCTCGGTGATCCGGGACGGGGTGCGGGTGAGGGTGCGCAGGTAGCGAAGGACGGGCTTGAGGCGCTCGTCGGCGGGTGCGGTGTCGAGGTCGTGCAGCAGCGCGGTGAGCAGCCCGGCCGGTACGCCAAAGGCCTCGGCCGTCCTGGTGTGCACGCCGTGGCAGTACGAGCACTCGTTGAGCCCGGACACGTACGCGGCCATGAGTTCGCGTTCGGCGACGGTGAACGGCGAGTCGTCGCGCAGCACCTTCTCGTGGAATTCCAACAGCGGGCGCGAGGTGGCCGGGTAGGCCCGGAAGACCTGGAGCAGCGCCGCGTCGGACGGCAGGGACTTCAGGTAGGTCATGGTGGGTCACTCCCCCTGGGGCGCGCCCCGCTCGGCGGCGCGCTGGTCGACTTCCTGGTGGCGCAGCCAGCACGCCGCCAGGTGGGCGGCGGTGGCGGGCCCGACGGCGCCGAGGTCGCAGTCGTCGAGCATGGCGAGGGTCCGCTCCCAGGTCTTGCGGAGCGAGGCGGGCGGCGCGCCCGCGCCGCCCAGCGCGTCGAGGGCGGTGCGGGCCTCGCGCCATCGGACGACGCCCGCCTCGACCAGGGCGTCGAAGGTGAGGCGGAGCTCGACGCCGTGCTTGGCCCGGTCGACGGTGAGGGCGACCTGCGCCGGGTCGTCGGCGAGCGCGGCCATACCGAGCCCGGCGAGCAGCCGTTCCGCGTCGAGGCCCATCAGCATCACGCCGGTCTCGGTGAGGGGCGGGTCGTCGACCGCGGTCAGGGCGAAGCGCGGGTCGTAGGCGTGTGGGTCAGACATGGCTGTGGGCGCCTCGTACGGTTCGGGCCGACAGGACAGGGACGGGTCAGGCGGGTACGCGGGTCAGACGGGTGCTGCGGTCGGGCAGTTACGCGGGTCAGGCGGGTGTGCGGTCAGGCGGGTGTGCGGTCAGGCATGGACGGCTGCTTCCTCGGCGGGGTGCGCGGCGTGCCCGGTGGAGGTCAACTCCAGGGATTCCCCCGCGAGTCGGCCCCCTTCAAGCCCCGCCGCAACAGTCGCCGCCACGCGGGCGGTCGCGACGCGGTGGCCGTCGATGTTGCGGGCGGCGGGCCCGAGGACCATGCCGGCGGCGGCGCCCACAGCGAGTACGCGGGGTGCGTTGCGGTAGGCGAGGGTGCGTTCGTCGAGGTCGGGCCAGCCGTCGCGGGTGCCGGCCGCCCAAGAGGGCAGCAGGGCCTCGCCGTTGGAGACGCTGGTGCCGAGGGCGAGCACCACATGGTCGCCGGTGATCCGCTCACCGTCGGCGAGACGGACGGCGGCACGCCCGGCTCCAGCGGCTCCGGCGACTCCGGCAACTCCTGCGGCTTCGAGTCCGGCGACCGTACGGCCGCGGTACACGCTCAACCAGCCGTCCGCCTCGGCCTGTTGGAGCAGCGGCCGGAACTCGAACATCACGGAGGCCCGACGCTGTCCGCCCATCAACTGCTGCCGGTCGGCCCAGCTGGTCCCGTCGAAGCGGGCCCGGCCCTCGGCGCGGAAGAAGGAGGCGTTGACGTCGGCGCACTGGTAGCGCTCGGCGTCGGCGCGCAGGATCCAGTGCACCCGACGGCCCGCGGCGAGGCCGTTGGAGATGAGGTGGGCGGCGCTGAGTCCGGCGCCGACCACGACAAGGCTCTCGGCGCTGTCGGGCACGGGCTCGTCCCAGTAGCCGACGCCCTCGGGCAGCGGCGCGCCGTCGGTCCAGTGCGCGGGCGCGTCCTTCCGCTCCTCGCCGAGGCAGAGGATCGCGTACGGGGCGGTCACCGCGAACCCGGCGCCGCGCACGGTGACTTGGTCGCCCTCCGGTATCACCTGGCGCACCGTCGTCCGCCAGATCCGCTCGTCCACGTGGTGCAGGGCGGACACATGGCGGCAGTACGCCTCGAACACGTCGACCGGGACGACCGAGCGGTGCCCGGACTGGGCCATGCGGACCTCGCGCCGTTCGGTGTCGGTGAGCCGGGACCAGTGCAGGCGGGCGAAGTCGAGGAGTTCGCAGTCGCGGTAGCCCTCGACGCCGGGGTGGTGCTGGTAGGGCGAGCGGAGGACCCGCTGCTTCAGGGTGTCGATACGGTCGAGGAACCGCCCGCAGGCCCGGCCGTCGCGGTCGAGCAGCACGATGTCGTGTACGCCGAGGTGCCAGAGGGCGGACGCCACCGCGAGCCCCGCCGGTCCCGCGCCGACGACGACCGCGTCCGCGGTGCTCGGCGGCGTGGGTGTGGGCGGGCTCAGCGGGGCGGTGCCGGGCAGCAGCGGCCAGGCGCGGCCGCGGGGCGATTCCAGCAGGTGCGGCTCGGGGACGAAGGTGGTCACCCGACGACCGTGACCGGGACGATCACTTCGATGACGGGCCGCTGCGGCATGCCGTCGGAGATCAGCCGCTCCAGGGTGGCCTGCGACTGCTCCGCGGTGTCGGTGGTGATGGGGCTGTAGCGCGAGTACGCGTAGGTCGGCCGGTTGCCGGTGGTCTCGAGCGTGTACATCTTCACCACGGCCTCGCCGGGCCGCACTTCACCGTCGTAGAAGGTCAGGCGGCGCTGGTCGGGCGAGAGGAAGGACTTCGCGAACTGCCGCGACATGACGAGGGTGTCGCCCTCGTCGACGAAGACGGAGTCCTCGTCGGTGGAGGCCTGCATGGCCACCCACGTCTTGTCCGTCAGGTTGGTCTCGGACTTGATGACCTGCCAGCGGCCGGGCTCGGGAAGATTGACGCAGACGGACACATCGTGGTCGACGGTGTCGATGGCGCCGGAAATCATGAGGACACGGCGGCGTACGTCCGCAACACCGGCCATTTGAATATCACGTGCACGAACTCGCGAGGAAACATCTATTCCGGAAACTTCGAGCGGTGCCATCGTAAATCCCCCTATGAATTCCTGAACAGGAACCAGACTCGGCGACTTCGCCGAGATTTCCATAGGGCCCGTACGGTGTCAAGCCACCCAGGAGGGGCGGGAGTTGAGCCACAGAGGGCTTCCTCGCCCATAAAACACCTGGTGGGAACGGGGGTGTTACTCGGCGAGCTCAAGTCCCGGCGCGGCGGCCGCGGGGCCGACATAGGCAATCGCGAAGGTGTCCAGGTCCCGCAGATGGACCTTGAGCACCAGATCCTTGCGTACCAGGACAAAGACATCCCGGGTAGGGGCGGTCACGTCGAGAATCTCGTAATCCGTGAAGGCGGTGCGGTCCGCGATTGCGAAAAGGGCTTTGTGGACCGCGTTCTTTTCGATCTGGCCGGCGCTCTGCGACCACTCCTCGAACACGTCCCAGCCGGAGTCGAGCCGGAACTGCGGGCGGCGGACTCCGTCGAGGGACTCGGTGGAGGGCTTGTTCATGACGGGCTCCTTCGTGAGTGACCAGGGTGGGCCGAGGTCGGCCGGGGTCGGCCGAGGCGTTCCATAACGCTGTTGTGCTACGAAAATAACGACGTTATGGAACACTGTCAAGGTGAGCCCGAGACGCCCTGACCCCACGACCCGCGCGGCACTGATCGAGACCGCCGCCCGACTTCTCTCCGAGGAAGGCCCGCGCGCGCTGTCCACGCGCCGCGTCGCCACCGAGACCGGCTGCTCGACGATGGCCGTCTACACCCATTTCGGCAGCATGAACGACCTGGTGCGCGAGATCGCGCGGGAGGGATTCGCCCGTCTCGAGACGTACTTGACGAGCCTCGACACGACCGACGACCCGGTCGCGGACATGGCGGTGCTCGGCCGCCTCTACCGGCACAACGCGATGACCAACGCGCATCTCTACGAGGTGATGTTCGGCGGCTCGTCGCTGTCAGGGTTCCAACTGACCGACGAGGACCGGCAGTACGGGCGGTACACCCTCGCCAACGTCGTGCACTGCGCGCAGCGCTGCATCGCCGCGGGGCGCTTCCCGGCGGGGGATGCGGAGCTCGTCGCGCACCAGATGTGGACGACGGTCCACGGGATCGCGTCGCTCGAACTCGGCCGCTACCTGGTGGAACCGTGCACGGGCGACCGTCTTTTCGAGAGCCAGCTCGTCGGGCTCATGGTGAGCGTCGGGGACGAGGGGGGTGCTGCGGCGGGGTCGGTTGAGGTTTCTGCGAAGAGGTTCGCGGAGCTTGTGGGGGCCGAAAATTCAGGCTGCGCCTCGGCTCGGGCACCGTCGATCGCCCTCCGGGCTCGTCCTCAATCTCCCCCAGCTACCGCTGGGAGGTGCCCCCAGGACGGGCTGGATTTGGCTGATGCCTCAGCGAAATTCAGCCCCTCCGGCGATTGAGGTGGGGGCACCCCCAGCGGTAGCTGGGGGAAGGGGTCCGGGGGCGGAGCCCCCGTGGCGGTGCCTAGTTCACGCCGCGCCCCCGACCCTCCCAATACTGCTCCCGCAACAAGAACTTCTGAATCTTCCCCGTAGCCGTGCGCGGAATCGCCGGGCGGAACTCCACACTCGTCGGGGCCTTGTAACGCGCCATGCGGGCCTTGCAGTGGGCGATGATCTCCGCCTCGTCCGCCGTCGCGCCCTCGACGAGCACCACGAGGGCCTTGATGGTCTCGCCCCACTTCTCGTGCGGAACGCCGATCACCGCGACCTCCGCCACCGCCGGGTGACTGAAGATCGCGTCCTCCACCTCGATGGACGAGACGTTCTCGCCGCCGGTGATGATCACGTCCTTCTTGCGGTCGGAGATGGTGAGGTGGCCGTCCGCCTCGTCGAGGGTGCCGCCGTCGCCGGTGTGGAACCAGCCGCCCTCAAGGGCCGCCTCGGTCTCCTCCGGCTTCTCCCAGTACCCGTCAAGTACGACATTGGAGCGGGCGAGCACCTCACCCCCGTCGGACACCTTCAACTTGACGCCGAGCGCGGGCAGTCCGGCCCGCGACAGCTTGCGGGCGCGCTCCTCGGCGGGCAGCTCCGTGTCGCCGGGGCGGGTCCGGTTGAAGGTGAGGACCGGGGACGTCTCGGTGAGGCCGTAGATCTGGGTGAACTCCCAGCCCAGCTCGTCGCCCACGCGCTGGATCATCTTGGTGGGCGGCGGCGCCCCTGCGCACACGATGCGCACCCGGTCGCGGCCGGGGATCTCGCCCTGCCAGTTCGCGGCGGCGTCGAGCACCATGTTCCACACGGCGGGCGCCCCGCACATCAGGGTGACGCCGTGCTCCTCGACCCGGCGCAGGATCTCCGCGCCGTCCACCTTGCGGAGCACCACCTGCTTCACGCCGAGCCCGGCCATCACGTACGGCATGCCCCAGCCGTTGCAGTGGAACATCGGCAGCGTGTGCATGTAGACGTCGCGTTCCCAGGAGCGGGTGTGCAGGCCGAAGGTGAGGCCGTTGACCCAGATGTTGCGGTGGGTGAGCTGAACTCCCTTGGGGCGCGCGGTGGTTCCGGACGTGTAGTTGATGGTGGCGGTGGCGTCCTCGTCGGGGTTCGACCAGGGGCGCGGCTCCACGCCGAACCGCATCAGCTCCGTGTCGGTCTGCTCGCCGAGCACAAAGCGGTGCCGTGCCTTCACACCGGACAGCTCCGCGTCGAGTTCCGGGTCGACGAGCAGCACCGAGGCGCCGCTCTGCCGCACCACGTACGCGATCTCCTCGGGCTTGAGGCGGAAGTTCACCGGGACACAGATCCGGCCGCTCATCGGCACGGCGAAAAGCAGCTCCAACAGGCGCGTGGAATTGTGGCTGACCACCGCCACCCGCTCGCCCTCGGCGACACCGAGCGCGTCGAGCCCGGCCTGCCAGGCCCGTACCCGCTCACCGAGCCCGCCGTACGTCAACTCCGGCACGGCTAGCGCCGGTTGCCGGGGTTCGTCGACGACGCCGGTGCTGGAGGCGAACCCCAGCTCGGCCCGGTCGAGGAAGTCCGCGACGGTCATCGGTGTCCGCATACTTGTCTCCTGTCGTCCGGTGGTCCGGGCGCATTGCCGCCATGTGTCCTCCCCCGCACCGGACCGCTCATTAACATCGTGTTGGCGGTGACCGGATCCTGCCACCCCCGGACGGGGGTGACGGGACGGCAGACCCACATCGGAGAGTGAGGTGCGCGGTGACGGCTGACTCCGGGGCTGCGGTGGAGTTACGGGCGGCGCTGGTGCGGATGCGCCGCGCGACGGGCCTTCCGGTCGCGTTCGGCGGCCTGATCGAGGAGAGCCGCGGGCTGCGGATCGGCGAGCTGAGCGGGGCGTCCACGACCGCCCTGCAGGGCCTCGCGGTCGCCCCCGGCAGCGGCCTCGGCGGCAAGGCGCACGCCCTGGCCCGCGCCTGCGCCGTCACGGACTACAGCACGTCCCGGCACATCAGCCACGAGTACGACGTGGCCGTCGCCGCCGAGGGCCTGCGCTCCGTACTCGCCGTGCCCGTGGTGGTGCGGCGCCGGGTGCGCGGCATCCTGTACGGCGCGCTGCGCACCGCGCACCCGCTGGGCGAGCGCACCCTCGACGCGGCGGTGGCGGCGGCCCGTGACGTGGAGCAGGCACTTGTCGTACGGGACGAGGCGCGGGCCCTGATCTCCGCGGCGCACGCGCCGGAGGCGGGCCACGGCGCCTGGGAGCAGGTCCGCGAGGCACACGCCTCACTGCGCGCCCTGGCCCCGCGCGTCGTCGACCCGGAGCTGCGCGCCGAACTCCTCGCCGTGGTGGGCCGCCTGGCAGGTGCGAGCACCCCGTTCCCCGAGCGCGCGGTACGGCTGGCGCCGCGCGAGGTCGACGTACTGGCGTGTGTGGCGTCGGGCGCGACGAACACGGCGGCTGCGGACCGGCTCGGCCTCCGCCCGGAGACGGTGAAGGGCTATCTCCGGTCCGCCATGCGGAAGTTGGGGGCGCACACCCGCTTGGAGGCCGTGGTGGCGGCGCGGCGGGCCGGGATCCTGCCGTAGGGGGCGGCTGAGCGGCACGCGGTCGTCAACGCGTGGCTGTAACCAGGCGGCTCAAGACGGGAAGCACGCCCCGCAGGTCGTTGTCGTCGACCGCGACGGTCGCCGCCTCTCGCGCTCCTGCCGATGCGTTGAACGCCACGCTCAACCTGACGGACGCGAACAGTGGCAGGTCGGAGCGGCTGTCTCCGACTGCCCCGCACGAGTGGGGAGCCAGCCCCAGTTCGCGGGCCTGCGCAAGAGCGAAATCTCGTTTGCCGTACTCGTCGAAGTGGCAGGCGACCCGGCCTGTGAACCGGCCGTCGATGGTCTCAAGCCGAGGTCCGCTGAACGCGTGGAAGCCGAAGCGATCAGTCAGGTAGCTGCCGACCGGCGACCAGGCGAGGGTTGCCAGTACAGGAACCAAACCGTTCTGCCGACACCAGGCCACGGTCTCCGTGATGCCCGGGACCAAGGGAAGCCCGTCGAGCCAGCCGGAGACCTGGTCCTGAGCAACCCCCGCCCAGCCCGCGGCATCCAGCTCGGAGACCTGCCGGTTGTCCACGGCGCCGGAGGCGTAGGCGTCCTCCGCCTTGGCCAACTCGTCCCGATGGCCGAGGAAGCCGGCCAGAAAGACCGACGAACTCGTACCTGGGACGAGGGTGCCATCGACATCGAAGAACACGGCGCCCGCATGGTCGGTTGAGAACACCGGCCAAGGATGCCACTGGCCGAGGGGCGTGTCCGTTCGGCTCAGGCGCCGCTCTGGTCTTCGGGCTCGGCGGCGCGGCTGCGGAGGTGCCGGCTGCGGAGGTGCCAGAGCCCGCCCGCCGCGGCCACGACGACCGCTCCGGTGCCGACGCTCAGCAGTGCCTGGGACGAGCCCTCCAGGTAGAACGGCGAGGTGAGGTTGGTGAGCAGAGCGGCCAGGAGAACCAGCCAGAGCACGAGCTTCACAGGGGTCCCTTTCATCAGCCGTTCGTCACCTCGACGTAGGCCGCGTTGATGTCGTCGAACAGCAGGGTGGTGATCTCCTCGCGGCTCAGCGTGCGTTCGCCCGCCGCGTCGGCGAGGCGCAGGTCGCGCAGGGCGGCGGCCTTGAGGCACAGCTCGCGCACGAAGCGGCCGTTGCCGAGGGTGTTGATGCGCTCCTCGTCGACGATCTGCCCGAGCCGGGTCTCCAGGGCGGTGCGCGCCTCGTCCGCGAGCACGTCACCGTTGGCGGCGAGGAACGACCCGGCGATCTCCAGGAGTTCGTCCGCCGAGTACGCGGGGAACTCCACGCGGGTCGTGAAGCGCGAGGCGAGCCCTGGATTGCTGGAGAGGAGTTCGGCGATCTCGTCCTGGTAGCCGACGAGGATCACCACGAGCCGGTCCCGGTCGTCCTCGGCCCGCTTGAGGAGCACCTGCAGCGCTTCCTTGCCGAAGGCGTCGCCGCCCGAGTAGCCGGTGTTGGACAGGGCGTACGCCTCGTCGATGAACAGCACGCCGTCGAGCGCCCGGTCGATCACCCCGGACGTCTTGATCGCGGTCTCGCCGAGGTGCTGGCCGACCAGGTCGACGCGGTGGGCCTCGATGAGGTGGCCCTGTTCGAGGAGGCCGAGCCCGTTGAAGACCTCGCCGACGATCCGGGCCACGGTGGTCTTGCCGGTGCCGGGCGGGCCCGCGAACACGAAGTGGTGCGGGCGGGTCACGGCGGGCAGCCCCTGCTCGGCGCGGAGCGCGGCCATCCGCAACTGCGCGACGAGCGTACGGATCTGGCGCTTCACCGGGGCGAGTCCGGTCATGTCGTCCAGGGCGGCGAGGGCCCGGGTGAGGATCTCCTCGCGCGCCTCGGCACCGGTCGGCTCGGCCCCGGTCGCCTCGGCGGTACCGGCCTGCTGCGGCGGTACGGAGGTGCCGGGAGCGTCGGTCGCGGGCGCACCGGGCGCGGGCGGAGCCGTCGGGGGCGCGGGCGGCGGCGCCACAGGTACCGGAGGCGTCGGCGGTGCAGGGGTAGGAGCCGGCTTGGCGCGGGCCCGCTGCGCCACGTCGCCGAGGTCCGGGAACAGCCGATAGGAGTGCTGGTAGTGACGCAGCGCCTCGTCCTCCCGGCCGAGGCCTGCCGTGGCCTGGCCGCGCAGGTACGCCACCTCGCCCTCGAAGCGGGCGCCGGGGTCCATCGTGGTGGGCAGCGGGGCGAGGGTGTCGAGGGCGGCGTGGAACACCTGCTGCTCGATCAGCGCCCTGGCGACGTACAGCTGGGACTCGTCGGTCATGAAGCCGTCCTGGATGCCCCGGGCGAAGGTGAGGACCTGGTTCCAGTCGTTCTTGAGGAAGGCGTACCGGGTGCAGACGAACCGGGTCTCGTCGCAGTCGAGCACCGCCGTCGACAGCGGCCCCCCGACCTCGTCGAGCTTGGTGTGCGAGAGCAGGTCGGCCATCCGGGCCAGCCACAGATCGCGCGGTGTCTCGAGCCGGAACGTGACGTAATGCCCCAGGTCGAAGCGGGACTTGAGGGGCATGCCGTGCCGCGAGCGGAGTTCGCCGAAGGTGGCCGCGTGCCAGTTCATGGCGGTGACGGCCTCGCCGCGGCGGCGTTCCGTGGCGTGCACGCCGAGCCAGGCGTCGGCGGCGGTCGGGTCGTGCCGTACCGCTTCCTCGAACCAGTCCCCGGCCGCGGACCGGTTGCCGGCCCGCAAGCACTGCATCCCCTGGAGCCAGGCCTGCTCCGCCTTCTTCTTCGACTGCCGCGACACCACCGTGTCCACCGCCGGCCTCCCCCGCTGCCGTTCCGTACCGCGATCCGCTGTCTCCTCAAGGGAGTTGTCGCATGTTAACCGGCTGCGGGAAGTGGTAGGGGGCCGCCTGCGTGGCCCGTTCAGACCCCGATGACCGTCCCGAATCGGATGTCGTACGAGGAGGCCCCGGGCGCCCCGCCCATCGGCCCGGCGAGCAGCCGCTCCGCCTCCGTCTCGACCTCCGCGCGCTGCGCCTTCGTCAGCGTGCCGAAGGGCTCGACGGTGATGACCGGCTCCGCGCCGTCGGGCTCGGGTTCGTCGAGCCGCCACACACCCGCGAGGAGTCCGTCGGCGAGGAAGACGGAATGGCTGCGATTGCCCACCCAGGTACGGCCCTTGTACGCGGCCGGGACGACGCGGGTGCGGTCGGCGTGCGAGAGGAGCAGGTTGTCGAACTCGGGCAGCAGCCGCGCGGGCGCCGGGGTGTCCGCGTCGGGCCTCGGGGCGTCGGGCAGGTCGAACAACTCGGCCCCGTGCTCGTCCCGGAACTCCACGAGCCGGGGCCGCAGCCGCTCGAAGACGGGCCGCAGCCGGGTGACGCCCGCCCAGGTCTGCATGTCCTTGACGGAGGCGGGCCCGAAGGCGGCGAGGTAACGCAGGACGGCCTCGTCGGGTGTGGGCGCGGGCCCCATGGGACGGTCCAGCCAGTGCTCGACGGTGGTGAGCGCGACCTGCCCGCTCTGCCGCCACAGTCCGCGCGGGGTGACCTGGACGAGGGCCAGGGTGTTGCGGGCGGCGATGCCGAGGGCCTGCGGGTCGGCGTCCGGCCAGGTCACGCCGAGCGCGTCCCGCAACTGCTTGAGCGTACGCGGCTTTTCCTCGACCAACTCCCTTGCCTGTACGGCGAGTTGGTCGAGGTCGACGCCGGTGAGGCCGTTGCGGAACATGTTCAGCTCGCGGTCACGCGCGGGCTGCACGAGGGGCCGCAGGGTGAGGGCGTCGGTGGCGGTGTGGGTGTGCAGGGTGGAGCGCATGGTGACGATACGGACGACGGCACGCGCGGCCATGAGCGTCGACAACTCTTCGGGGTCGAAGTCGGCGAGGCGGGCGGCGAGCGCGTAGTAGGGCGGCTTCACGTTCTGCGCCTGCAGGCCGAGCAGGTGCGCGACGGCGTCCCCGGCGGACATCGGCGCCCGCTCCAGGAGCAGTTGCCGGGCGAGGGTGGCCCGGTTGAGCGTAAGGGTGTCGAGCACGGACGGCGTCGGCGTCTTCGTCATGGACGCACGCTAATTGGTGCGACGGGGTGCGCACGGCCGCTGACGGTCGTGCGCACCCGGTGTCACCCCTGGGTGGCCGGGGCGTCGGAGTCGGTGATGGTCCAGGTGATGCCGTGGGGGGCGAGGAAGGTGAGGAAGTCGGCCGGGTCGTAAGCCTGTGCCGGGGCCAGCACGCCCGGTTTGGCGCCGTCCACGGCCAGGCGGCGGGCGGCTTCGACGGCGATCGCGGCGGTGCTGCCGTAGGTGTCGCGGCCCCGCACCACCCCGCGGGCCGATCGGCCGTCGCGACCGGCGGCGTCGATGAGGTAGGTGAACCGCTGGGTACGGCGGTCCTCCTCGGTGGGCCCTTCGGGCAGGCCGTCGATGATCCCTGGAGTGAGCGGGGTGTCCAACTGGGCGGCGACCGCGGCGTCGACGTGGCTCTCCACGTGCCGGACCTCGATGTGGCGCGGAATGGTCACCACCTCCGACAAGGGGCACTTCACCACGTCGGTCGGGAGCGGGGCGTCGGGAAGGGCAACTGTGGTGTGCCGGGCGGGAGTTCCGGTACGCCAGTCCCCGTCGTCGTAGCTGAGGCCGCCGGCCTTGATCGCGTCGATCGTGTCGACGGCCGAGCGCAGCGAACCACGGGAGAACCCGCCCCCGCCGGTGATGAAGTGGCTGACGGTGATCTCCTCGATCCGCTGGACGCGTTCGGCGACCAGGTGGGCGATCAGGTCACCGGGGACGCAACTGTCGTTGGCGGCGGGGACGACGGTGACCCCGGCGCGTTCCGCGTCGCCGGTGAAGGTGTCGAAGACCGCTTTGATGTAGAGCTGTTCACCGGCGGTGTCGACGTAGTGGCAGCCTGCGGCGATGGCCGCCCGGACCACGGCGGGGCCGCAACTGGTGAACGGCCCGGCGCAGTTGATGACCGCGTCGCAGCCACGGAAGGCCGCCACGAGGGCGTCGTGGTCGCGGGTGTCGGCCACCCACTGCTCGGCTTCGCCCGTTCCCGCAGTCGTGCCCGCAGTCGTTCCCGCAGTCGTTCTCGCAGTCGTCGCGGCCTCGCGCAGCCGGGTGGCGTTGCGGCCGACGAGCCGCAAGTCGAGGCCTCGGCGGGCCAGTTCGGCGAGGACGAGCTTTCCCTGGTAGCCGTTCGCGCCGTAGACGGCGATCTTCACGTGGATCTCCTGGTTCGAGCGATGAGTGCTGCGGAGTGCACCGCGGCCTGCTGCGGAGTGATGTCGTGGGAGGCGGCTGACCAACTCGCCCGACTCAGCCGCAAGTTCACCGTAGGGCGGCACGGATGAGACTCCCCATGCGTCAGCGTCTACGTTCCATGCGCGAGCGTCTTCGTCAGGATCGCGGCGATACGCTGACGGGATGGACGTACTCTCCGACGCGGTCACCGCCATGCGCACCGGCAAGCCGCACTCCGGCCGGGTGCACCGCCCGGCGCCGTTCGGCCTGCGGAACCCACCGGTCGCGGGGGCCGGGTTCCACATCGTCCTGCAAGGGTCGTGCTGGCTGTTCCCACCAGAGGGAGCACCGGACGGAGCACCTGACAGCCCACCGGACAGCGCACGCGACAGCGCACCGGTCGCCCTCGGCGTGGGGGATGTGGTCTTCCTGCCGCACGGAGCCGCCCACGGCCTCGCCGACAGCCCCTCGACCCCGCTGGTGGACGCCGCCACCTCACCGGCCGGGAGCTCACCCGGCGACGACACCGCGACGGTCATGCTCTGCGGCGCGTACCTCCTGGACCGGTCCCGTGCCCACCCGCTGCTCGACGACCTGCCGGAGGTCATCCACCTTCCGGCCCGCGTCGGACGCCACCCGGGACTGCGCGCCGCCGTCGACCTGCTCGGCGGTGAACTGGAGCAGCCACGTCCTGGCGGCGACGCCATGCTGCCCGCCCTGCTCGACGTGCTGCTGCTGCACATCCTGCGCGCCTGGTTCGACGAACAGTCCACCCACGCCGCCACCGGCTGGGCGGCGGCGCTGCGCGATCCCGCCGTCGCCGCCGGGCTGCGCGCCATCCACAGCGCCCCCGGACGGCAGTGGACCGTCGCGGAACTGGCCGCCCAGGCCGGGCTTTCCCGCGCGGCCTTCGCCCGACGGTTCGCCACGCTGGTCGGCCAGCCGCCGCAGACGTACCTGACCTGGTGGCGGATGACCCTCGCGGGCCGGCTGCTGCGCGAAGGGGACGCGACGGTGGCCACGGTGGCGAGGAAGGTGGGCTACACCTCGGAGTTCGCCTTCGCCCACGCCTTCAAGCGGGAGTACGGGTCGGCCCCCGGCGGCTTCCGCCGGTCCGCCCGGCGCGCATAAGGGGCAAGGGG
>NZ_JAAAHS010000163.1 GCF_009908195.1 Streptomyces boluensis | reverse complement strand
GTGCCCCCACCTCAAACGCCGGAGGGGCTAACTTTTAGAGATCATCTCAATTGGTGAGTCTGCGGTAGCAGATGAGGGTGCAGGCGATGCTGGTGAAGGCCAGGAAGTGGATTGCCCGGTGGCGCCCCAGCTTCTGTGACGTCTCAACTCCCTTGCGGGCGATGCGCGGTGTTATGTGGCGTAGGCGGAGCCATTGCCGCAGGTGACGGTTGTCGTAGGCCTTGTCGGCGTGAAGCTTGGCGGGGCGCCGACGGCGTGGACCGCGCCGGGACCTGATTGGTGGGATGCCGCGCACGAGTGGTTCGAGAGCCTGGCTGTCATGAAGGTTCGCGCCGGAGATGCCGACAGAAAGCGGCAGTCCGGTCCGCTCGGTGATCAAGTGGATCTTCGAACCGTACTTGCCCCGATCTACAGGATTCGGACCCGTCAGGTCCCCTTTTTGAGGGCTCGCATGTTCACCGAGTCGATTGCGCATCGTGACCAGTCCAGCTCGCCTCGAGCCCCCAGCTCGTCCAGAGCCAGACGATGCAGTTTCGCCCAGACCCGCTGTCGGGTCCACTCCATGAACCGGCGGTGAGCCGTGGCCCCGGACGGCCCAAACACGGGCGGGACCTGAGACCACGTGCACCCGGTCGTGGCCACGAAGACAATCGCCGCCAACACCTCACGGTCACCATGGCGGCGCCGGCCACCACCCTGCGGCCGAGTCGGCATCTCCGGCACCACCCGCTGGAACAACTCCCACAGTCCGTCAGGGACCAGACGTTCAGTCAGCAACACAGCGCCAGGCTACCGGAATCTCCAATTGAGATGATCTCTAAGGTGGCTCAGACGGGCGGCAGCAGGTCGCTCTCGCTGATGGTGTACGTCAGCTCGGGGTAGACGAAGTCCGTTTCCTGGTTCTCACGGCGCCGCAGCCCGTAGAACTCACGCCTTTGCTCGTCGTCGGCCGACACGAGGTGCGTCCCCTGCGGGAGCCACGCCTGTCCGTCGCGGAACCGGACCACGGTCTTGGACGTGCGAAAGGTCACGCCCAGCCATGGGTTCTCCGCCGCCCGGACGGACGCGTCGAGCACGATTTTGTGCCTGAGCCGCCGGTTCGTCTCGACGGAGAACGCAACAACGGAGTTGTGGGCGAGGGGAATCTCGAACGTCTCACCGTTGGATTCCTTGGGTTCCTTGGATTCGAAGATCAGCTTCCTCGGCGGGGCCTCTTCGGGATATTGGTAGCAGGAGTAGACGGCGATGAACGACTCGTCGGCCAGATCGAGGGCTTGGTCGGAATGCCCACCCATCTTCTTGTACGCGTTCGTGTAGGTCTCGATGAGCGCGTTGTTGAAACCGACCGGAAGCCCCGCACTCTCCTGAATCCGTCGCGCCAACTCCTCGTGCACCACCCGGAATCGCTGCGCCGGGCTGCCGTACCGAGTGGTGGTCCGCACGAGAGGCACACCGCCGGCCTCGTCGATCCTGGTGAGCACGGCGCCTCGCCGGCCCTTGCCCACGTCTTCCCAACGAGTCGACGCGGACAGCTCCGCAAAGAGATTCCTCTCGTCCGGCAGAGCCACCGAGATAACCTCGTCCGAAATCTCAGGCATGCGGGGCAACGTAATCTCCCGTGTTCATGCTGAAGCGGAACCTGTCGCCGTAATCGATGAACGAAGAGGCCCTGTTCTCCTCGGCGTACATCCCGCGCAGCTCGTCCATGCCGGCCTGTGTGGGCGGTTCGAGCTCCACCAGGTCTCCGGCCTTCTTGAGGTACGTGTGGCCGTTCTTGTGCACAGCTTCGGCGCCCGAACAGCGCACCACGTATCCCAGGCGGGTCGGGAGCAGCTCGGCGTCCAGCTTCGAGGGCCGGATTTCGTGCGTGTACAGGCGGTTGGTGGACAGCGGCATGAAGAAGACGGAGCCGGGATAAAGCGTCACGCTGAACTGCGCAGGGAGGCCGGCCTCTTCGTTCTCTGCGGCCGACCCCTTGAGGCGGAAACGGAGTTCGGTCAGTGCGCTGACACCCCGTACGCCGTAGTCGAAAACGTCCTCGGCCAAGGGCTGCAGATGGTCGAGCCGGTCGTAGAACGTACAGAAGGCCATGACGCCATTGACGGGCATGTCCTTGGTCTTGTCGGCGTGGGAGGAGATCTTGGCCTTGGACTGCTTTCGCTCAGCCGTGGCACGGGTGTTGTGGTAGATCTGCGCGAGAACGTGATTCAGCGGTGCCTGGTCCCGGAATATGTTGGCGGCTTCGCGATTCAGAGCGTCGACGATTTGCGCATCCGTCGGGCCGAAGTTCTCGGTCGGGCCCGAGAGATTCGTGGAGCACCGGAGCAGGCGGAAATGCAGGTCGTCACCGTCTCGCGCGACGGGCGTCAGATAAATACCGCTGCGGTGAGCCGTTCCGGGCTTAGTGGACTCCGTCAGGGACTGGAACTCGTGCTCCGTACTGATCCGTCCGAAATGACCGGCGTCGATTCCGAAGAACCGGCGGTAGTGTACGCCGAAGCCGTGCACACGGACGGGAACCCGGCCGAGGCCGACGACAGTCCAGGACTCGTCGAGGTCCTCCAGGTGACCGTCCGACAGCTCCCGGACCACCAACACCCGGGCAGCAGCGCGCAGTTCGCGACCACTGATCCCGGATGCATCGCCACACAGGTAGACAGTCCTCCCTGCGAGGTCGGGCGCACAAGCTGCCAGCTCGTCCGGCGTGATCGTCGCCCCGAAGAAGTCCCTGACCAAGTCGTTGTCCTGCAACGCCGAGGGCGCGACCAGGATGTTGCTCACATCCTCGATGCGAGCTTCCGCCGACTCCGTCAGCTCCGTTGTGTACATCAAGCGGCACCTGTCATTCGCAGATCCTGACGGACTTACTCAAACTGTGGACATGGCAAAGGCCCGCACTCCCGCGTTTCCGCCGCGCAGCGCAAACGAAAAGAATCGGACCGTTGAACCCTGATGTTCGCACGGTGCTGTACACCGAGCAACGGCGTGCTACAGCAAGGGCGTTGGGTCGATGCTGTCGTAGTGGGCGAGGGCGAGGGCGAGTTCGCAGGCGTCGAGCATGGCCAGGTTGGCACCGACCCCGAGTGGGGGCATGAGGTGAGTCGCGTCACCGAGCAGCGTCACGGTGGGTCTGTGCTCCCAGGTGTGCGGGACGGGCAGGGCGAAGATCGGGCGGTCGACGTAGCGGCCGTCGTTGTCGGCGATCAGCCGGCGCAGGCGCGGTGACCAGTCGCGGTAGCGCTCCAGGAGCACGGCGCGGATGCCGTCGGTGTCCTGAAGGGTGAGGCTGTCGGCGAAGTGCAGTTGTCGAGGGCCTGCGTCGGGGCCGCCGACGGACTGCGGGGTGTGGCTCCGGCGTACGGTGCCGGGCTTGAGCGAGTTGAGCAGCAGGTCGCGCAACTGGCCGCGGTCGATCTCCGGTTTGAACCGCTCGCCGCCGTCCGGGACATGGTGCGAGAGGGTCGTGCCGGCGGGGTCCACCTGTCGCGCGCGTGAGCCGGCTCCGCCCGGCGTGCGGACCCGGCGTGCGGACCCGGCGACGGTGACGAGGTGGCGTCGAAGGTGCGGCGACAGGCGTACGCGAATTTCGCCTCGCGATCTCACGCAGTGCAGTGCGGACGGAACCGTCCACCGTGCTCGTCTCGTGGTCGACAGGTGACCTGAGAATGTCCGGAGACCGCGAAGAGGCCACGCCGCGTGCCGCAGACCGGACAGTTCCACGCGGCGGCTTCGGGGCAACAATCCAGGGGGACTTGACCGATGAACAACTCCGAGAACGGCCCGCGCCTCGGCCGCCGATCCCTGCTGGCCGGTGCGGCCGGCTCCGTCGGTATCGCAGCTCTGACGACGGCCACGGTACGGGCGGCTCCGGGGAGTACGCCGGCAGACGTCCCGGCAGACGTCCCGGGGGACGTCCCGGCGGCCGCCCCGTATCCGCCGAACCGGCCCGAGCTCGAACCCTACGGCCTCGCCGACACCGACCGGGAACTGTGGCCGCGCGAGGACAACTCCCTGCTTCTTCCGCTCGAACTGCGGCCTCAGGACCAGGAGTTGGGTCGGGCCTGGATCCGGGACACCTACGTCAACTGCTTCGAGGTGGACGGCCGCCCGCTCTACGTTGCCACCGGAACCACCCGGGCCCCTGGGGAGGGCGGGCCCGCCCCGTGGAACGACGGCATCTACGTGTGGCTGTCGCGCTCCGTGCAGGGGCCGTGGACCCTGGCCAACACGACCACGGTCCGGCCGGGCGCGGCGAAGGGCAAGGTGTGGTCGCCCGAGTTCGCCGACGAGAACCGGCCCGGCCGTACGGTCGTCGCGCCGTGGCAGGAGTACTGGCACGACGACGAGTTCGGCAAGCGCGGTGACGTCTGGGCGCCGGAGCTGCACTACTTCCGCGGCAAGTGGTACATCGTCGCCTGCATGGGCGACCACTCCCGGAAGGTCGGCTCGTTCATGCTGGTGAGCGACGACGGCGTCGCGGGCCCGTACCGGCTCGTCGGCGGCAACCTGGACAAGCCGTTCGGTGAACTGGCGCCCGGCGGGCCGGACTTCATCGAACCGGGCGCCTACTTCCACATCGACGGCGGCCTCTACGCCGAGGGCGACGAGGCGTGGCTCGTACTGCACAACGACCTCTACGCGAAGTTCCGGGACGACATGGAGGACATCGTCCCGACCACGGACCTGCCTCGCTTCCGGCAGACGCGGTACTCCCCCGAGCCGTACCTCGAGGGCGCCCACGTGTTCCGGCACGGCGGCAAATACTACCTCGTGCACGCCGCGTGGAACCGCTCGTCGACCAACCCCGACGGCACCCCGCGCCACGCCTACGACCCTCCGGCCGAGGGCCGCGCATACGACCAGTACGACGCGGTCGTCGCCGTCTCGGACCGCTTCGAGGGACCGTACTCGAAGCGCTGGACCGCAGGCATCGGCGCAGGCCACAACAACTTCTTCGAGGACCACGAAGGCGGGTTGTGGGCCACGTTCTTCCGCAACCCCGCCCATGGGTACTGGTCCGATCCCACCCGCAAGGCCGACGCCGCCGTACCCGGAGTCGTACGCCTGGAATGGACCGGCCCGGAAGGCAACCGCCTCTACGTCCGGCGCCGGGACGCGAACGGCTTCGAGCACCGGCTACGAGCACCGGCTTCGAGCCGACGAAACGACCTCGGAAGTCCACTGACAAGCAGGTGAGTTGAGGTCGCCGCCGGGACCGTCGGAGCCGTGATGTGATCACCCCATGACCACGTCAGCGCCACCCGATTGGCCACACTGCGGAGACGGAGCCGGTCCCGGCAGCGATCTTGTCGGGTGCACGGGACGCAAGGTGGAGCCGTATACCAACTGTCTGGCCCATCTCTCGGCCGGCGACCGTGCCGCCTACCTGTCCGGTCTGGAGCCCGGCTTCAGCGTCGATCACCGCGGCACACTGTTGAGTGCGGAACTGCTGGATGGAATTCTCGCCCAACTCAAGGATCCTGACACCAACCAGGCTCGCCTCGGCGAAGCACGGTTTGACCGTGCGCGGTTCACCGACAATGTCCGATTCATCGACGTACACATCGACGGTAATGCCACATTCACTGGCGCGACTTTCCATGATGACGCGTCCTTCGTCAACATTCAGGTCGAAGGGGATGCCCTGTTCAACGGGTCGACCGTAAGGCATGCGACATTCAACCGGGCCGAGATCAGTGGCGACCTTCGATTCGACGGCGCACCTGTCGAGTGGGCAGATTTTCAATCCGTAAAGATCGGCGGGGCTCTCGAACTCTGCGACACCCACTTCACCTTCGGGGTCAATTTCAACGACGTCCACATTGGCGGCAACGCCAACCTCGAGGCCTTGTCGGCTCAATGGGTCAGCTTTACGGACACCGTGTTCGACCGCACCTCGCATTTGGGGCCACTTCTCTGCACGTCGCATTTCAGTCTTTTAAAGACAGAGTTCAAGCACGCCGTAATTATTGAAGCGGCAACACCCTCATTGACTTGCCAAGGCGTGCATTGGTCCGCCACTGCCGCACTGCGCTTACGGTATGCCGCCGTGGACATGAGTGACGCATTTCTGGAATATCCGGTGAGCGTCGCGTTCAACTCCCGCCCCTTTTACCTGTACGGCATCGGTGACGATCTGGAGGAACCGGAGATGGGAAGCGACAGTGTGCGAATGCTGTCGCTACGGGGAGTGGACGCCGCGCACCTCACACTCACCGACATCGACCTCACGGAATGCCTATTTGCCGGCACCATCCATCTGGACCAATTGCGTTTGGAGGGTGCCTATCCCATGCTTCCCGTGCCTTCGGGGTTGCGATGGCACGGCTGGCTGCCGATTCACTGGACCTCCCGCAGAACGCTTGCCGAAGAACATCACTGGCGCGCCGGCCGCAGCACCGCATCCGATGGCTGGGCCGCAGCTCCTGTGAATTCGGAGGTGCTCAAACCGATCGCACTGGCTCCGGTGTACCGACAACTGAGGAAGGCATTTGAGGACGCCAAGCACGAGCCCGGCGCCGCCGACTTCTACTACGGCGAAATGGAGATGCGCCGCCATGCCGACGACATCCCTGGAGCTGAGCGGGCCCTGCTCACCGCGTACTGGCTGCTGTCCGGTTACGGGCTGCGCGCCGCCCGCGCCATCGGCTGGCTCATCGCCGCCATGCTCACGACCATCACGCTCATGATGGGCTTCGGCCTGCCCAACGAGGCACCGAGGCAGGAGATCGTGCGGGAGAAGGTCGACGGCGAGTGGACGACCATCATCGACAAGCCCGATCCGAAGAACCCGACCGGCGACCGCTTCAACAAGGAGCGCTTCGAGGAGGCCCTCAACGTCACCCTGAACTCGGTGGTCTTCCGGTCCAGCGGCGAAGACCTGACGAAGGCCGGCGGCTACATCGAGATGGCCTCCCGCTTTCTGGAGCCAGTCCTGCTCGGTTTCGCGGCACTCGCCATCCGAGGCCGGGTCAAGCGAGGGAGCTGAGCGGCGGATCAGGCCCATCTCGCCCACACTGCACGGGACTTGACCGGGTGTACGCCCTCACCCCAAGACCCTTGATGCGTCTCGGTCACAGGGTTCATCTTTCGCCAGAGACTGCGTGCCGAAGCCTGGTGGTGCGCCGCATGACGCCGACCGTGGCGATGGTCCATGCAGCGCCCCAGGCGGCCCCCACCGCCAGCGCCGCGACCGCCGGCGCGGCCTCGGGTGGCGGTTCGCCGAGGGACGGCACGATCCCCGCGGCCCGCGCGCCGAATCCCACGACGCCCGCACCCACGGCGGCGATGCCCACCCAGGAAACGGTCAACGTCGCCCACCGCAGCACCCGTTGGGACAACGGCCTAAGAGGTCATCTCATTTGGCGAGTCTGCGGTAGCAGATGAGGGTGCAGGCGATGCTCGTGAAGGCGAGGAAGTGCTCGGCTTTGCGTTCGTAGCGTCGGTGGAGGCGGCGGCAGCCGGCGAGCCAGGCCATGGTGCGTTCGATGGTCCAGCGGTGGCGTCCCAGACGCTGTGAGGTCTCGATGCCCTTGCGGGCGATGCGGTGTCGGATACCCCACGGCGGTGTGCCGTTGCCCCGGACGGCCCGAAGGACGCTGCGGGCAGTTGCTGCCACGTGCAGCCTGACGTCGCCACGAACACGATCGCGGCCAGCACCTCGCGGTCGCCGTGGCGACGTCGGGCGCCACCTTGAGGCCGCGACGGCGCCTCCGGCACCACCCGCTGGAACAGTTGCCACAACTCATCCGGCACCAGCCGCTCAACGATCCCCACCACAACCGACAGCCAATCGAGCCAAATGAGATGACTTCTTAGCCCCTCCGGCGTTTGAGGAGGCCCGTCCGGCAGGACTTTCGGGAAGGGGCGGGCCCGGGGACAAACCACCCAGCGCCCGCAGCACCCCCCGAGCCGCCGCGTCGTTCTGCCGGAATGCCGGCGCATCCGTGCGCGGACGCGCGAACGCCGCCACCGCACGACTGGTCGTGGGCGCCCCGAGAGCGATGCGCCGCGGATGCGGACCGTCCCGCGTCAGGAGGCGGCCGTCTACGGGGGCGGTGCTGATGCGGCCGGTCGGCAGGTCCTCGCCATCACCGCTGCGGCGCTCCTCAAGCACCTGCCCCTCCCCGTCGAGCGCCGCGAGCAACGGGTCGGCGGTGCGTTCCACGGTGGGGTGCGGCAGATACGCCTCGACGAGGGCGGTCGCCGTGACCGTGTGGCCGGGCACCGTCGCCGAGCGGGCCCGGAACACCCCGTGCACCTCGTCCGCCTCCACCTCCAGACCCGCCCCGACGAAGCGGACGACGCCCGCGCGGGACAGCGCGAGCAGTTCGCGCAGCCGGAACGCGGGCGGCCCGGAGGCGAAGTAGCTGAAGAACCCGTGCCACCAGCCGTCGAGTTGGCGGGCCACCGAGTCGGGGCTGAGCCGCCCGGTCGCGGCGAGGCCGGGCAGCTGCCCGTACACCGAGAGCAGGGCGTAGAACGCGCCGAGGTCCGCGCTGTGGGCGGGGTCCGAGCGGCGGGCGACGTCGGCCTCGATGTGGGCGCGCAGGCGTTCCTGGAAGGCCTCGTGGCTGTCGTCGGTGAGTCCGGCGAGCGGCCGGTCGAGGGTCTCGAAGTCGAGCCGGTCGGCCGGGTCGGGCACGGCATCGGCGACGAGTGCGGCGGTCTCGGGCGCGTACCAGTCGTGGGTGTCGTACGCGGCGAGGAACCGTGGCCAGTCGAGGGTGGTGCGGTCCGGGTGGGCGTGGAACAGCTCGTGGTAGTAGCCGTAGCCGATCTCCTTGGCGAGCAGCGGCCAGATGTCCCGGCGCAGGTCGAGGAGGCGGTCCGCGCGGCGGGAGGCCTCGGCGGCGGCGCCGATCTGTTCGGGGCCGAAGTACCGGGGCAACGGGGCGCGTTCGGCGCGGAGTTGGTAGCCGGGCTTGGAGCGGTAGGGCACGCCGCGGCGTGAGCCGACGTGCAGGACCGGCTCGCGGCCCGAGGGGTGGTAGGTGAGCGTGCCGTCCGGGCCTGTGGTGTAGCGGCCGCCGCGGCCCTCGGTGAGCAGGGCGGTCAGGTCGATGAAGGCCAGGCCGAAGCCGCGCAGCAGTATGTGCGTGCCGGGGGCGATGCCGCTGAGGTCGGCGTCGGCGCTGAACTCCGGTGGCTGGTAGGTGAGTTGATGCCGGTCGGCGAAGGCGGCGAGGGCGGCCTGTTCCGGGGTGGGCGCCGCCGACAGGTGCCCCTGGGCGAGGATGACCAGGTCGGCTTCGAGGGGTGCGGCACGGTCGGCGAGGTGGACGCGCTGCGGCCCGTCGGCCGGGCCGGTGAGCCGGGTGGCGGTGGTGCGGTGCACCCGTACGGTGATGTGCGGGGGCAGGTCGGCGACGGCGCGGTGGAAGGCCCAGTGGAGGTAGGCGCCCTGGACGCGGCGGGTGGGGAAGTCGGTGGAGCGCAGGCTGCGCAGCTCCTCGCGTACGTCCGGGTCGGCGGGCGGGCGCAGCGGCGGGTAGCGGCCCGGCTCGGCGGCCCAGGCGGCGAGGGACGGGCCGGGGCGTACCGGCCCTTCGAGGGTGGAGCTGTTGTCGGTGAACACGGTGACGTCCTCGGCCATGGAGTTCATGCGCAGCAGCGGCGACTGCGCGTGCCGCCAGACCCGTCCGGGGCCCGGCGGGTGCGGGTCGACCAGATGGATGCGCAACTTCCGTGCGGGGTCGAGGAGTTCGGGGGCGTTGGCGGCGATGCGGTCGAGGAGGCCGATGGCGCGGGGTCCGGCGCCGACGATGACGAGGACGGCGTGGCGGGGGTACGGGTCGGCGGTCATCGGCGCTCCCCCTGGGTGTCGCGCTCCTCGCGGGTGTCGCGCGGCGCGGGGGTATCGCGCGGCGCGGGTGGCGCGTCGGGTGCGGTGGCGGTGCGCAGTCGGGCGGCCAGGGTGGCGCCCTGGGTGCGCAGACGTTGCAGTGGGGTGGCGGGGAGGGTGCGTTCGGCGCCGCGCGCGTAGTACCGCTCGACGTAGAACTGGACGGCGGTGAGCACCGTGGTGACGGCGATGTACCAGAGGGTGGCGACCAGGAGCAGCGGGATCACCTGGTACGTGCGGTTGTAGACCAACTGCACGGAGTACAGGAGGTCTTGGACGGCGAGGATGGACACGATGCTGGTGCCCTTGAGGGTGCCGATCAGCATGTTGCCCGCGGTGGGGACGATGGAGCGCATGGCCTGCGGCACCACGATGCGGCGAAGCAGCCGCCACCGGCTCAGGCCAAGTGACTGGGCGGCCTCGGTCTGTCCTGCGTCGACGGAGAGGATGCCGCCGCGCACCACTTCGGCCGCGTACGCCGCCTCGTGCAGGGTGAGTCCGATGAGTGCGGTGGCGGCGGCGCCGAAGAGGTTGACGGTCTTGACGGTGACGAATTCCGGGCCGAAGGGGATGCCGAGGCCGAGTGTCGGGTAGAGCGCGCCGATGTTGAACCAGAACAGCAACTGGACGAGCAGCGGGGTGGAGCGGAAGATCCAGATGTAGCCCCAACTGAGCGTGCGCAGCACGGGGTTGGCGGAGAGTCGAAGGACCGCGAGCAGGGTGCCGACGAGGAAGCCGAGCGCCATCACGGCCGCGGTCAGCCACAGGGTGAGGAACAGCCCGTCGAGGACGGCGGGCGTCGTGAAGTAGGCGCCGACCACATCCCATTGGAAGCGCGGGTTGCGGATCACCGAGTTCGCGACCATCACGAACAGGAGCAGCGCGACGGCTGCGGCGAGCAGCCGGCCGGGGCGGCGGCGGGCGACGGTCCGGGGCGCGGGGCTGTGTTCGGCGGCCTCGGTCACGGACTCGGTCACGGACTCGGGCGGAGGTGTCGGGTGCAGGACGGCCATGAGTGGGCTCCGGGATTCGGGCAGGTCGAAGCGGACTCCGCGCCGTTGTTCGCGTCACCTGCCGTGCCCCTCAACACGACCGGAGCGGACGGGTGTTGACCCTGGTGTCCGGCTCCTCGGTCGAGCGTACGACGGTGCTGCTGCGGCAGTGTGAACAGCGTGTGGCAGCAGCCGGTGGGCGCCCGTTCGCCTGTTGACGGGCCGGAAAACGCGGTGCTCCACTGAGGGCATGTCCGCAGAGCTGCCGCTGGTCACCCGCGACCACATCGACTTCGGTCGAGTGTGGTCCGCCGCGTGTCACGCCTGACCCGGACCTTGAGCCCGCGCGCCCCGCGCGTACGGACCACGCCCCCTTTTCTCACCTGTACCTCCCGCGCACTCGCCGCGCCGCGTCACCGCCCCTCGGTACGCCCCCCCGTTCACGTATGCCATGAAAGGCACGCTCATGCCTGTGGAGTTCCTCGGGATCGCCGCCACCAACGACGGCTCCGAGACCGGCGCGCGCTCCGGCGCCGCCTTCGACAAGGAGTACACACTGCGGCTCGCCCGCGCCCACGAGGACCACGGCTGGGACCGGGTCCTGTTCGCGTACAGCTCGGGCTCGCCGATCCCATCACCGGCCGCCGCGTATCTGGCCGCCAAGGTGGAGAAGCTGCAGATCCTGCTCGCGCACCGGCCCAACGTGTCGTACCCGACGTACGCGGCGCGGAGTTTCGCGACCCTCGACCAGATCAGCGACGGCCGCCTCACCGTGCACTTCATCACCGGCGGCAGCGACCACGAGCAGGGCCGCGAGGGCGACACGCTCACCAAGGACGAGCGGTACGCCCGCACCCGCGAGTACATCGACATCGTCAAGCAGGTGTGGACGCGCCACGAGGCCTTCGACCACGAGGGCGAGCACTACCGCTTCCATGACTTCGTCAGCGATGTGTTCCCGGCCCAACTCCCGCGCCCCGGCGTGTCGTTCGGGGGTTCGTCGGCGGCGGCATACGCGGCGGGCGGCGCCGAGGCGGACGTGTTCTGCCTGTGGGGCGAGCCGCTCGCGGAGACCGCGCAGCAGATCGAGGCGGTCAAGGCGGCGGCGAAGGCGGCGGGCCGTACGGACGTGCCGCGTATCCAGGTGGCGTTCCGGCCGATCATCGCGCCCACCGAGGAGCTGGCCTGGGAGAAGGCGCACCGCACGGTGGGCGCCATCAAGGAGCGCCGCGAGCAGGGCCTCGTACGGCACCACCGGGGCGACAACCCGCAGAACGCCGGCTCGCAGCGGCTGATCGCGATCGCCGAGCAGGGCGAACGGTACGACCGCGCCCTGTGGACGCCGACCGCCGCCGCCACCGGTGGCGCGGGCAACTCCAACGCCCTGGTCGGCACCCCGGAGACGGTGGCGCGGGCGCTCCTCGACTACTACGACCTGGGCGTGGACATCCTCTCGGCACGCGGCTACGACCTGCTGGGCGACGCGATCGACTTCGGCCGGCATGTCATTCCGCTGGTGCGCGAGGAGGTCGCCAAGCGGGACGCGGAGCGGGCGGCGCGCGGCCCGCACGCCCTCGACCCGGGGCTCGCCGCGGCGGTCTCCGGATGACGTCCGCCGCCGCGCCGCTGACGGTGGTGCGGGTCGCCGCCGACGACCCGCTGGCGCGCCCGCTGATGCGGGAGCTCGGCGACGAGTACTCGCGGCGCTACGGCGGCGACGCGCACGCCGAGCTGCTGCGCTATCCGGCGGCCGAGTTCGCCGCGCCGGGCGGTGTGCTGCTTCTGCTGCTCGACGCGGGCGAGCCGGTGGCGGGCGGGGCGTTCCGGCGCCACGAGACGCCGTCGCCCCGTACGGCCGAGCTGAAGAGGATCTGGACGCACTCGGCGCACCGCAGGCGGGGCCTGGCCCGGCGGGTGCTGGCCGAGCTGGAGCGGGAGGCGGAGCGGCGCGGCTACCGGCGGGTGTACCTCACCACCGGGCCGCGCCAGCCGGAGGCCCGCGGCCTGTACCTGGCCACGGGCTACACCCCGCTGTTCGACACGGCCGCCGACCCCGAGTCCATCGGGCCACTGCCGTTCGAGAAGCACCTCGCCCCTGAACAGCGCACAGCCACCCCGCACTTGAACCACACCCCACCCCAACTCACGTATCCCCCAGCGCACTTCGAGACCGAGGCCTGAACACCATGCGCAGAAGAACGGCCGCCGCCGTCACGTCCATAGCCCTGCCGCTGCTCGCCCTGACCGGCTGCGGCAGCGGCGACCCCGCCGCCGGGCAGCCCGCGGGCGCGGCCTCGGCGGCGCCGTCGGCGGATGTGGTCGGCAAGGTCCGCGAGGACCCGGCGCTGGCGAAGCTGCTCCCCGCCGAGGTGCGCGAGCGCGGCACGCTGCGCCTCGCCAGCTCGGTCGGCGCCCCGCCGAGCGCCTTCCACCCCAGCGCCGACAGCGACGAGCCGGCCGGTCAGGACATCGACATCGCGGACGCGGTGGGCCGGGTGCTCGGCGTGAAGCTGGAGCGCCAGGAGGCGAGCTTCGAGGCGATCCTTCCGGCCCTGGAGAGCGGCAAGTTCGATGTGGGCACTGGCAACTTCGGGGTCACCGAGGAACGCCTTCGCACCATCGACTTCGTCACGTACATCAACGACGGGCAGGGCTTCTCCGTCCGCAAGGACGAGCGGGACCTGAAGAAGGTGACGAGCCTGGTGCAGCTGTGCGGCAAGGCCGTCGGCGTCGGCGCGGGCACCACGTTCGAGACCACCCTGGAGGAGCGGAAGGGGGTGTGCGCCGAGGCCGGGAAGAAGCCGTACGAGGTGAAGGTGTACTCGGAGAACGCGGCGGCCCTGACCAGCCTCCAGCAGCGCCGGATCGACGTGATCATGTCGACCATCAACGGCCTGCGCTACCAGGCCGCGCAGCCCGCGGCGGGCGTGAAGTTCCTCGGCGAGTTCCAGCGGCTCGACGTGGGCTTCGCCCTGAAGAAGGGCTCGCCGCTCGCGAAGGCGTTCCGGGCGGCCGTGAACAAGCTGATCGACGACGGCACGTACGACAGGATCCTGAAGAAGTGGGGCACGGAGAAGTCGGCCCTCACCGAGTCGCGGATCAACCCGCCCGAGGTCAAGGCGGAGAAGCCGTGAGCGCCGCGGCCTCCGCCCCGGAGCTGACCGCCGAACCGGCCCTGGTTCACGAGGAGTTGAAGGTGGTGCCCGCCCGGCACTACTGGCGCTGGTTCGCCGGCGTGGCCGTCCTGGTGCTGCTCGCCCAGTTCACGCACGGGCTGCTCACCAACCCGGCCTGGGAGTGGGATGTCTTCTTCGCGCATCTGACCGCGGACAGTGTGCTGCACGCGGTCTGGGTGACCCTCCAACTCACCGTGTACGGCACGGTGTTGGGCTTCGCGCTCGGTCTGGTCATCGCCCTGATGCGGCTCTCCCGCAGCCCGCTGCTGGCTGCCGTCGCCTGGGCGTACGTGTGGGCGTTCCGGTCCATTCCGCTGATCGTGCAGTTGCTGTTCTGGTTCAACCTGGCTTATCTCTACGACGAGTTGGGCGTCGGGGTGCCGTTCGGTCCGGTGCTGTGGAGCTTCGGCACGATGAACCTGGTGGGCGCGATGTCCGCCGCGGTGATCGGTCTCGCCCTGCACCAGGCGGCGTACGCGGCGGAGATCGTGCGCGGCGGGTTCCTGTCCGTCGACCCGGGGCAGTTGGAGGCGGCGGCCGCGCTCGGGGTGCCGAGGCTGCGGCAGTTGCGCCGGATCGTGCTGCCGCAGGCAATGCGCTCGGTGCTGCCGAACGCCGCCAACGAGATCGTGTCGCTGTTCAAGGGCACGTCGATCGTGTCGGTCATGGCCATCGGCGAACTCTTCTACCAGGTGCAGGTGATCTACGGCCGCAACGGCCGGGTCGTACCGCTCCTGATGGTCGCCACGGCCTGGTACGTGGTGCTCAGCACCGTCCTGTCCGTCGCCCAGTACTACGTGGAGCGGCACTTCGCGCGCGGCGCCGACCGCACTCCCCCGCCCACCCCGGTGCAGCGCGCCCGCACCTTTCTGCACACCCTCAAGGAGAAGCGATGAGCAGCAGTGCCGTGATGGTCGACATCCGCGGCGTCCACAAGAGTTTCGGGGCGCACGAGGTGCTGCGCGGCGTCGACCTCCAGGTGCGGGCGAGCGAGGTCACCGTGGTGATCGGGCCGTCCGGCTCGGGCAAGTCGACGCTGCTGCGGGGCATCAACCACCTGGAGAAGCTGGACCGCGGCTCGGTGAGCATCGACGGGGAGCTGGTGGGCTACCGGCGGCGCGGCGACAAGCTGTACGAGCTGAAGGAGCGGGAGATCCTGCGCCGCCGCACCCGTATCGGCTTCGTCTTCCAGAACTTCAACCTGTTCCCGCACCTGACGGTCCTGGAGAACATCACCGAGGCGCCCGTGTCGGCGCTCGGGCGCTCCCGGAGCCAAGCGACCGTACGGGCAAGGGAGTTGCTGGCACGGGTGGGTCTGGCCGACAAGGAGCGGGCGTACCCACGGCAACTGTCCGGCGGGCAGCAGCAGCGGGTGGCGATCGCGCGGGCGCTCGCCCTCGACCCGCGGGTGCTGCTGTTCGACGAGCCGACCTCGGCGCTCGACCCGGAGCTGGTCGGCGAGGTCCTGGACGTGATCAAGGACGTGGCGCGGGCCGGCACGACGATGATCGTGGTCACGCACGAAATCGGGTTCGCCCGCGAGATCGCCGACACGGTGGTGTTCATGGACGACGGGCTGATCGTCGAGCAGGGCCCGCCCGAGCAGGTGCTCGACCATCCGCGCCAGGACCGTACTCGGGCCTTCCTGGCGAAGGTCCTGTGAGCCCCGCCCCGCACTCC
>NZ_JAAAHS010000162.1 GCF_009908195.1 Streptomyces boluensis | reverse complement strand
CCCCCCAAGCAACCTCCCCCCACCGAGCGGAGCCGCCGTACCCCCACACGTACCGGCGGGCCACCGCAGTGAATGGAGTCAGCCATGCAGAAGAACCGGAAGCTCGCCGTCGCCCTGGGTGTCGGTGTCGCCCCGCTGGTCGCCCTGACCCTGTCGACCGGCTCGGCCAGTGCGCACGGCTATGTGAACTCGCCGCCCAGCAGGCAGGCGCAGTGCGCCGCGGGCACCGTCGAGTGCGGCGCGATCCAGCACGAGCCGCAGAGCGTGGAGGGCCCGAAGGGTCTGACGAGCTGCAGCGGCGGCAACGCGGCCTTCGCCGAGCTGGACGACGACAGCAAGGGCTGGGCGGTCACCCCGGTCGGCAGTTCGCAGCCGTTCACGTGGAAGCTGACGGCCCGGCACGCGACCAGCACCTGGCAGTACTACGTCGGCGGCAACAAGGTCGCGGAGTTCGACGACGGCGGCGCCCAGCCGGGCGAGACCGTCACCCACAACGTCGACCTCTCCGGTGCCAGCGGCAAGCAGAAGGTGCTCGCGGTCTGGAACATCGCCGACACGTCCAACGCCTTCTACGCGTGCATCGACGTGAACATCGGCGGCTGACACGGCAGTTGGCCGATGCTCCGCAGGGCCCGTCGCCGGGGGAGACCCCTCAGGTGGCGGGCCCTGTCGGCACGACCCGCAGACGCGGCGGCGCGGCCGGGCGCTCCCGCCGGTCGGCCAGCCGGTCCACCGGCCGGTCCGCGGGTGCGGCCTCGGCGCGCTCCGCCGTTGTGCCGGCCCGCGGGTGCAGGACCAGGGTCAGCCGGGTGAGCCCGCGCTCCCGCAGCGTGCTCGGCGTCTCCGTCAGCACCCGGCAGGTGGTGCTGCCCCAGGCCGGATCGGGGTGCCGCACCGGGCGTACCGCGCCGTCGTGGTCGAGTGCGGCCCGGCCCGTCCGGTCCATCCAGAGCGGAAGCCCCTGCTGGTACGCGGCGTTCATCAGCGGGTCGCGGGCGATGTCCTCGCGGATGACGCGCAACGTGGCATCCCGCTCGTACGCGTCGAGCGCGGCGGAGAACTGCGCGAGCAGCGGCAGGCACCAGCTCGTCTCGTGCTCCCGCAGCACGGTGCAGGCGTCCGGGTGGAACAGCGCGAAGCGCAGGAAGTTCTGCCCCGGCATCGCCTCGGGGCACTCCCGCACATCCCGGAAGAGGTCCTCGTACGCCGCGTTGGCGGCCAGCACGTTCCACGCGTGGTCGAGCAGCAGCGAGGGGTGGGGCGTCCCGGCGATCACCGCGGTGTAGTCGCGCAGATAGGCGCGCAGCTCCAACTCCCGCTCCGCGGACGCCGACCGGGGGCCGGTGGCGTCGCGGGTCCAGGGCTTGCGAGTGCCGGGAAGCCCGGCCGCCGGGTCATTCGTCATCGAGATCATTCGTCATCGAGACGCTGTCCCTCCCATGGAGTGAGACCGTTCCGTACGCGTGTCCGTGGGGTGGACCCTCGCGTGCCCGCCGCTGTCGCGGGCCCGGACCGCCCGCCGGAGCCTCACGGGGCGCGACCGTGCATTTCGTACGTTGTTGAAGGCGATACTCCTGGGCCGGATCACCGCATGTCAATGATCGTGGCATTTCCCGCCGTTGACCGAACGGTTCGCGCCACAGCTGTGGCGGGGTCTGGCCGTGATTGCCTGGAACGACTAACCTCCGGGCAGCCCCGGTTGTTGTCCAGAACCAGGGGTGCCCGGGGTCCGGGCAGCTGGTCCACGCATGCTCGCGGGGACGTCTGTCCAGGTCAGAGCCGCTGTCGGGGGACGGCCACCGGGTGTGGAACGCGCCTGCCGACAGTTGACCGATTTCGACGCCCCGAAGCGAACTCGACGTAGGAGATCCCCCGGTGACAGATGACATCTCGGTTTCCGGACCGGCAGCCGCCGGTCCGCTCTCCGCGGTCGTCGCCCGTGTCGCCGAACTCGCCGACCGGGTCGGCGCGAGGCGTGCCGAGGTGTTCGACGTGCCGCGCCTCTCCGCCGAGTCCGGGGTGCCGGCCGGGGTGGTCGCGGAACTCCTCGCCGGGCGGGCCGCCGGGGACTTCGACCTCCAGGCCCGTTTCCTGTGGCGCTTCGCGCTGCTGCGTGAGACCCGGCTCAAGCCGGACGGCCGCCGCTACACCCAGCAGGAGATCGCCGACGGCGCGGGCATGTCACGCCAGCAGGCCGGTGCCCTCATCAACGGCGACCGCCGCCCCACGATGGAGCACTGCGCCGCCATCCAGCGCTTCTTCAAGGTGCACGCGGGCTTCCTGACCGCCGAGGACACGGACGCCCTCGCCGCCGCGCTCCACCACGTGGAGGAGGAGCTGCGGCAGCGCCACTCCGCCAGGTCCGAACAGGAGCCGGCGGACGCCGCGGAGCCCACCGAGGCCGACTCGGGCACCGGCAGCGGCGAGGGACCCGACGCCCTGGAGCGGCTGCTCCAGCACCACGGAGTGCGCGGCATCGCCTGGCGCGCGGCCCAACTCCCCACCGACAAGCACCGGGACACGGTCACGGAGTGGCTGGACATGCTCCTGGAGAACGTGAAGCGGTCGGAGTCCTGAGCCCTGAGTCCTGAGCCCGCCACGGGCGCGTGCCCTCAGGCGCGCGCCCGTAGCGCCAGGACCTTGCGCGCCGCCGCGTGCGCGCCCGCCGCGGCGACCCCGGCGAGCGCCAGGCTCAGCGCCGCGTCCCGGGCGCGGGTGGGACGCAGAACGCCCGCGCGCCGCAGCCGGCCGCGCGCCCACAACGTGAACGGCACGACGAGCAGCGGCGAGGTGACCGAGCCCGGTGTGTACCCGCGTACGACGGCCGCCTGCCCGATGTGCACCAGGCCGTGCAGGCCGAAGCCGTTGAGGACGGTCTGGTAGAAGGCGGAGCGGCCACCCGTGCGGTGGCCGTCCGCGGCCGCGGCGGCGAAGACCACCGCCATCGCGCCCACCGCCGTGGCGAACTCCCGTCCCTGCAGCCCCTCCAGGCTCCGCCAGAGCCGCTCGGGCACCTGCGGGAAACGCCGCCGCAGCTCCGGCACCTGGGTGCGCGTCCAGCGCGGCACCGTGGCCAGCTCCTCCAGGTCGTGCAGCGCCCACGCGGCGAACAGGCCGAGGGTGACGCCCAGTTCGACCGCCCTGCCGCGTTCCGGCCCGTGTTCCGTACCGTGCTCCCCGTACTGGTCCATGCGCGGCAGTCTGCCAGGCGGTGCGCGCCGGCCGGCGGCGAGGGTGCGTCAGAAGTCCACGCTCACCCGGTCGTCGACCCGCGCCACGGCCTCCTGCCCGTACGCCTCGATGTACGCCTTCCGGATCTGCTCGAGCTGCGGGTCACGCGCGGCCGCCGACGCGGCCGGGTACAGCAGGATCAGCTCGTACGAACGCTCCCGCTCCACCGTGCCGTTGGCGTCCCGCCACTGGCCGCGCCCGCTCTGCACGGTCAGCCCCTCGGGGAAGCGCGGGGTCACCTCGCGGTCCACGAAGGACATGAACTGGCGCTCCGTCACATCCGGTCCGCCGTCGGGCCGTTCGGTGCCGAAAAGCAGCCGCGTCTCGACGTACGCGTCCCCGCGCGCCGAGGCCGCCGCCGGGCGCTCCTCATCGAGGGAGGCGTACGCGGCGGGCGCGCTGACGGTGAGCATCGTCAACGCGGCGGCAGCGACGGCGAGTCGGGTACGGGCGGTGGTGGTGCGCGGCATGCGGATCCCTCGATCGGAGCGGTGACGGAAGCGGTCGCCGGGGAGGAGCCCTCGGCGTCCGGTGCCGCTCACTATGGCAAGGGCCCGCGTCGATCCGCCCGGAACGCCGCGCACTGGACAGCCGGTCGGCGGTACTCGGGGTACTCGACGTACTTGACGTCCAACGGGCCGCCGTGCGCCGCCTGTTACCGGCTGGCCGAGCGGGACGGCGGAGCCGAACGGGACGTGCGCATCCACAGCGGCACCGTGCCGGTGATCCGGCACAGCGCCAGATACAGCGGGATCGGCGGCGTGTAGGGCGCGGTGCCCTCCGGCCGGTGCACCAGGCGGGGCGGGTACTTCCCGGCCGGGACCCGCGCCCCGGTCGCGTACCGCAGCGGAGCGGGCCAGTCCAGGGAGACCGCCGAACCCGACGGCACGAGCCACCACCAGCGCGAGCCGTCCGCGTAGACACAGCCGACGCGGGGCAGCCGGGCGCGGATCTGGCGCCCGTACTCCTCGGGCATGCCCACCGCGTCGCAGCCGAGCGGGGTCTTCATGCCGGGAGGCAGGTCGAGAGTGACGGCCTGGGCGCCGCGGGCCAGGGAGGCGAGCGTCGTCAGGGTCAGTACGCGCACGCCGTACCCCCTGTCCGTCCGCCCGCCGGTCCGCCTGTCCGTCCGCCTGTCCGTTCGCTTGTCCGGCCGCGGTGCGCGCCTTCGGCGCCGGCGTTCCGCCTCACGCGGCCGCCGCCTCGACGGCCGCCCGTGGCAGTTCGGCCCAGACCAACAGCCCGTGCCCCTCCGCCTCGGTGCCCCAGGCGGTGCTCACGGCGGAGACGAGGAGCAGGCCGCGGCCGTGGTCCTCGTCTCCGGAGCGCGCCGGGTGCGGGTGCGGGCCGCCGTTCTGGCCGGGGCCCTCGTCGCACACGGCTATCCGGACGCGGCCGGTGACGGGGTCGTCCGTGAGGTCGCAGACGATGCGGCTGCTGACGGTGTGCACGAGGGCGTTGGTGACGAGTTCGGAGACGACGAGCGCCGCCGTGTCACACGTGTCGTCGCACACCGCGAGGCGGGCGAGATGGGTGCGCGTCAACTGTCTGGCCCGCGCCACCGAATCGGGGCGTGCGGCCAGCTCGAAGCGGCAGCGGCGGTCGCCGAAGGGCGCCCCGGCAAGGGGCTGCGCAGTCTGGGTCTTACCGAGTGCCACGGCCGGTTCCTAACGGGGCGGACGAGTTCACGCATGCCACTATCTCCCCGCCGCGAACACTTGGCAAGCGCCACTCTGAAATATGCAGAGTGCAGTGTTCCTCGCGGGACGCCCGTGGCAGACTGCTTCCGCGCACGGCGACTTACACGTGCAGGGTCGGAATTCACCGCCGTTCCCACCCCCCGAATCGACAGCGATGGACCCAGCCAGGAGGCAGCAGTGAGCGAACCGCGGTCCGCTCCCACCGTGGGTCAGGTCGTGCTCGGCAAGCGCCTGCAGGAGCTGCGGGAGAGCGCCGGGCTCAAGCGCGAGGAGGCCGCCCGCGTCCTGCGCGTCGCCCCCGCCACGGTCCGCCGCATGGAGACCGCCGAGGTCACGCTGAAGATCCCGTATCTCCAGCTGCTCCTGAAGGCGTACGGCGTCGACGACGGGGAGGCCGACTCCTTCGTCACGCTCGCCGAGGACGCCAACCAGCCCGGCTGGTGGCAGCGTTACCACGACATCCTGCCGAGCTGGTTCAGCATGTACGTCAGCCTGGAGGGCGCGGCCAGCCTCATCAGGTCGTACGAACCGCACTTCGTGCCCGGTCTGCTGCAGACCGAGGAGTACGCGCGCGTGGTGATGCGTTCCGGTGCCGTCGGGCGGACCAGCGAAGCGGACATGGAGCGGCACGTGGCGCTGCGTATGCAGCGTCAGGAACTCCTCGACGGGGACGACGCCCCGAAGCTGTGGGTCGTCATGGACGAGACCGTGCTGCGCCGAGTGGTCGGCGGCCCCGAGGTGATGCGGGCCCAGCTCGACCGGCTCCTGGAAGCGACGGAGCGGCCCAATGTGACCCTCCAGCTCGCCGAGTTCTCGGCCGGTCACCACCCGGGCACGTACGGGCCGTTCGTGCTCTTCCGCTTCGGTGTGCCCGAGCTGCAGGACATGGTCTACGCCGAGTACCTCACCGGCGCGGTCTATCTGGACCGCCGCGCCGAGGTCGTGACGTACCTGGAGGTCATGGACCGGATGGCGGCGCAGTCGGCGACGGCGCATCGCACGAAGGAGATTCTCCGGACTCTCCGCAAGGAGCTGTGAATGGACCACATAACCGTCGAGGACCACGCCCGTGACCACGGCCGCGTCTACAACGGCATGCCCGCGCGTGAACTCGGTTCGGAGGGCTGGCACAAGCCCTGGAGCGGCGGCAACGGCGGCAACTGCGTCGAGGCCATGAAGCTCGACGACGGCCGGATCGCGGTGCGCCAGTCGGCCGACCCCGACGGCCCGGCCCTGATCTACAGCAGCTCCGAGATCCACGCCTTCATCCAGGGCGCGAAGTCCGGCCAGGCCGACTTCCTGCTTCCCTGACCCCGCGCCACTGTCCGTACCCCCTGCCTTACTTGGAGCGCGTCATGACCGGGCACGACCACGAGACCACCGAGCACGCCGGGCCTTCCGACCTTTCGGGGGGTGCGCGCATCGACACCACGACGCCGCACCCGGCGCGGATGTACGACTGGTTCCTCGGCGGCAAGGACAACTACCCGGTCGACGTGGAGATGGGCAAGCAGCTCGTCGCCATGGAACCGCGCACCATGGTCATGGCCCGCGCCAACCGTGCCTTCATGGAGCGCGGCATCCGCTGGCTCGCGAAGCAGGGCGTACGCCAGTTCCTGGACATCGGCACCGGCATCCCGACCGAGCCGAACCTGCACCAGATCGCGCAGCGCGTCACCCCCGAGGCCCGCGTCGTCTACTGCGACAACGACCCGATCGTGCTGCGGCACGCCGAGGCCCTGCTGCGCTCCACGCCGGAGGGCGTCACGGAGTACGTGCAGGCCGACGCGCGCGAGCCGCAGAGCATCGTCGAACAGGCCCGCAAGGTCCTGGACTTCACCGAGCCGGTGGCGCTGTCCCTGATCGCGCTGCTGCACTTCGTCTCCGACGAGCAGGGCGCCCACGAGCTGGTGCGGCGGCTCATGGACGAGCTGCCGTCCGGCAGTTACCTGATGCTGTCGCACGCCACCGGCGAGTTCGCCCCGGACACCGCGAACACGGCCACCGACATGTACCGCGCCCGCGGCCTCACCCTCGCGCTGCGCGACCGCGACGAGGTGGCCCGGTTCTTCGACGGCCTCGAACTCGTCGAGCCCGGCGTGGAGGTCGTCACCCACTGGCGTCCGGAGCTCGGCGAGACCGGGCTCCCGGCAGATGAGTCGGACGACTCCGACGACTCGGACGCGCCGATCCCGGGCTTCGTGGGCGTCGGCCGCAAGCCGTAACTCCTTCTTCAGGCCGTGGCGTCCGGTGGCAGGGCCGCGCACAGGGCGTCCACGGCCGCGGGGTAGACGCGTTCGGGCGGCGTCGCGTACCCCACGACCAGGCCCTCGCGGAGCGGACCGGTCGCGTTCGGGTGCCGGAACCCGGCCAGGCCGTCCACGTCCACGCCCTGCCAGCGGGCCGCCTTCAGCGTCGACGGCTCGGTGCCGGGCGGCAGCCGGAGCACCGCGTGCAGGCCCGCCGCGACCCCGGTCACCTCGATGTGCGGGGCGCGCCGCGCCAGTTCGCGTACGAGCAGGTCGCGGCGGCGCCGGTAGGCGAGCCGCATCCGCCGCACATGACGGTCGTACGCGCCGCAGGCGATGAGGTCCGCGAGCGTCAACTGGTCGGTCACGCCCGCCCAGGCCTCCCGCTCGCCCTTGACCCTGAGCACCTGCTCGACCAGGTGTTCAGGGAGCACCATCCAGCCCAGACGCAGCGCGGGCGACAGGCTCTTGCTGACCGAGCCGAGGTGGACCACCCGCTCCGGGTCGAGGCCCTGCAGCGCGCCGACCGGGCGGCGGTCGTAACGGAACTCGCCGTCGTAGTCGTCCTCAAGTACCAGGGCGCCACGCGCGCGTGCCCAGTCGACGGCCGCCGCGCGCCGCTCCGCGTGCAGCGGTCCACCGGTCGGGAACTGGTGCGCGGGGGACAGGAGCACGGCCTTTTGCGCGCCCAACTCGTCGATACGCGCGCCCTGTTCGTCAAGCGGCAGCGGCACCGTGCGCACCCCCGCGTCGGCCAGCAGCGCGCGATGGAAGCCGAGCCCGTACTCCTCGACGGCCAGCGGCCCCGACAGCACACCGTGCCCGCGCCCGCCCGCCCCGCCGAACAGCAGCCGCAGGGCGTGTGCGAACCCGGAGCACACCACGATCCGCTCCGGCGCTGCCCGTACCCCACGCGCGCGCGTCAGGTACTCGGCGAGCACTGTGCGCAGTTCGATACGCCCCTGCGGGTCCTGCGGGCCGAACGCCTCGTGCGGGGCCGCGTTCAGGGCCCGGCGCGCCGACGCCAGCCAGGCCGTACGCGGGAACGACAGGGCGTCCGGCTGGCCCTGCCGCAGGTCGAAACGGGCTCCACGCGCGTGTGCGGGTGTTTTCTTCGGTACGCGTACGGGCCGTGCGGGTGCGGTCCGCTCGGCGACCCGGGTGCCCGAGCCCTGCCGCGCGACGAGCCAGCCCTCGGCGACCAGCTCCGCGTACACCTCGGCCACGGTGTTGCGGGCGACGCCGAGGTCGGTGGCGAGGGCGCGGTAGGGCGGCAGCGGCGTGCCGGCCGCGAGCCGGCCCGAGCGCACGGCGGTACGCAGCGCGTCGAGCAGGGCGGCGCGGCGGCTGCCGTCGGGGGAGAGGTCCAGGTGCAGGTCGGAACCGGTGCCCGAGGGGGCGACCGGTACCTGGAGTTCGGAATTGACCTTGCCAACTGCCATGGAATTGCACCCTACAGGGGGTCTTTCACGCCCGTAGATTCATGGTCATGACGAACCGGACGATCACTCAGACGGCTACGCAGACCGCTACGCAGACCGTGACCCGCGTGAACTTCGCGAAGGCCGCGCCCCGCGCCTTCAAGGCGCTGATCGGCTTCGACGCCGCCTCCCGCGAAGGGCTCGACCCCGCCCTGGTGGAGCTGGTGCAGATCCGTTCCTCGCAGCTCAACGGCTGCGCGTACTGCCTCCACATGCACACCGGCGACGCCCGCAAGGCCGGGGAGAGCGAGGAGCGGCTGCACATGGTGAGTGTGTGGAAGGAGGCCCGGCACTTCTTCACCGAGCGGGAGCAGGCCGCGCTCGCCCTCGCCGAGGCCGTGACCCTGGTCGCGCGCGACGGCGTACCGGACGACGTGTACGCACAGGCCGCCGCCCTCTTCACCGAGGAGGAACTCGGGCGCCTGCTCGCCCTCATGGCCACCATCAACACCTGGAACCGCATCGCCCTCGCCACCGGCAAGGTCGCGGGCACGGACGAACGCACCGGCTGAACGCACCGGCTGAACGCACCCGCTGAACGCACCGGCTGGACAAGGGAGTCGGGGGGCCGAAGGGCCGGGGGAGCAGCGGGGTCTACGCTGACGGCGCGCACCGCGGACGATCATCGCGGGCGTTCACTGAGGAGGGGTGGAATGGCCGGGCTGCCGCGCTGTGCCGTGCTCGACGACTACCAGGGCGTGGCCCTGTCGACGGCCGACTGGTCGCCGCTGGCCGACTCTGTCGACGTACGGGCCGTGCGCCGGTACCTGCCCGACGAGGACGCTGTCGTCGCGGAGATCGCCGACTGCGAGATCGTCGTGATCATGCGTGAACGCACCCCGTTCCCCGACTCGTTGTTCGCCCGGCTGCCCCGGCTGCGGCTCCTGATCACCTCCGGGATGCGCAACGCCTCCGTCGACCTCGCCGCCGCGGCCCGGCACGGCGTGACGGTGTGCGGCACGCCCAGCAACTCCGAGCCGCCCGCCGAACTCACCTGGGCCCTGCTCCTCGGCCTCGCCCGCCACGTCCTGCCCGAGGGCGGCGCCCTGCGCGGCGGCGGGCCCTGGCAGTCCACGCTCGGCGCCGACCTGCACGGGCGGCGCCTCGGCGTCGTCGGCCTCGGCAAGATCGGCACCCGGGTCGCCCGGGTCGGCCGCGCCTTCGGCATGGACGTCACCGCCTGGAGCCAGAACCTCACCGCGGAGCGCGCGGCCGCCGCCGACGCCGAGCTCGCCGGCTCCCTCGACGAACTGCTCTCCCGCAGCGACTTCGTCTCCCTGCACGTCCAGTTGAGCGACCGTACGCGCGGGATCATCGGCGAGGCCGAGCTGCGCCGGATGCGGCCCACCGCGTATCTGGTGAACACCTCACGCTCCGGGCTCGTGGACCAGGAGGCGCTGGTACGTGCCCTGCGCGAGGGCTGGATCGCGGGTGCGGGCGCCGATGTGTTCGACGAGGAGCCCCTGCCCGCCACCCACCCGCTGCGCACAGCCCCCAACTTCCTCGGCCTCCCGCACCTCGGCTACGTCACCCGCCGCAACTACGAGGGCTACTTCCGGGGCGCGGTCGAGGACATCGCGGCGTATCTGGCGGGGGAACCGGTGCGGGTGCTCTGACCGGTTTCAGGGGTCCCGCCGGTTGCAGGGGTTCAGCTGGGTTCGGGGGTTCACCTGCGTTCAGGTTCCGCCGGGTTCAGGTTCCTGCGCGGCGCCAGTCGTCCAGGACGCGTTCCACCGCCGCCGTCACCCGCTGGCGCGCTCGGTCCCGCGCCACCCCGGCCGTAAGGAGCGCGTCGTACTCCGTGTCGTCGTGCCGTACCGCCGCCCGTACCGCGGCCGTGACCGCGACGGGGTCCAGGGCGCGTCCGGCGGCGCTGCGCCCCACCCGGCCGCTGCCGCGAACGGACGCGTGCGCCGCGACGGCCTCGGCGCGCTCGGCCGGACAGCCGGGGAACAGCGTCCGGATCCGCTCCGCGAACGCCGCCGCGAACCGCACGTCCGCCGCCGCCCGCCGGGCCGCGTCCCGCTCCCTGCGCCGGGCCCGCGCCTCGGCGTCCGCCAGACAGCGGCGCTCGGCGAGCGCGAGCGCGGCCTCCTCGACGAGGACGCCCTGACGCTCGTACCGCCGCCGCCTGCGGTCGTGCCGCACCACGACCACGGAGCGCGAACTCGCCTCCCTGGCACGGCGGGTGAGCGCGGTGTCGCCGCGCGGCAGGTACACCAGGTGCCCGATGCCCGCGCAGTCCAGACAGCGCGGCGCGCCGTCCGCGAGCACAAGCAGCGGCAGCGGCCCGGCCGCACACCGAGCGCAGTGCCGCGCCCGCCGCGGCTCGACCGCCACCAGGTCCGTCGCCGCCAGGTCTGTCGCCGCCAGGTCCGTGCCGGTGGTGGCGGCCGCGCGCCGTCGCGTGTTCAGGCGGCCAGCGTGAGGACGAGGGAGGCGCACGCGGCGAGCGCCGCGCCGCCCCGCACATGGTTCCAGGCCGTCCACTCGCGTACGAACGTCCGCCAGGGCTCGACGCTCTCCGGCGCCTCGGGGTCGAGCTTCGCGAGCGCCTCGTTGCGCGGGATGTTGGCCGCCACGGTCACGCCGAACGAGCCGACGAGGAACAGCGCGCAGCCGAGCAGCGCCGCGAGCGTCCCCGGGTCGGGCCACAGCACGAACGTCACCACCGCCACCACCGCGCACACGCCCGCCGTGCCGACGAACACCCCCAGGAACCAGGGGTTGATGATCAGGACGTTCAGCTGCTGCATCGCCGCCATGCCCTGCGCGGGCGGCAGCGCCCCGAACGTGCGCATCACCGAGGTCGAGAACGCGAAGAACACCCCGGCCGTCAGCCCGCAGCCGAGCGCGGCCACGAGAACCAGCACGAAATACGGTCCGTCGATCATGTCAACTCACCCATCCCCCTCGGTGCCACCGCCAACCCCCCTGCGGGCAGGGCGTGTTGATCCTGCCCGCAGCACCGGCCGTCGGCAAGCCGATTCCCGTACGCCGTCGGGGGCGCGCCCGCGGCCCGGCATCATGGCCCCGTGCGACTCGAACCGATCACCTGGGAACGCCTGACCGACGCCCTCGCCGACCGTGTCGCCGGGCTCGAAGCGGCCGACGGCGGCGCCTGGCCGCGGATCGCCGTCGACGGTGCACCCGCCGCCCCCACCGCCGACCTCGCCCACCGCCTCGCCGACGCCCTGCGGGTACGCGGCCGGCATCCGCTGGTCGTCAGCGCCCACGGCTTCCTGCGGCCCGCCTCGCTGCGTTTCGAGTACGGCCACCGGGACGCCGACTCGTACTACGACGGCTGGTTCGACACGGGCGCACTCTGGCGTGAGGTGTTCGGGCCGCTCGACCCCGGCGGCAGCGGCCGGGTGCTGCCGGACCTGTGGGACGCGGCGACCGACCGCGCGACCCGCAGCGCGTACGCCCAACTCCCGCCGGGCGGCGTGCTGTTGCTGCACGGCCCGTTCCTCCTCGGCAAGTGGTTCCCCTTCGACCTGAGCGTCCACCTCGCCCTGACCCCGGCCACGCTGCGCCGCCGCACCCCGCCCGACGAACAGTGGACGCTGCCCGCCTTCGCGCGCTACGCGGACGAGGTGGACCCGGCGGCGACGGCCGACGTACTCGTCCGGGCCGACGACCCGCGCCGTCCCGCGTGGCGGTAGTGGGTGCCTGTGGTGCCCGTAGCGCCAGTGGTGCGGACGCGGGGGCGTGGAGCGGTGTCGGGGCGGGGCCGCGGCGCGCGCGGGTGCGGGGTCCCGGGAGCCGGACGAGAATGAGTCGCGCCGGTACCCGTCGGCGCCCTCCGCGCGCCGCGCCGGAAGCCCGGCCCTGGAGCCCGTTCGTACGGGCAGGACATTCGTACGGGCAGGACACAGGGACATGGGCCTATGGGAGGCACACCATGACCACTGCCGGAGACATCATGCACCGCGGCGCCCAGTGGATCCCCGCACACGAAACCCTCGACCGGGCCGCGCAGTTGATGCGCCAGCTCAATGTGGGCGCCCTGCCGATCAGCGACGAGAACGAGCGGCTCTGCGGCATCCTCACCGACCGTGACATCGTCGTCGGATGTGTGGCCATGGGGCACGACCCGGCGCAGGTCACGGCGGGCGAGATGGCCAAGGGCACGCCCCGCTGGATCGAGTCCGACGCCGATGTCGACGCGGTCCTCCAGGAGATGCAGGGCCACCAGATCCGCCGCCTGCCGGTCATCGAGGACAAGCGGCTCGTCGGCATGATCAGCGAGGCCGACCTCGCCAAGCACCTGTCGGAGGAGCAGATCGCGGGCTGGGTGGAGAGCGTGTACGCGAAGGGGTAGCGGGGCCACCCCCCCCACAGGGCGCTGAGGCGGTCCGGACCGGCGGTGCGATTGGCCGGTGCAAAAAGGGATTAACTGTGACAATCGCGTCATGACGCAGACGCGAACCCACGGGTACCTCCTCGACCCCCGCCCGACCGGAGCCGGATCGTCCTCCGACGCCCACGCCGCCGCGAGCGCGGCACTCTACGACGCCAGCACCTTCCGGCACTTCGAGCGCCTCGGCGTGGGCCCCGGCTGGCGCTGCTGGGAGGTCGGCGCGGGTGGCACGTCCGTACTCGCCTGGCTGGCCAAGCGGGTCGGCCCGACCGGCCGGGTCCTCGGCACCGACCTGGACACCGCCCGCGCCGCTGCCGCCGCCCGCCCCCCGATCGAGGTGCTGCGCCACGACGTGTCCGTGCAGGACCCGCCGGGTGAGGGCTTCGACCTGGTCCACGCCCGGCTCGTACTCGCCCGCGTCACCGACCGCGAACGTGCCCTGCGGACCATGGTCAAGTCGCTGCGCCCCGGCGGGCGTCTGCTCGTCGAGGACGCCGACATCGCGCTCCAGCCGCTGGCCTGCCCCGACGAGCACAGCGCGGCCCAGCAGCTGGCCAATCACGTACGCGGCGGCCTGTACAGCCTGCTCGCCGAGCGCGGCGCCGACCCGGCCTACGGCCGCAGGCTGCCGCGGCTGCTGCGCGAGACCGGCCTCGTCCAGGTCGAGGCCGAGGCGTACTTCCCGCTGACCTCGCCCGCGGCCGCCGCCCTGGAGACCGTCACGGTCCAGCAGGCCCGCGAACGCCTCGTCAACCGAGGCCTCGTCACGGACGCGGACATCGACCGCTACCTCGCCCAGATCGCGAGCGGGACGCTGGATCTCTCGACACCGCCGATGATCGCCGCCTGGGGGCGGAAGGGGTAGGGCGCGGGTTCGGGTGTGCGGTTCGGGGTGCTGGCGCGGCTCGGGGTGCGGCGCGGTTCGGCGTGCGTGGTTCTCGGGGGCGGGGCGCGCACCCTTGTGCCCGTTCAGGCGCGCACCCTTGTGCCCGTTCATACGGGGCGCCCGCCCGTCTGCCGTACCGCTCGGGCTCCGGCGCGGCAGCCCTGCGCCGCCGCGTCCACCGCTCCGGCGCCCGCGAGCCGGCTCGCGAGGAAGGCGCCGGTGAACGCGTCGCCCGCGCCCGTGCTGTCCCGCGCGACCGACGGCACACCCGGCACCCGTACGGGGGCCGCCCCCGTCGCCGCCACCAGTGCGCCGTCGGGGCCCGCCGTGACGACCACCAGCGGGAACCGGTCCGCCAGCTTCGCCGCCGCGTCCGCGGGGTCCGGAAGCCCGGTGAGCAGGGCCGCCTCGTCCCGGTTGGGCAGCAGCACCTCCGCACCCTCGACCGCCTCCAGGAACCGGTCCACCCCGAGCTGCGCCAGGAACCCCGCCGACGCCGGGTCCACGCTCACCGGCACTCCACGCGCGCGTGCCGCCGCGAGCGCGAGGCGTGCCGTCGCCCGGCTCTCCTCCGCGAAGAACAGGTAGCCCGACAGGTGCAGTCGGGCCACCCCGTCGAGCAGGTCCGGCGACCAGTCGCCCTCGCTCAGCCGCAGCACCGCCCCGCTGTCCGTCAGGAACGTCCGCTCCGCCGCCGCGTCCACCAGGCAGATCACCGTGCCGGTCGCCGCCTCCTCGTCGACGACCAGGCGTGGCCGTACCCCGGCGGTACGCAACGCCTCCTCGTGCCACGCCGCCGACTCGGCGCCGACCCGCCCGAACAGCGTCACGTCGGCGCAGCCCCAACGGGCCGCCCAGCACGCCACGTTGGCACCCGCGCCGCCCGGCACGAGACGGATGGCCGCCGCCGTGTCGGTGCCGTGGGCCAGCGGCGCGCGGTGCCGCGCCACCACATCGGTGACGACATCGCCGACCACGAGCAGCCCCTTGGGCAGCCCGCGTGGTGTGGGCTCGGACTGGGTGGGCCCGGACTGGGCGGGCCCGGACGACCCAGTGGCGGACCCGTACGTTCCGCTCATCGGGACCACGCCGCCGCGACCCGCGCCGCCAGGCGCACATTTCCGCGTACCGCCGCCAGGTTGGCCCGCAGCGACGCCCCGTCCGTGTGCCGCACCAGATGGTCGAGCAGGAACGGGGTGACCGCCTGCCCCGTGACCCCCCGCTCCGCGCACGCCCGCAACGCCTCGTCCAGCACACGCGCGTGCAGCGCGGGATCGAGCTGCTCCGACTCGGCCACCGGGTTGGCCACGATCAGCGCGGAGTCGGGCCCGCCGAGCGCGTCCTGCGCCCGCAGCACCGCCGCCACCTCCTCGGGGGAGCGCACCGTCCAGTCCACCGGATGCCCCGAGTCCGTGAGGTAGAAGCCGGGGAACCGGTCCGTGCCGTACCCCACGACCCCCACACCGAGCGTCTCCAGGCGCTGGAGCGTCGCCGGCACGTCCAGAATCGACTTCACGCCCGCGCACACCACCGCGATCCGCGTACGCGCGAGGAGTGCCAGGTCGGCGGACTCGTCCTGGGTGACCGTCCACTGCCGGTGCACCCCGCCGAGCCCGCCCGTGGCGAACACCCGCACACCCGCGCGGGCGGCGAGGAAGGCCGTCGCGGACACCGTCGTCGCGCCGCTCGCCCCCGTCGCGAGCGCGGGTGCCAGGTCGCGGTGGCCCAGCTTCCGGATGTCGTCGCCGCTCGCGATCCGCTCCACCTGCCCCTTGTCGAGCCCCACCCT
>NZ_JAAAHS010000161.1 GCF_009908195.1 Streptomyces boluensis | reverse complement strand
CCGGCGCCCCCGGTCCCGCCGCCCCGGGCGGTGACGTGGACGGGGCAGCTCTCCACCGCACCGTCGAGGCGGTCTTCCGGATCGAGTCGCCCCGGATCATCGCGGCCGTCACCAGGGTGGTGCGGGACGTCGGCATAGCCGAGGAACTCGCGCAGGACGCCCTGGTGGCCGCGCTCGAACAGTGGCCGGAGCGGGGTGTCCCCGACAACCCGGGTGCCTGGCTGATGACCGCCGCCCGGCGTCGCGCCATCGACCTGGTGCGCCGCAAGGAGCGGTACGCGCAGAAGCTGGCCGAGATGGGCCGCGACCTGGAGACCGCGGCGCCGCCCGTCGATGAGCCCGCCGACCCGGAGGACATCGACGACGACCTGCTGCGGCTCGTCTTCATCTCCTGCCACCCCGTGCTCTCCGCCGAGGCCCGGATCGCGCTCACCCTGAAGCTGCTCGGCGGTCTGAGCACCCCGGAGATCGCCCGCGCCTTCCTCGCCCCGGAGGGGACCCTCGCCCAGCGCATCGTCCGCGCCAAGCGCACCCTCGCCAAGAAGGGCGTCGCCTTCGAGGTGCCGTACGGCCCCGACCGCGAGGCCCGGCTCGGCTCCGTACTCGAAGTGATCTACCTGATCTTCAACGAGGGGTACGTCGCCACCGCGGGCGACGACTGGCTGCGCCCCGCGCTCTGCGAGGACGCGCTGCGGCTCGCCCGGGTGCTCCAGGGGCTGATGCCCAAGGAGGCCGAAGTGCACGGCCTGGCCGCGCTGTTGGAGTTCCAGCAGTCACGGACGGCGGCCCGCACCGGCGCCGACGGCGAGCCCGTGCTCCTCGCCGAGCAGAACCGCACCCGCTGGAACCGGCTCCTGATCCGCCGCGGCATGGCCGCCCTCGCCCGCGCCCACGCCTGCGGCGGCGCCCCCGGCCCGTACACCCTGCAGGCCGCCGTCGCGGGCTGTCACGCGGAGGCGCACACGTACGAGGACACCGACTGGGCGCAGATCGTCGCGCTCTACGACCTGCTCGTCGCCCGCACCGGGTCGCCGGTCGTGGAGCTCAACCGGGCGGTGGCCGTGTCCATGGCGCACGGTCCCGAGCCGGCCCTCGGCCTGGTCGACGCGCTCGCCGAGGCGGCCGGCCTCAGGGAGTACCACCTGCTGCCCAGCGTCCGCGGCGACCTGCTCGCCCGGCTCGGGCGCGGGGCGGAGGCGCGCGCGGAGTTCGAGCGCGCGGCGGCGCTCGCCCAGAACGCGCGCGAGCGTGAGCTGCTGCTCAAGCGGGCCGCGGAGCAGGGGAGCTGACGGGGCGCCCGACCAGCATCGTGGGCGCGTCCATGACCCGGGTGAGGAACACCGTCGCCGCGTTCGGCCCGGACAGCTTCATCTTGCGGCGCAGCTCCTCCGGCTCGACGCCCGAGCCGCGCTTCTTGACGGTCAGCACACCGACCTGGCGCTCACGCAGCAGTGCCCTCAACTTCTTCACGTTGAACGGGAGTTGATCGGTGATCTCGTACGCGGTGGCGAACCCGGTCGCGTACTCCGTGTCGCTCGTGACGTACGCGATCATCGGGTCGATCAGCCCGCCGTCGACCTCCCGCGCCACCTCGGCGACCAGGTGGGCGCGGATGACGGCGCCGTCCGGCTCGTAGAGGAAACGGCCCACGGGGCGCGGCTCCGGGTCCGGAAGGAAAGCCTCCGGCGGGATGCGCAGCGTGTGGCCGGCGGGCAGCAGGGTCGCGGCGAAGGCGCCGGGCACGATGCCCGCGCCGAACCACAGCACGGCCTCCTTCACATCGCCGCCGTCCGAGATCCACTCCGCCTCGGCGTCCTCCGGGACCGCCTCGTGCGGTACGCCGGGGGCGATCTTCAGGGCGGCGTGCGGGGCCCGGCGGGCCGCCTCGATCGCCCAGGACAGCGGCGGCGAGTACGCCTCGGGGTCGAAGATACGGCCGCGTCCGCCGCGCCGCGCGGGGTCCACGAAGACCGCGTCGTACCCGGCCGTGTCCACCTTGGTGACATCCGCGCAGCGCACCTCGATCAGCGCGTCGAGCCCGAGCGCCGCCGCGTTCGCGCGGGCCACCGCGCAGGTCAGCGGGGAGCGGTCGACGGCGAGCACGGAGAGGCCCGCGCGGGCGAGCGCGATGGCGTCGCCGCCGATCCCGCCGCACAGATCGGCCACCGTCCGCACGCCGAGCGCCTTGAACCGCTCCGCGCGGTACGTGGCCACGCTGGTACGGGTCGCCTGCTCCACGCCGTCCGGCGTGAAGTACATCCGGCGCGCGTCCTCGGCCCCGAACTTGGCGACCGCCCGCTGCCGCAGCCGCGCCTGGCCGAGCGCGGCCGAGACGAGGGCCGCCGGGTGGTCGCGGCGCAGCCGGGTGGCGAGGGCGAGTTCCTGCGCGGGGTCGTGGTCGCGCAACGCGTCGAGCAGCGCGCGCCCTTCGTCGGTGAGCAGGGCTTCGAATGCGGCGAGCGGGTCCAGATCGTTCACCGGCCCATTGTCGGTCAGGGCGCGGGGCGGGCGCCGGGGCGGCCCGGTGTCGGCCCGGTGTCGGCCAAGCGGTGGATCGTGCGGGTCCGGCGGCGGTGTCGGCGGAGTCGGGCGGATCCGCGCTGACAGGATCCGGCGCCATGCAACTAGTACGACAAAACGAAAAGTTCGTCAGAAACAGGGCCACACGGATCAGGGTGGGCATCGCCGTGGTCACCGCCTCCGCCCTGGCCTCCGGTTGCGCGGGCGGGGGAGGGCAGCAGGCGCCCGTACAGCCCGCCCATGGTCAGCAGCATGCCGACCAGGCCAAGAAGCGGGCCGCCGCCCATGTGGCCATGGTCGCGGCGGTCAAGCGCTGGAAGGTCGCGAAGATGCCGCTGGTCCCGCCCAAGCCGCCGACCGGCGCCGACAAGAAACGCATCAATACCCGTAAGGGTTTCGAGGTGGCCGGACAGAAGAACCTGCCACCGGTCTTCACCACCGTCCCCACCAAGGACAAGGTCGTCTTCCTCACCATCGACGACGGCGCCGAGAAGGATCCCGAGTTCCTCAAGATGATGAGCGAACTGAAGATCCCGTACACCGCGTTCCTCAGCAACTACCTGGTCAAGGGGAACTACGGCTACTTCAAGAAGATGCAGGCCCGCGGCGTGGGACTGAACAACCACACCCTCACCCACCGCTACATGCCAGGACTCTCCTACGCCCAGCAGAAGCGCGAGATCTGCGGCATGCAGGACGTGATCCAGAAGCAGTACGGCAAGCGGCCCGAACTCTTCCGCCCGCCCTACGGCAACTACAACCGCGACACCCTCAAGGCCGCCAAGGCCTGCGGCGTCAAGGCCGTACCGCTGTGGAACGCCGAGGCCTTCGCCGACCGCATGGACTGGCGCGAGTGGGACCGCGACCTGCACCCCGGCGACATCATCCTCACCCACTTCCGCGGCAAGGAGGACTGGAAGGGCACCATGCCCGACATGATCCGGCGCCTGCTCAAGACGGTGACGGACAAGGGGTACTCGATCGCCCGTCTCGAGGACTACCTGTGACCGCCGGGCTGCCGAGGGCCGGGCGGTGAGGCGCGCGCACCGGCTGCTCGCCGGGGTGCTGGCAGCCGGTGCGCTGGCGCTGACCGGCTGCGCCCAGTCGGTCGACCCGATCGAACGGCTCGGCCGCAAGGCGGCGCAGAAGGTCGAGGAACGCCGGGTGAGCACGGCCACCGCCCGCCGCTGGGGCCTGGACCGGCCACTCGCGCCCGCACCGAAGCCACCGTCGAAGAAACCCTTCGCGGCCGCGGGCCCCGGACTGCCCGCGGTGGTCGACCACGTCCCCACCAAGGACAAGGTCGTCTTCCTGACCTTCGACGACGGGGCCGAACGCGACCCCCGGTTCGTCCGCATGGTCAAGGAACTGAAGCTGCCGGTCAGCATGTTCCTGACGGATCGTGTGGTCGGGCCCGGCTACGCGCACTTCGGCAAGCTGCGTTCGGTCGGCGCGACCGTCCAGAACCACACCCTCGACCACCCCTACCTGCCCGGACTCTCGTACGAGGGGCAGCGCTGGGAGATCTGCGGCCAGCAGGAGAAGCTCAAGGAACGCTTCGGCGCCCAGCCCCGGCTGTTCCGGCCGCCGTACGGCGAGTACAACGACGACACACTGCGCGCCGCCGCCGACTGCGGCCTCTCCGCCATGGTCCTGTGGCGGGCTTCGATGCAGATCGACGACCTGCGGTACGCGGACGGCAGCCGGCTCGGCCCCGGCGACATCGTCCTCGCCCACTTCCGTGGCCCGGCCGAACTGAAGGGCGCCTCGCTCACCGAGATGACGGCGCGGATGCTGCGGAAGATCCAGGCCCAGGGGTACACGGTCGCGCGCCTGGAGGACTATCTCTGAGTGCCTTGTGCTGCGCCTTGTGCGTGAGGTCGACGCCTTTGGTGGGTGCCGGGAGGAGTGGGCTGTGTAGGCGTGATGGGCGCCGCGATTGGCACTCCGCTTGACCGAGTGCTAATCGCGGTCATAGTCTCGGCTCTGGCACTCCCCACTGGAGAGTGCCAACACAGCGACGGGCAGGTCCGGCACCCGCGACGACGGATCCACCTGGTCGCCACCTCAGACAGTTAACCCCGTGATCTCCGAAGGGGGAGGTCGGATCGTGACGACCACCAGCTCCAAGGTTGCCATCAAGCCGCTCGAGGACCGCATTGTGGTCCAGCCGCTCGACGCCGAGCAGACCACCGCCTCTGGCCTGGTCATCCCGGACACCGCGAAGGAGAAGCCCCAGGAGGGCGTCGTCCTCGCCGTCGGTCCGGGTCGTTTCGAGAACGGCGAGCGTCTGCCGCTCGACGTCAAGACCGGCGACATCGTGCTGTACAGCAAGTACGGCGGCACCGAGGTGAAGTACAGCGGCGAGGAGTACCTCGTCCTCTCGGCTCGCGACGTGCTCGCGATCGTCGAGAAGTAATTCACCGGTATTGCTTTTGAACTGCGCCCCTGGCCCCCGCGACCGCTAAGAAACCGGGCGTCGGGGGCGCAGTTCGTTTTTCGAGAGGACTGAATCAGCTCCATGGCGAAGATCCTGAAGTTCGACGAGGACGCCCGTCGCGCCCTCGAGCGCGGCGTCAACAAGCTTGCCGACACGGTCAAGGTGACGATCGGCCCCAAGGGCCGCAACGTCGTCATCGACAAGAAGTTCGGCGCCCCCACCATCACCAACGACGGCGTCACCATCGCCCGCGAGGTCGAGGTCGAGGACCCGTACGAGAACCTCGGCGCCCAGCTGGTGAAGGAGGTGGCGACCAAGACCAACGACGTCGCGGGTGACGGCACCACCACCGCCACCGTGCTCGCCCAGGCCCTGGTCCGCGAGGGTCTGCGCAACGTCGCCGCGGGTGCCTCCCCGGCCGCCCTGAAGAAGGGCATCGACGCCGCCGTCAAGGCCGTCTCCGACGACCTGCTCGACACCGCCCGCCCGATCGACTCCAAGGAGGACATCGCCGCCGTCGCCGCGCTGTCCGCCCAGGACAAGCAGATCGGTGAGCTCATCGCCGAGGCGATGGACAAGGTCGGCAAGGACGGTGTCATCACCGTCGAGGAGTCCAACACCTTCGGTCTGGAGCTGGACTTCACCGAGGGCATGGCCTTCGACAAGGGCTACCTGTCCCCGTACTTCGTCACCGACCAGGAGCGTATGGAGGCCGTCCTCGACGACCCGTACATCCTGATCCACCAGGGCAAGATCGGCTCGATCCAGGACCTGCTCCCGCTCCTGGAGAAGGTCATCCAGGCCGGTGGCTCCAAGCCGCTCCTGATCATCGCCGAGGACGTCGAGGGCGAGGCCCTGTCGACCCTGGTCGTGAACAAGATCCGCGGCACGTTCAACGCCGTCGCCGTGAAGGCCCCCGGCTTCGGTGACCGCCGCAAGGCGATGCTCGGCGACATGGCCACCCTCACCGGTGCGACCGTCATCGCCGAAGAGGTCGGCCTCAAGCTCGACCAGGCCGGTCTGGACGTGCTGGGCACCGCCCGCCGCGTGACCATCACCAAGGACGACACCACCATCGTCGACGGTGGCGGCAACTCCGAGGACGTCACGGGCCGCGTCAACCAGATCAAGGCCGAGATCGAGTCCACGGACTCCGACTGGGACCGCGAGAAGCTGCAGGAGCGCCTGGCGAAGCTCGCCGGTGGCGTCTGCGTGATCAAGGTCGGCGCCGCGACCGAGGTCGAGCTCAAGGAGAAGAAGCACCGTCTGGAGGACGCCATCTCCGCGACCCGCGCCGCGGTCGAGGAGGGCATCGTCTCCGGTGGTGGCTCCGCGCTCGTCCACGCCGTCAAGGTCCTCGAGGGCAACCTCGGCAAGGAGGGCGACGAGGCCACCGGTGTCGCCGTCGTCCGCCGCGCCGCCGTCGAGCCGCTGCGCTGGATCGCCGAGAACGCCGGCCTCGAGGGCTACGTCATCACCTCCAAGGTCGCCGAGCTCGGCAAGGGCGAGGGCTTCAACGCCGCGACCGGCGAGTACGGCGACCTGGTGAAGGCCGGCGTCATCGACCCGGTCAAGGTCACCCGCTCCGCCCTGGAGAACGCCGCCTCCATCGCCTCCCTGCTCCTCACGACCGAGACCCTGGTCGTCGAGAAGCCGGCCGATGAGGAGCCCGAGGCCGGCGGCCACGGGCACGGCCACTCCCACTGAGTGACTGACGGCGCCCCGGTGCGCGGGCGGCTCCCCGCCTGAGCACCAGTGCCCGTTCGTACGAAGCCCGGCCCCGCGTCCACCGCGGGACCGGGCTTCGTCGTGCGCGGCCTCGGCGCGTGGCCTGGCCCAGGCGGGTGACCCGGCGCGTGGCCCGGGTTTGGCGTGCCGGGCTGTGGCCGGGCTGTCGCCTGGCGCGGGTCCGACGGCCGTCGGACCTTGGCCGCCTTGCTGCTCGCGGTCGGTGCCTGGTCAGCGTGCGGCCAGGGTCAGGTCTCCAGCGCGTCGAGCGCGCCGAGTTGGGACATCAGCCCCAGCCGGTCGTACTGCCACCAGCTCTCGACGATCTTCCCGTCCTCGCGGCACCGGAAGACCGTGCACCCGGTCATGCTGACCTTCCTGCCGGTCGAGGGGATGCCGAGGAAGTCGCCCTTCTGTGTGGCGTTCCAGGTCCAGCGTGTGCAGACCCGGTCACCCTCGGAGATCTGGTCCTCGACGGTGAACGCGAAGTCGAACGCGCCGCGCCACATCTCCATCTCGCGCCGGATCGCGTCCAGACCGATGGTGTCCTGCTCGTTCGCCGGATCGTGGTCGTGGCAGTTCTCCGCGACCAGGTCGTTCAGCGGGGGCAGCTCGCCCGCGCTGCCGATCTCATCCAGCAGCCTGCGGACATTGGCCGCGTACAACTGCTCGTCACGGACGATGTCCAGGTCCGTGAACGTCGGCATCTCGTCGCAGAGAGCCACCATCTCCTGGAAGATCCGGTCGGTCTCGGGAAGCTTGGAGTTCCGCATCGCTTCCTCGTACGACGGGAACTCCACGATCTCGATGAAGTGAGAGTTGTCGGACCGGTCCTTCCCGATCAGATTGTGCGTCGCGGTCCGCTTGCCCTTGGTCTGCTCGACCCAGGTGTCCATGAGTCGGTTCATCTCGTCGAACCGACTGGTCCTACAGTCGATGACCTGCACGAAAGTCATGACGCCGCCTTCCAACCCCCCTGGTCAAAGGTGGGACACGTTCATTTTCCCACCGCTCCGGGACGGCGCCAGCGCTCTCACTGCGGGCCGTACTTGCGCCCCGTCTTCGCCGTCACCCCGCCGAGCAGCCCTCGCGGCGCCAGCTTCACCACTCCCATCAGTGCCTTGTAGCGCGGGTCGGGGATCGACAGCGACTTGCCCCGCGCCAGATCCGTCAGCGCCGCCGCCACCAGCTTGTCGGCGTCCAGCCACATCCACTTGGGGATGTTGTCGGTGCCCATCCCGGCCCGCTCATGGAACTCCGTACGCACGAACCCCGGGCACAGCGCCATCATCCGCACCCCGGACCCGGCCAGATCCTTCGCCGCCCCCTGCGTGAACTGCACGACCCACGCCTTCGACGCCCCGTACGTCCCACGCGGCACGAACGCCGCCACCGATGCCACGTTCACCACACCGCCCCGGCCGCGCTCCCGCATCCCGGCCACCGCCGCCGAGGTGAGCCGGAGCACCGCCTCGATGTGCACCTTCACCATCGTCAACTCCTCGGCCATGGGGACCTCGAGATAGCGCCCCTTGTTACCGAAGCCGGCGTTGTTGATCAGCAGATCCACCGGGTTCCGCCGGTCGCCGAGCCGCTGCTCGACCGCCGTGATGCCGTCCTCCGTGGCCAGGTCGGCACTGAGCACCTCCGCCTCGATGCCGTGCCGGTCGTGCAGTTCGGTGGCCTGCTCCTGGAGTCGCTTGAGGTCACGCGCGACGAGCACGAGGTTGTGGCCGTCGGCGGCGAGGCGGCGGGCGAAGGCGGCGCCGATGCCCGCGGTCGATCCCGTAATCAGAGCGGTAGTCATGGCCCAAGGCTAATGACCATGGGCCTCCCGCCCGTGCCCGGTGGGACCCGAGGCCTTTCCTCCTCTCTCCACTACGCCGAACTGCCCCATCAATCCGGCGTCTTCACGAGGGCGCGGGTAGCAGTGGCCCGTGTACGGCCTGTCGCCTCCTTCTCCTCCGGTACCTCCAACTCGCCCAGTCCAGCTGCCAGTTCAAGTGACGGCCGTTGCCGGCTGCCGCGGAAGTTGTCGATGAGGGCCCGCCGGCCCCGCGCCTTGCCCCGCCCTCTGTCTTCCCCATGCCTGCAACGATCCCCGCGAACACCCCGTCCAGGCATCAGGAACACCCCTGAACCGACCCCGTCACACCCCCTACGGGATCGCTCCAACAGGCCGCCCGTTACTCGGGGTTGCCGTACTTCTCCACGTAGGCCCGAGCGGCTGAAGCGGACTCCGGATGCAGCGCGTCCCCCGCGGCCAGCAGCCGGGGGAGTAGCGCCCGTTCGGTGGTGGCAGACCTGAACTGCAGGGCGACGGTCACCTCGTGAGCCGGTGTGTGCACGATCTCGATCGTGTCGCCGGCCCTGATCTCGCCCGGCTCGACGACGCGGAGATACGCGCCGGGAGCGCCGTTCTGCGTGAAGCGCCGCACCCAGCCCTTCTCCCCGAGGTGCCCCGCGAACGTCCGGCACGGAATCCGCGAGGACGTCACCTCCAGCAGAACGTCGGAGCCGATCCGCCAGCGCTCGCCGATCTTCGCGCCGCTCACGTCCACGCCGGAGGTGGTGAGGTTCTCGCCGAACGCGCCGTCGGCGAGCGGCCGTGCGAGCTCGTCCTGCCACGCGTCCAGATCCTCGCGGGCGAAGGCGTAGACCGCCTGGTCGTCACCGCCGTGATGGCGAAGGTCGGCGATCACATCACCGGCGAGCCCGCTGCCGGCACTGCCCTTCGGGCCGGGCGCGACCACCCGCACCGGCCCTTCGGCGGGCTGCTTGTCGATCCCGGTGCCGCCCGACGGGGCGTCGGTGTATTCGACGGACTTGAGCCGTCCCACGTTTACCGAAAGAAGCTGCATGCCCGCACGCTAGGCGACAGAAAGCCAAAGCGTCGACGCAATATTCGCCTATCTCTCCAAGCGTGACTTATGCTCGATGGATGATCGAGGCCCGCCATCTCCGTGTGCTCCGCGCCGTCGCCGCGACCGGCTCCTTCTCAGCGGCAGCCCGCGAGCTCGGCTGCACACAGCCGGCCGTCAGCCAGCAGATGAAGGCGCTCGAACAGTCCACCGGCACCCCGCTGCTCATCCGCGCGGGCCGCGAAATGCGCCTGACCCAAGCGGGCGAGGCCCTGGTCCGGCACGCCGCGGGCATCCTCGCGGGCCTGACCGCCGCCGAGGAGGAGGTCGCTGCCATCGCGGGCCTGCGGGCCGGCCGGGTCCGCCTCGTCTCCTTCCCCAGCGGCAGCTCCACGCTCGTCCCCACCGCACTCGCCGCCCTGCGCGCCGCCCACCCCGGCACCCGCGTCTCCCTCGTGGACGCCGAACCGCCGCGTTCGGTGGAGATGCTCCGGGAGGGCGACTGCGACGTGGCCCTCGCCTTCCGCTACGACGGCGCGCACGCCACGGAGGACTGGAGCGACCTGGTCCTACGGCCGCTCTTCGCCGACCGCCTCGTCGGCCTGGTCCCGGAGGGTCACCGCCTCGCCGAGTCGACCTCGGTCGCCATCGGGGAACTCGCGGCCGAGCCGTGGATCGCCGGCTGCCCGCGCTGCCGCCGCCAACTCGTGGAGGTCTGCGAGGGAGCCGGTTTCACCCCGCGTATCGACTTCGCGACGGACGACTACCCGGCGGTGATCAGCCTGGTGGGAGCGGGGCTCGGCGTCGCGGTGCTGCCGGAGCTCGCGCTGGAGTCGGTGCGCCCCAAGGGTGCCCGCGCGGTGGCGGTGGAACCCGCCGTGCGCCGCGAGATCGTCGCCCTCACCCTGCCCGACCTGGCCAATGTGCCCGCGGTCGCGGCCACCCTCGACGAGCTCGCGGCGGCCGCGAGCCGCTGACCTCCGCTCCGCACACACCTGCGCCGCCCGTCGTGCGGTGCCGGGCGGCGCAAGTGCAGAAACGTTCCTTCGTATGTGTTCGGGGCCGGAGTCAGCGCCCCGAACCACCCGCGACCGACGTCGCGGAGGCCGTGACCAGACGGTTGCGCGCTCGACCCATGAGTTCCTCGCGTTCGTCCTCGGTGAGTCCACCCCATACGCCGTACGGCTCTCGTACGGCGAGGGCGTGCGCGGCGCACTCCGCGCGCACCGGGCACCTCATGCAGACCTCTTTGGCCGAGTTCTCACGAGCGCTTCGCGCGGCACCCCGCTCGCCTTCCGGGTGGAAGAACAGCGAGCTGTCCACCCCGCGGCAGGCTGCCAGCAGCTGCCAGTCCCACAGATCGGCGTTCGGTCCGGGAAGGCGGGAGAAATCTGCCATTGCGTGTCCCCTTGCAACCTGAGATGAGCGGAATCTGCACCCATGACCGTACATCTACTGTCGGAGTAGATGAAAATATGACTCATGGCGAATCTAGCCACAGACACCACGAAAAGGGAAGAAAAGCCGCTAAATGGGGCATAGTTCAAGGCAATGTTTCGGTGACCTGCAGTACCTGTGCTGTGTTCGGCCCCTCACGTAGAGTGCCGAAGAGGGCACGCTGACCCGTAACTCTTTCGAGTGACCGTCGTTGAGAGTGCGAGGCGGTTGAAAATGGGAGCGCTCGGGCAGGTGTCCGAGGGCGTCAATCGCACAGGTGACGATTCGTACCAGCCTGGAGGCTCAAGGTGACGCGCAGCAGCTGTGAGAGCCGCGGGGGACATTCATGACATCCGTCCTCGTCTGCGACGACTCCCCGCTTGCCCGAGAGGCGCTCCGTCGCGCGGTTGCGACCGTGCCCGGCGTAGAGCGTGTGACGACGGCGGCCAACGGCGAGGAAGTCCTCCGCCGCTGGGGTGCCGACCGCTCGGACCTGATTCTGATGGACGTACGCATGCCCGGTCTGGGGGGCGTCGAGACCGTACGCCGACTGCTCTCCGCAGACCCCGGTGCCCGGATCATCATGCTGACCGTCGCCGAGGATCTCGACGGCGTCGCGCTCGCGGTCGCCGCGGGTGCCCGCGGCTATCTGCACAAGGACGCCTCGCGCGCCGAGCTGCGGGCCACGGTCACGCAGGCCCTCGCGGACCCGACGTGGCGGCTCGCCCCGCGACGGCTCCGCTCGGCCGAGATGGGGGCGGCACCGACGCTCACCGCGCGTGAGATCCAGGTGCTCGAGGGAATGAGTCACGGCCGGTCCAACGCCGAGATCGGGCGCGAGCTGTTCCTCTCCGAGGACACGGTCAAGACGCACGCGCGCAGGTTGTTCAAGAAGCTCGGCGCCTCGGACCGCGCGCACGCGGTGGCGCTCGGCTTCCGCTGGGGCCTGGTCCGCTAAAAGTGCGCCGCCGCGCGCGTTCCGTGTCGTCGTCAGCGTGTCCCGCCCGCCTCAGCGCGGGTGGGACGACGCACGTCAGACAGCATGGAAGGCTCGGGCGGCGTCGGCCGTTCCGGCGGTGCCGACGGCTCCGTCCACGGTTTTCTGCGCGATGCCGCATCCTTGAGGTGTGGAGTTCCTTGGGGACGATTCGATCGAGCGGGAGGGGAGGGCGCAGGAGATGAGTTCCGGCGCACCTGCTCATAACGCTTCGGTGCACAACTACGGACGCGGTGCCACGGATCGGCAGGCGCCAAGGCACCATGGACCGATGCGTGACGACGAGGCTGCTGCCGCCCAAGGGGCCATCGGGGCTCTCGTCCGCCGCGCCGTCGAAGGTGACGAGCAGGCCACGCACGACCTCCTGGCCCGCGTGCACCCGCTCGCGCTGCGCTACTGCCGCACCCGGCTGTCCCGACTTCCCGGTGACGCACGGCACTTCGTGGAGGACCTCGCCCAGGAAGTGTGCGTAGCCGTACTCCTGGCGCTGCCCCGCTATCGCGACACAGGGCGCCCCTTCGAGGCCTTCGTCTTCGCCATCGCCGGGCACAAGGTCGCCGATCTCCAGCGCGCCGCGATGCGCCACCCGGGCTCCACGGCCGTGCCGTCCGACGAGATGCCCGAGCGGCCCGACGACTCCCTGGGCCCCGAGGAGCGGGCGCTGCTCAGCAGCGACGCGGCCTGGGCGAAGAAGCTCCTCGCCAACCTGCCGGAGAACCAGCGCGAACTGCTGCTGCTCCGGATCGCCGTCGGCCTCACCGCCGAGGAGACCGGACAGATGCTGGGGATGTCACCCGGCGCCGTCCGAGTCGCCCAGCACCGCGCTCTGAGCCGGCTGCGCGCCCTCGCCGAGCAGTGAGACAGCCCGGCCCCTGACTTCGACGCGAGCGACGGCGCAGGACGCTGTCCCCGTGGTCGTAGGAACACACAACGATCGTCGTCCATTGTGATGCGATCGTGGAATGAACCGCCCCCGCGGGCCGTTAGCATGGTGGTCCGCGCCTGGCAAGAGCATTGGGGAAGGTGTCATGAGTGACAACGTCGACGGAGCACCCGAGAAATTCGCGATGCTCGGGCTGACATACGACGACGTCCTGCTGCTGCCGGGCGCCTCCGAAGTCCTGCCGAACAAGGTGAGCACGGCCTCGCGCGTCTCGCGCAACGTCTCGGTGAACATCCCGCTGCTCTCCGCCGCGATGGACAAGGTCACCGAGGCCCGTATGGCCATCGCCATGGCCCGTCAGGGCGGCGCCGGTGTGCTGCACCGCAACCTGTCCATCGAGGACCAGGCCAACCAGGTCGACCTGGTCAAGCGCTCCGAGTCCGGCATGGTGACCGACCCGATCACGGTCTCGCCGGACGCGACGCTGCGTGACGCGGACGCGCTGTGCGCCAAGTTCCGCATCAGCGGCGTGCCGGTCACCGACGGCGCGGGCAAGCTGCTCGGCATCGTCACCAACCGCGACATGGCCTTCGAGGTGGACCGCTCCCGCCAGGTCCGCGAGGTCATGACGCCGATGCCGCTGGTCACCGGCAAGGTCGGCATCTCCGGCGAGGACGCCATGGAGCTCCTCCGCCGCCACAAGATCGAGAAGCTGCCGCTCGTCGACGACGGCGGCATCCTCAAGGGCCTCATCACGGTCAAGGACTTCGTGAAGGCCGAGAAGTACCCCAACGCCGCGAAGGACGCTGAGGGTCGCCTGGTCGTCGGCGCGGCGGTGGGTGTGGGCGATGAGGCGTACGACCGCGCGCAGGCGCTTGTGGAGGCCGGTGCGGACTTCCTCGTCGTGGACAGCGCGCACGGCCACAGCCGCGGCATCCTCGACATGATCGCCAAGCTGAAGACCAACATCACCATCGACATCGTCGGCGGTAACGTCGCCACGCGTGAAGGCGCCCAGGCCCTGATCGACGCCGGTGTCGACGGCGTGAAGGTCGGTGTCGGACCCGGCTCGATCTGCACCACGCGCGTAGTGGCCGGAATCGGCGTCCCGCAGGTCACCGCGATCTACGAGGCCGCCAAGGCGTGCCACGACGCGGGCGTCCCGCTCATCGGAGACGGCGGCCTGCAGTACTCCGGCGACATCGCCAAGGCCATCGCCGCCGGCGCCGACACGGTGATGCTCGGCTCGCTGCTCGCGGGCTGCGAGGAGTCGCCGGGCGAGATGGTGTTCATCAACGGCAAGCAGTTCAAGTCGTACCGCGGCATGGGCTCGCTCGGCGCCATGCAGTCGCGCGGCCAGGCCCGGTCCTTCTCCAAGGACCGCTACTTCCAGGACAACGTCCTGTCCGAGGACAAGCTCGTGCCCGAGGGCATCGAGGGCCAGGTGCCGTACCGTGGCCCGCTGTCCTCGGTCGCGCACCAGCTGGTCGGCGGACTGCGCGCCTCCATGGGGTACGTCGGCTCGGCCGACATCCCCGAGCTCAAGGCCAAGGGCCGGTTCGTCCGGATCACCTCGGCCGGGCTCAAGGAGAGCCACCCGCACGACATCTCGATGACCGTCGAGGCCCCCAACTACGCGCGCCGCTGACCTGCGGGCACGTACCGGGAGCACACTCTGAGGCCCGTGGGTACTACGCCCGCGGGCCTCGGCATGTGCGTCGGGGATACTGGAAGACGCAGACCGGAGAGTGGAAAGGCCACAGAACGTGACTGAGATCGAGATCGGGCGCGGCAAGCGCGGCCGCAGGGCGTACGCGTTCGACGACATCGCCATCGTGCCGAGCCGCCGTACGCGGGACCCGAAGGAGGTCTCGATCGCATGGCAGATCGACGCCTACCGCTTTGAACTGCCGTTCCTCGCGGCCCCCATGGACTCCGTGGTCTCGCCGCAGACGGCGATCCGGATCGGAGAGCTGGGCGGCCTCGGCGTGCTCAACCTCGAGGGGCTGTGGACCCGGCACGAGGACCCGCAGCCGCTGCTCGACGAGATCGCCGAGCTCGACCCGGAGACCGCGACCCGGCGCCTGCAGGAGATCTACGCGGCGCCGATCAAGGAAGAGCTGATCGGCCAGCGCATCAAGGAGGTGCGCGACTCGGGTGTCGTCACCGCCGCCGCCCTGTCGCCGCAGCGCACCGCGCAGTTCTCCAAGGCCGTCGTGGACGCGGGCGTCGACATCTTCGTGATCCGCGGTACGACGGTGTCGGCCGAACACGTGTCGGGCGCCGCCGAGCCGCTGAACCTGAAGCAGTTCATCTACGAGCTGGACGTGCCGGTGATCGTCGGCGGCTGCGCCACGTATACGGCGGCGCTGCACCTGATGCGTACCGGTGCCGCCGGTGTGCTCGTCGGCTTCGGCGGTGGCGCCGCGCACACCACGCGTAACGTCCTCGGCATCCAGGTGCCGATGGCGACCGCCGTCGCTGACGTCGCCGCGGCCCGCCGGGACTACATGGACGAGTCCGGTGGCCGGTACGTGCACGTCATCGCCGACGGTGGTGTGGGCTGGTCCGGCGACCTGCCCAAGGCCATCGCGTGCGGTGCCGACTCGGTGATGATGGGCTCCCCGCTGGCCCGCGCCACGGACGCGCCCGGCAAGGGCCACCACTGGGGCATGGAGGCCGTCCACGAGGACGTGCCGCGCGGCAAGAAGGTCCACCTGGGCACGGTCGGCACGACCGAGGAGATTCTCACCGGTCCCTCGCACTCGCCCGACGGGTCGATGAACTTCTTCGGCGCCCTGCGGCGTTCGATGGCGACGACCGGTTACAGCGAGCTCAAGGAGTTCCAGCGGGTCGAGGTGACGGTCGCGGACTCGGTGCACCGCCGCTGAGCCGCTGCCGTCAGCAGCCATATGCAGCTGTAAACAGGCACATAGAGAGGGGCCGTACCGCGTCGCGCGGTACGGCCC
>NZ_JAAAHS010000160.1 GCF_009908195.1 Streptomyces boluensis | reverse complement strand
GGAAGGGGCGGGGCGGGGAGAAGACAAACCCCCGGCTACGCCGGACCCGCCCCCACCGGAGACGACTGAAGCCGAGCCGTGACCACCAACGTCCCCTCCTCGATCTGATAGTCGAGCGGCAGCCCCAGCCCCCGCATCGCCGCGACCATCGCGGTGTTGGACGACTGCGTGACCGCGTACACGCTGTCGCAGCCCGCCTCGACCGCCAACCCGACGAGCCGGCCCAGGAGTTCGGTGCCGATGCCGCGCCGCTGCCAGTCGTCCTCGACGAGCAGCGCCACCTCGGTCTCGTCGCCGTCCCACAGCAGGTGGCCGAGCGCGACCAGGCGGCCGGACGGCGTCTGGACCGTCAGGGTGCGGCCGAAACGGGGGCTGAGCAGGTGGTTCAGGTAGCGGTCCGCGTCGCCGACCGGGCCGTGGTAGCGCATGCTCAACGTCCGCTTGGAGCACCGCTCGTGCATCGCCTTGGCGGCCTCCACGTCGTCGAGCCCGGCGCGGCGCACCGTGATGTCGGGACCCTCGGGCAACGTGAGTACGTCCTGGCTGCGCGGGATACGCGGACCGAGCCGGGCGTCGAGCTCGACCAGCGCGCGGGCCCGCGCGAACTCGGTGGGTGTGAACGGCAGATACGCCCGCTCCACGGTGAGCAACCCGCCCGCCGGGTCCCGCAGCCGCATCACGGTGCCGTCGAGCACACCCTCCACCGGTACGTCAGTGGCCGCGGCGCGGGACGAGGCGCGGGAATCGGCGGGCGTCGAGCGGATGGTGCAGCGGCCCAGCAACTGCCGTAGGGCCAGCGGGAGTTCGGCCGCGTCGAGGGCGGTACGGGTGGCGAGGTTGAGCATCCGGGTCGGCGCGTCCACCAGGTCGTGGGCGTCGGCGCGCTCGATCCAGGTGCCCGAACCGCCGACCGCGGCGACCGCGCGGCTCAGCTCGGCGGCGGTGCGCTCACCGGGAGCGCGCAGCAGGAACTCGTCCACCGTGCCCGCCGCCAGCGGGTGCGTCTGCAGGCTGAGGATGTCGACGCGCCGCTCGGCGAACGCCGTGCACAGCGCAGCGAGGGAGCCCGGCTCGTCCCGCACGGTGGTACGCATCCGCCACAGGGTGGTCGGACCGGCCTGCGCGCCGGCCCCGGTCGCCCCCGCTTCCTGCGGGGGGCCGGTATCGGTGCCCGTATACGTGCCCGTATCGGTGCCCGTATCGATGTCAGGTCCTGTGGTCGGAGGCGCGTGTCCGCCGCGCCGGGTCCACCAGGTGTGCAGCGCCGCCGTGACGAGCAGCGCGACCGCCGACACGATCAGGGCGACGGGGCCGTCGGGGCCGTGCACCACGGTCTTGGCGACGGTGTCGGCCACGGTCACGGCGGTGAACAGGGCGGCCAGTTCGACGACGTCCCGCCGCCAGTGGTGCTGGTGGCGGCGGGCACGCTTCCCAGAAGTCACATCAGTCATGTCTGCACTCTGGAGCACTGGTGTTGCGTGATCACGAACGACTTGTGACTGATCGGTTAAGAGGGCTTCTGTCCGGTTTGCCAGCTCTTTGCCCGGAGCGGCGCCGGACCGCCCCGCCTCACTGGCCGACGCGCCCCGGCTGCAGCACCTTCGTGAACAGCACCTCGCCGCCCTCCTGGCGCAGCCGCACCGTCAACTCGCCGCTGTGGCCGTCGATCTCCACCTCGCCGAAGTACGGCGGCACTTCGGCCGGGGACACGTTCGCCCGCGTCGGTGCCTTGATGAAGGTCTGCTCGGGGCCGAACGTGCCGTCCAGCTTCAGCGCCGGGAAGCCGCCCGCGGCCAGCGGCCCGGACACGAACTCCCAGAACGGCGCGAAGTCCTTGAAGGCGGCGCGCTCCGGGTCGTAGTGCTGGGCCGAGGTGTAGTGCACGTCCGTGGTCAGCCACAGCGTGCCGGTGATCCGGCTGTGCTTGATGTGCCGGAGCAGCTCCGCGATCTGCAGCTCACGGCCGAGCGGCGCCCCCGGATCGCCCTGCGCGACGGCCTCGAAGTTCTCCTTGCCGTCGGGCACCACGAGGCCCAGCGGCATGTCGGAGGCGATCACCTTCCACACCGCCCGCGAGCGCGACAACTCCCGCTTCAGCCAGTCCAGTTGCTCGGCGCCGAGGATGCCGACCGGGTCGTCCGTCTGGCGGCCGGGGGAGTTGGCGTTGCGGTACGTGCGCATGTCGAGGACGAACACGTCGAGCAGCGGACCGTGGCGTACGACGCGGTGCACCCGGCCCTCGCGCTCGCCGGTCCGCAGCGTCGACACCGGGAAGTACTCGCCGAACGCCCGCAGCGAGCGCGCCGCGAGCACGTCGACGTCCTTCTCCGTGTACCGCTCGTCGTCGAGGATCTGCCCCGGATACCAGTTGTTGCGCACCTCGTGGTCGTCCCACTGGACGATGGACGGCACCTGCGCGTTGAAGCGGCGCAGGTTCTCGTCGAGGAGGTTGTAGCGGAACGCGCCGCGGAACTCCGCCAGGCTCTCGGCGACCTTCGACTTCTCCTCGGTCGTCACATTGCGCCACACCCGCCCGTCGGGCAGCGTCACGCTCGGTGCGATCGGCCCGTCGGCGTAGATGGTGTCGCCGCTGCAGAGGAAGAAGTCCGGGTTCAGGCGGCGCATCTCCTCGAAGACCCGGTAGCCGCCGCGCTCGGGGTTGATGCCCCAGCCCTGCCCCGCGATGTCGCCCGACCACAGGAACCGCGCCCCGTCGGCCTGCCGCTCCGGAGCGGTACGGAACGTGCCGGTGATCGCCTCACTGGTGCGGCGCGGGTCGTCCGGGTCGGCGAGCCGTACCCGGTAGTGCACCTGCTCGCCGGACGGCAGGTCGCGCAGCCTGGTCGTACCCGTGAAGTCGCTGCCGGGGCCGAGGAGCGGGCCCTGCCAGCGGGTCGGGTTGCGGAACGACTCGGTGGCCGAGGTCTCCACGATCATCCGCGCGGGCCGGTCCGAGCGGACCCACACGAGCCCGGAGTGCGCGCTCACGTCACCGGCCTGCACGCCCCACTGCGCGCGCGGCCGCCCGGAGAGCGAGAGCGCGGGCGCGGCCCCGCCGAGCGCGGGCAGCGCCAGCGCGGCCGACGCGGCGACGGTGCCCCGCAGTACGCCTCGACGGCCGGGGGAGTTGCTGGGCAGACCTTGCGACATCGATACGCCTCCTGTGACGGCTACGACGGTCCGGGCGCGGGGTCCGAGGAGTCACCGAGGAGTCACTCGACGGCCACGCGCGGTGCCCGCACGGTACTAGGTCGACGGCCGCAGGTCTGCGGTCCCGGATGACGTGCTGGTGAACCGCGGGCCACAAGATCGTTCCACGCGTGCGCGCGTGGGGCTGAGCGTGCGTACGTGGGCGGCAGCGGGCGGCCCCGGTCAGCCGTGGTCAGCCGCGTTCGGTCCCGGCCCCGGAGTCGCGCCGCCGGGCCCGGCCCGCGCACTGCTCGACGATCCCGGTGACCAGTACGCCGACGCCGGCCGAGGCCCAGACGACCAGGGCGATCCGGGTGGTGGCGGGGGTGGCGCGGCTGTCCAGCCAGGCGACACCGGCGAGGCCGAGCAGCCCGAGAGTGGTGAGCGCGGGCGCCGCCGCACGGGTCCGGCCGGGAACGGGACGTGTGACGTGACGGAGGACGAGTGGGAGGAGGGCAGGCAGGAAGCGCTGCAGGGCACGCATCGCATGGTGGGCGTGACGCATCGTGCGAGGGGAAGGGCTGCCGCGCACGGCGCCCTAGGCGGCCCGGCGGCTCTCACCGCGCACGGCGGCCGCCCACTCGACCACGAGGTGCTCATAGGCCGTCCGCTCATCGGCGGACAGCCGCCCACGCGTGCGCGCCCAGAGCGCACGTATGTCCGCGTTCACCGACGCGGCGGAGCGCGGCGGTCGTCGGTACGAGGAGAAACTGGCCATGCACGCCAGAGTACGGAACACCCCTGTCAGTCCGGCGTAAGTAGGGACGGCCGGGGTGAAGCGGGCAACTGGGATGATCCGTAAGGGAGTTGAGGCGCGACAGTCGTGCCCGGAGCTGCCGTGGCGGGGGTGCGGGTGAGCCGACTCACAGGCTCGCGCGGCAGTCCCGCCGCCCCGGCGGTGACCGTCCCCGGCCGGTCGGTGCGGCGCCGCTCGCCGCGTCATGGCGGGCCCGTCGCGCCGGGTGCCGGGTGCGCCCCGGCGCCCGCGCGGATCAGCGGCTCGTGTCGAGGATCACTCGGGCGACCAGGGCCGGGTCGTCGCTCATCGGCACGTGCCCACAGCCGGGCAGCCGTACGAGACGGGCGCCCGGAATCGCATACTTCGCCCGAATTCCCTGGCGGCGCAGCAGAAGCCGGTCCTGGGTGCCCCAGGCCACCGTGACCGGCACGTCCGGCACGTCGTCCAGGAAGCGCACCTCGCGGCCGGCGGCGAGGGTCTCCTCGAAGCCGGTCGCGTCCCGCAGCGCGAGGGTCTCCGCGACCACGGCCTCGGGTGAACGGCGCCACGGGCGGGAGTAGATGGTGGACGTGAGCGTCCAACGCCCCGCCGCCGTACGGGAGAGCCGCTCGATCGCCGGGACCGGAAGCAGCCGCGCGGCCCGCCGCATGCCGAGCAGCACACCGAAGGCGTACCGCCGCTCCGCCTCGCTCCAGAACCCGCCCGGCGAAAGCGCGGTCACCGAGCGCGCCAGCTTCTCGCGCCCCAACTCCAGGGCGAGCAGGCCGCCGAGGGAGTTGCCCGCGATGTGCGGCGTGGACACCCCGAGCTCCCCGCAGAGCGCGTGCAGCGCGGACACCACGGTCGGCAGGTCGTACGCGACCCCGTCCGGCAGCGCCGGCGAGACGCCGAAGCCCGGCAGGTCCACGGCGATCACATCGCGCTCGGCGGCCAGGATCTCGAACACCGGGTCCCAGGCCTGCAGATGGTGACCGATGCCGTGCAGCAGAAGCAGCGGCTCACCCGCACCCGCGCGCCGGTACGCGAGACTCACGGTGCGCGGTCCGTGCGGGGTGTCGATGCTGAAGGACGCGGTGGCGGTCATGCTGCTCCTCGTCAGGGGCGACGGTTCTCGGCGATCCGGTGGCGTGCGGCGGACGGTTCGGCGCGGGCCCGCGTCAGACTTCCGGGCCTCGAAGGCGACGGGCTCGCGCCGGCCTTTAGACAGCTTGTCAGCAACAAATACCGCTGGGTAGCCCCCAGTTCAAGTCCACGGCCACCCCGCGCGGTGCGACCTGCGCCACGCCTGCCCCCCTCGCCTGGACACCGGACGTGCCGCGGCCTTGGATGGGGGCGTGGCAACCGACACCGCGACCGCGATCTTCGAGGAACACCGCTCCGTCCTGATGGGCGTGGCCTACCGCATGCTCGGCCGTGTCGCCGACGCCGAGGACGTCGTGCAGGAGGCCTGGCTGCGCTGGTCCACCGCCGACCACGACGAGATCCGGGAATCCCGCGCCTATTTGGTACGGATCACCACCCGGCTCGCCATCGACCGGCTCCGGCACGTCCAGTCACGGCGCGAGGCGTACGTAGGGCCCTGGCTGCCCGAGCCGCTCGCCACCGACTTCGGCTCCGCCGTGCCCGACACCGCCGAGCGCGCGGTGCTCGCCGACTCGGTGTCCCTGGCCGTCCTCGTGGTCCTCGAATCCCTGTCGCCCCTGGAACGCGCGGTGTTCGTGCTGCGCGAGGCCTTCGGCTTCCCCTTCGCGCAGATCGCCACCACCCTCGACCGCACCGAGTCCGCAGTACGCCAACTCGCGGGCCGCGCCCGCAAACACGTCGACGAACGCAGGCCCCGCTACGACGTCGACCCCGCCGAGCGCCGCGACCTCACCGAACGCTTCCTGCGCGCCGCGACCGGCGGCGACCTGGACGGCCTGATGCGGCTGCTCGCGCCCGAGGCCCGGCTCGTCGGCGACAGCGGCGGCAAGGCCAAGGCCCCGCTGCGGATCATCGAGAGCGCCGACAAGGTGGCGCGCTTCCTGGTCGGCGCGCACCAGAAGGGGGTGCCCGGTGCCGAGTACCGCCTGGTCGAACTCAACGGCGGACCGGCCCTGTTGGTCTTCTCCGAGGGCAAGCCCGACAGCGTCTTCCAGCTCGATGTGGCCGACGGCCGGATCCAGTGCCTCTACGTCATGCGCAACCCCGACAAGCTGGCCTCACTCGCGGACTGAACCCGCGCACTGAGCCCGCGCGGCATCCGCGTTCCGGCCGCTCCCGTCGAGCCCCCGCCCCCTTCCGGGCGGGGGCTCAGTGCTGTGCACGGGAGTACGGGCGTACGCGTGCACCCGCGCGCGTGTGCATCCCGGCGACCCCGAAATGTCCTCCCGTATGCCCTCTGCGAACAGTGCGTGAACGCTCTGCGGCAGCGCCCGAATGCGGTGTGTAACGGAAGGAGGATTGGTCTTGACCAAGGGTGGGGCCCGGCCTATGGTCGCGAGAGATAGTGCAGGAACCTTTAATAAACAAAGGCACGTAATACACCGCCGGGTCACGGCGATTGCGGAGGACAGGGTGGGGACCACGCAACTGGAAACGGTGCCGGAGCCGAAGTACTGGCATCTCAAGACCGTGCTCGCCGAGGCGCTGGACTCCGAGTTCACCGTCGGCGAGATCCTGCCGAACGAGCGCGAGCTCGCGGCCCGCTTCGGTGTCGCCCGTGCCACCCTGCGCCAGGCCCTGGAACAGCTGGAGCTGGAAGGCCGGCTGCAGCGCCGCCGCGGTGTCGGCACCACCGTCGCCCCGCCCCGCATGGGCGTCTCCGTCGGCTCCGCACAGGACCGCTGGCCGGGCGCCGCGGGTGACGACTGGGAGGCCGCGGACTCCGCGCTGAGCGTGCCGCCCGCCTCCGTCGCCCGGCTCCTCGGCACCGAGACCGACGAGACCGTGCACACCGTCCGCCGCTCCCGCGTCACCGGCGGCCACCCCGTCGCCGCCGAGCTGCTGTACGTGCCGGGCGGCTCGGTCCCGGAGCTCGCCGCCGTCGACGTCGCCGCGGGACCCGCACGCGCGCGCGGCGTCCTGCGTGAGCTGCACGCCCTCGGCCTGGAGAGCGAGGACCAGACGGTGGAGCTCGGCTCGGCCCGCGCGGACGAGGCCAAGCAACTGGACCGGCTGCCGGGCGCGCCCGTACTCGTCGTCACCACCCGGTACTTCGCGCACGGCCGCACCGCCGCCGTCTCCGTGGCGACCTACCGCGCCGACACCTGCCGGCTCACGTTCGGCGACTCGGGCGGCGTGCGCATCCACGAGGACCAGGAACGCCAGGCGTCCTGAACTCCCGTACCCCACAGGCCCGTTGCCTCCCCGAGGCGACGGGCCTTCGGCGTACCACAGGGGTACGGGGACGGGCGCGTCCTCAGCGGCGGGCCGTGACCGTGCCCTCCACCGCGAACAGCTCCTCCTCGACGTGGTCGAGGGCGAGCCGCAGCGCACCTGTGGCGATGGCCGCCTCGCCGAGCGCGGAGAGGATGACCCGCGGCGGGCGCAGGCAGTAGCGGGCCAACTCCCGGCGCAGCGGCTCCAGTACACCGTCGAGGCCGGCCGCCCAGCCGCCGATGACGACCACTTCCGGGTCCAGGGCGAGCACCAGGGCCGCCACATCGTGCACCAGGCGCCGGATGAACCGCTCCACGGCCGCCGAGGCCTGTGCGTCGCCCTGTCGGGCGTGCGCGAACACCTCGGTCACGGCCTGCTCGTCCAGCGGGTGCAGCGGTTCGCCCGTGGTGGAGAGCAGCGACTCCGGGGTGACCTCGCGGCCGAGCAGATGCAGCGCGCCGATCTCGCCCGCCGCCCCGCCGAACCCCCGGTGCAGCCGCCCGCCTATCAGCGAACCGGCACCGGGGCTGAGCCCGGCCAGGACGAAGACCAGGTCGTCCGAGTCGGTGGCGGCGCCCTTCCAGTGCTCGGCCACCGCCGCGGTGTTGGCGTCGTTCTCCACCAGGACCGGGCACTTGAACGAGCGCCGCAGCCGCTCCCCGAGCGCGAGCCCGGTCCAGCCGGGCAGGGCCGTACCGAGCCGTACCGTGCCGTCCGCCTCCACGATGCCGGGGCTGGCCGCGCCGACCGCGCGCAGCGAGTCCCGGGCGACCCCGGCCCGGCGCAGCAGGTCGGCGACGGTGAGGCGGAGCTTCTCCAGGCGTTCGTCGGCCGGCGCGGACTCGTCCACCTCGCGCTCGCCGGTACCCAGCTCGCGGCCGTCCAGGTCGGACAGGACAGCGGCGACCCGGTGCGGTCCGATCTCAAGGCCGAGCAGATGCCCGGCCTCCGCCCGGAAGCGGAACCGGCGCGCGGGCCGGCCCTGACGCCGTGCGACGCCCTCCTCCGCGGCGACCTCGACCACCAGGCCCGCGCCCATGAGCCCTTCGACGACGCCCTCGACCGTGGGCCGGGAGAGCCCCGTGATCCGGGTGATCTCGGTGAGCGTCGCGGTCTCCGCGCCGCGCAGCGCGTGTAGGACCACCGCGGAGTTGATCCGCCGCAGCAGTGAGGGATCCCCGCCGGTCAACCGCCCCAACGTCGTTGTCCTCCCTGGTAGCGAGCGTGTCCGCCGGATCGTACTCGCCGCGCCCGCGCCCGGCGAGAGGCGGGACCCGGCAGGTGCCTGGCCCCACCCCACTCAGCCCGGTGACACGAACCCCGACTCGTACGCCGCGATCACGGCCTGGGTGCGGTCGCGGGCGCCCAGCTTCGCCAGGACCGCGCTGACGTGGGACTTGACGGTCTCGGTGCCCACGATCAGCTCGGCGGCGATCTCCGCGTTGGAGAGGCCGCGGGTCATCAGGCGCAGCACGGCCGCCTCCCGCTCGGTGAGCGCGGCCCGTTCAAGGGTCGCGCGGGCCTCGGCGTTCCCGTACCGCGCGGCGAGCGAGCGCACCGCCGCGGGAAAGAGCAGTGATCCGCCCTCGGCGACAAGGCGCACGGCGTGCACGATCTCGGCGGGCCTCGACCGCTTGAGCAGGAAGCCGTCGGCGCCCGCGCGCAGCGCCTCGTACACGTACTCGTCGTTCTCGAAGGTCGTGATGACGACGATCTTCGGCGGGTCCGGCACCGTGCGCAGCACCGCGCGGGTGGCCTCGATGCCGTCGAGCAGCGGCATCCGCACGTCCATGGCGACGACGTCCGGGCGAAGCTCCCGCACCAGCGGAATGACCGCGGCCCCGTCGGCGGCCTCGCCCACGACCGTGATGTCGGACTGCGCTTCGAGCACGGCACGCAGGCCCGCGCGCACGAGGGGCTCGTCGTCGACGAGCAGGACGGAGAGGGGCACCAGGTCAGCCTAGTTGAGGCCCGCCGCAAGGGAGTTCAGCGCAGAGGCGGCTCGGCAAGGGAGGTTGAGCGCAGTGGCAGCTGGACAAGGGAGTTCAGCGCAGCGGCAGCTCGACGCGGACCCGCCACTCGTCGCCGTCCGGACCGGTGCGGGCCGTGCCGCCGAGGAGGGCCACGCGCTCCCGTACGCCGCGCAGGCCGGTGCCGGAACCCGTCGTCCGGTCGACGGCCGGTGCGTCGAGCGGGTTGGCCACGTCCAGGGTGAGGCGGCGGTCGGTGGCGGTGACGCGGACCCGTACCGCCGCGGTCGACGGGGTGCCCGCGTGCCGCAGCACGTTCGTCAGGCACTCCTGGAGGATGCGGTAGCCCTCACGTGACACCGCCCCCGGCAGCCGCTCCAGCGGGCCCGTCAGCTCGGCGTCGACCTTCGCGCCGGACGCGCGGGCCGAGTCGAGGAGGCGGTCCGCCGCGTCGAGGCCGGGGCTGCCGCCGGGCGCCCGCTCCGGCTCGCGCAGCACCTGGAGGACCCGGTCCAGGTCCTCCAGGGCGGCCCGGCCGGTCTCCTCGATGGCGTCCAGGGCGCGTTCGGTGAACTCCGGGCTGCCCGCCGCCCGCGCCGCACCGGCCTGCACCACCGCGACGGTCAGCGCGTGCCCGATGGAGTCGTGCAGTTCGCGCGCGAGACGGGTGCGCTCCAACAGCTGTTCCGTACGCGCCTCGAGGGCCGCGAGCCGCTCCTGCGCCGACGGGCCGAGCAGCACCACGGCGAGCGCCGTGATCAGCCGCCCGAGCAGGACCACACCGACCGCGAGGACGAGCCACGGCAGCGGCGCGAGCAGCGCGTACCACCAGTGCCGCCCCGGCGGTGTGAGCAGGGCCTCGGGGTCCGCGTGCCCGCCCGCCGCGACCCGCACCAGGTCGACGGAGACCATCACCAGGTGCATCGACAGATACGCGGTGCCGAGGCCGAGCCCCAGCCGCAGCAGCATCCACAGCGAGGTGCGCCCACGGTCCGCCCAAGTGGCCGACGGCTGCGTCGCGATGGGCACCGAGCCGTCGGGCGCGAGCAGCAGCCGCGCCTGCGTGCCCTCGGCGATCCGCGTCCACGGCAGCAGCCCGGCCAGGGCCACGAACAGGAACGGCACCCAGTTGGTGTCCGAGGACACGAACTGCCAGATGCCGAAGATCACGCAGCCGATGAACAGATGCAGCCAGCGCGTGTACGTGACGGAGCGGCCCAGCGGACGCAACAGGCGGAACATGTGCGCCATCGTGCCAGCGCACGCGTGCGCGCGGGCTCCCCCGCACGGGGGAGCCGCCCCCCACCGGCAGGGGAAGCGCGGGCCCGCCCCGCACCGCGAGGCTCGGGGCATGACAAGGATCGACGTCCACGAACTCACCAAGGAGTACGGCGGCACGCGTGCCGTGGACCGGCTGTCGTTCACCGTGGAACCAGGCCGGGTCACCGGCTTCCTGGGACCCAACGGCGCCGGCAAGTCCACGACGATGCGGCTCGTCCTCGGCCTCGACCGCCCCACGTCGGGGACGGCGACGGTCGGCGGCCGTGCCTACGCCTCCCTCGACCAACCGCTGCGGCGCGTCGGCGCGCTGCTCGACCCGCAGGCCGCACACGGCTCACGCACCGCCCGTAACCATCTGCGGGCCCTCGCCGCGAGCAACCGGATCGCCGCCACGCGCGTGGAGGCGGTTCTCGACGAGGCGGGCCTGAGCGCGGTGGCCGGGCGCCGCGTGCGGACGTACTCCCTCGGGATGCGCCAGCGCCTCGGCATCGCGGCGGCGCTCCTCGGTGACCCCGAGGTCCTGATGCTCGACGAGCCGTCCAACGGCCTGGACCCCGAAGGGATCATCTGGATCCGGGAGTTGATGCGCCGCCTCGCCCGCGAGGGCCGCACCGTGCTCGTCTCCAGCCACCTCATGAACGAGACCGCCTCGTTCGCGGACCACCTGGTGGTGCTCGGCCGGGGCCGGCTGCTCGCGGACACCCCGATGCGGGAGTTCATCGACACGCAGGTGCGCCCGCGCGTACGGATCCGTACCACCGACGACGCCGCCCTCGGCGCGCTCCTCGACGGCCACGGCCACCGGGCCGTACGGGACGCCGACTCGGGGCGCTGGACCGTCACCGACGCGCGCGTGGCGGACATCGGGAAGCTCACCGCGCGCGCGGGCGTCCCCATCCTCGAACTCGCCGCGGAGGAAGGCACGTTGGAGGAGGCCTACCTCGCGCTGACGGCGGACGCGACCGAGTACACCGCCCGCCCCGCACGCACCACTACCGGTCAGGAGGCCAGCCGATGAACGCAACCGCCGTACTCCACTCCGAGTGGATCAAGCTCAAGTCGCTGCGCGGGACGGCCGGTTCACTGCTCGCCGTGCTGCTCGTCACCGTCGGCATCACCGCGCTCGCCTTCGCCACGATCGGGCGGTCGGAGGCCGACAACGCGGGCGCCGAGCCGGTGTACGACGCGTTCTACGCGCTCAACTTCGGCCAGATCGCCGCCATCACCTTCGGCGCGACCGCCGTGTCCTCGGAGTACGTGGGCGGCGCCCTGCGCGTCTCGCTCGCCGCCGTGCCGCGCCGGGGACTCCTCTACGCCGCCAAGGCCGCGGTGGTCGGCGCGCTCGCCCTGGTCGTGGGCGTGGCCACCAGCTTCACCGCGTTCCTGGTGGGCCAGTCCTTCCTCGGCCCGTACGCGATCGGGCTCGACCGTCCCGGTGCGGTGCGCGCCTGCCTGGGTGCGGGGATCTACCTCGCCCTGATGGCGCTGCTCGCCGCGGGCCTGACCACCGTGCTGCGCAGCGGGGTCGCGGTGCTCAGCATCCTCATCCCGTTCATCCTGATCGTGTCGTTCGTGGTCGGTGATGTGGCGGGCGGCGCGGCGGACTTCCTGCCCGACCGGGCCGGGCAGCAGATCCTGCACGAACACCCGGCCGGCACGCTCGGCGCCTGGTCGGGGCTCGCGGTCTGCGCAGCCTGGGCGGCCGCCGCGCTCCTCGCCGGCTGGTGGAGCCTGCGCCGCCGGGACGCCTGAGCGGAACAACCCGCTCCGGGACGCCTTCTGACCGACGGCCGGCCCGTTGTCAGTGCCCGCGGGTTTACTTGAGGCATGAGTTCGGCACGGCACCTGCACGCCATCGACCTGCTGTGCTCCCGGGACCTGCGCGCGGAGCACGGGCCCCCGCACGCGCGCGAAGGCCCCTTCCACATCGAGGAGTTACGGCACGCGCCTTCCGGCGACGAGGAGGCGCGCGAACCGGGGGAGCACGAGGGGCGGTACGAGGAGTGGTACGAGCAGTGTGCAGCGGAGCTGACAGCCCTGCACGTCCCGCTGGCCGACCGCTGGGGCGAGCCTGATGTGTACCCGCTGCTCGGGGTGCGACTGCGCGGCGGGGAGGGCGAGTTGATACCCGAGCCGTGGCACGGGCTCAGCTGGGCGGCGAGCAGCGTCGACCTGTGGCACACCGGCGACCGCTGGCTCGCCCTGGCCGTCACCGACCTGGAACGGCCACGGCTGCCACGGCTGCTCGCGGTGGCGACGGACGTGGACCCGCCGTAGGGGGGGGGCGCCCCCAGGGAGCGTCCCCGGCCGGTCAGCCCTCCGCAGGTGCCGTCTCCGCGCGCAGCCGCGCGTACTCCTCCGCCATCGCCTCGGCCGTCCAACGCGCGTTCAGACCACTGGGGTTGGGCAGCACCCACACCCGGCTGCCGCCGACCGTCCGCTCCTGCGGGCCGATCTTCGCCGAGCGCTCACCGAACGCCGCGCGGTACGCGGTGACCCCGACGACCGCCAGCCACTCGGGCCGCAGCCGCGCCACGTCGGCGTCGAGCCGTCTGCCGCCCTCGCGGAACTCCTCGGCGGACAGCTCGTCGGCACGCGCGGTGGCACGGGCCACGACATTGGTGATCCCCAGGCCGTACGACAGGAGCTCCCGCTGCTCGTCCGGGCGCAGCAGCCGCGGGGTGAAGCCGGACAGGTGAAGCACGGGCCAGAAGCGGTTGCCGGGGCGGGCGAAGTGATGGCCCGTCGCCGCTGTCATCAGGCTCGGGTTGATCCCGCAGAACAGCACACGCAGACCGCCCGCGACCACATCGGGAACGATGCGGTCGCGGGCGGCCTCCAGTTCCTCGCGGCCCGGAAGGGTCAGAGGATCGCCCCCGGCGTGTACGCCGCGGCCTGCGGGTGCTGCTTCGCGATCTCCTCGATGCGAGCGACGACCGAGGCGACCTGACCGGCGGCGGCGCCGGTGAACGACAGCTTGTCCGCCATGAGTTCATCGAGCTGCGCGCGGTCGAGCGGGATGCGCTCGTCCGCGGCCAGCTTGTCCAGGAGTTCGTTGCGCTCGGCGCCCTGCTCGCGCATGGCGAGGGCGGAGGCGACCGCGTTCTCCTTGATCGCCTCGTGCGCGACCTCACGGCCCACACCGCCGCGCACCGCGCCCATCAGGACCTTGGTGGTGGCGAGGAACGGAAGGTACCGGTCCAGCTCACGGGCGACCACGGCCGGGAACGCGCCGAACTCGTCGAGCACCGTGAGAAACGTCTCCAGGAGACCGTCGAGCGCGAAGAACGCGTCCGGCAGCGCGACCCGGCGCACCACCGAGCAGGACACGTCGCCCTCGTTCCACTGGTCGCCCGCCAGCTCGCCGGTCATCGACGCGTACCCGCGCAGAATCACCATCAGGCCGTTGACGCGCTCGCAGGAGCGGGTGTTCATCTTGTGCGGCATCGCGGACGAGCCGACCTGGCCCGGCTTGAAGCCCTCGGTGACCAGCTCGTGCCCGGCCATCAGCCGGATCGTCTTGGCGGTCGAGGAGGGCGCGGCCGCGAGCTGCACCAGGGCGGTGACGACCTCGTAGTCGAGGGAGCGCGGGTAGACCTGGCCGACCGAGGTGAAGGCCTGCGCGAAGCCGAGGTGCCCGGCGATGCGCTGCTCCAGGTCGGCGAGCTTGTCCGCGTCGCCGCCGAGCAGGTCGAGCATGTCCTGCGCGGTGCCGACCGGGCCCTTGATGCCGCGCAGCGGGTAGCGGCCGAGGAGCTCCTCGAGGCGGCCGTACCCGACGAGCAGCTCGTCGGCGGCGGTCGCGAAGCGCTTGCCGAGGGTGGTGGCCTGGGCGGCGACGTTGTGCGAGCGGCCGGCCATGACCAGCTCGCCGTACTCGGCGGAGAGCTTGCCGAGCCGGGCGAGGACGGCGACCGTACGGTCCCGCATCAGTTCGAGGGAGAGCCGCACCTGCAGCTGCTCGACGTTCTCCGTGAGGTCGCGGGACGTCATGCCCTTGTGGACCTGCTCGTGCCCGGCGAGGGCGTTGAACTCCTCGATACGGGCCTTCACATCGTGCCGCGTGACCTTCTCACGGTCGGCGATGGAGGCCAGGTCGACCTGGTCGAGGACGCGTTCGTAGTCGGCGAGCGCTGCGTCCGGCACCTCGATCCCGAGGTCCTTCTGGGCACGCAGCACGGCCAGCCACAGCTGTCGCTCCAGCTTCACCTTCTGCTCGGGGGACCACAGGGCGGCGAGCTCCACGGAGGCGTAGCGGCCGGCCAGGACGTTGGGAATACGGGGCTTTGCAGTCACAGTCGGCCAGTTTACTGGCGCTTTCTGCAGGTCGACGCCCCGGTCCCGTTCGTCAGAAACTACGAGGACACTTCGTCGACGCGGCGCCAGCCCGTGACCGGTCCCGGAGCCGCGTCGTCCGCCGGGCCGATCCAGAACGCCTTGCCGTCGGCGGCGCTGAACTGGGCGCCGCTGCGCCCGTCGCCGGAGGACCGGCCGGTGAGGCGGCGCCCGATCCACGGCACCAGGTGCTGCCGCGCGAACCGGGCGTCCGCGACCCGGCGGTCCGCCCAGCCGGGACGTACCGCCGCCCCGAGCGGCGCCCGCCAGTCGTCCTCGGCCGCGTACCCGAGGCGCTGCCACACCGCCTCCGCGACCCGGCGGTGCCCCTCGGCGGTCAGGTGCAGCCGGTCCACGTCCCACATGCGCTGATCGCCCAGTACGGGGGCGCCGTACAGGTCGACGACGAGGGCGCCGTGCCGCTCGGCCAGGGCGTCGATATGGGCGAACAGCTCCTCCATACGCGGCCGGAACCGTTCGAGCACCGGGCCCTGGCGGCCGGGGCTGCGCATCAGCACGAGCTGCCTGCAGGAGGGCGCGAGCTTCTCCACGGCCTCGTCGAGCAGACCCCGCACCCGGCCCATGTCGCACTTGGGGCGCAGGGTGTCGTTGAGCCCGCCCACCAGGGTCACCACGTCGGCGCGGAGCGCGGCGGCGGCGTCGGCCTGCTCGGTGGCGATCTGCCCGATGAGCTTGCCGCGCACGGCGAGGTTCGCGTACCGGAAGCCGGGCTGCGCGGCCGCCATCCGGGCGGCGAGCAGATCGGCCCAGCCGCGGTACGAGCCGTCGGAGAGTCGGTCCGACATGCCCTCGGTGAAGGAGTCGCCGACCGCGACGAGACTGGTGTAGGTGGCATTCATCTGCATGGCGAGAGGATGCTATCCGCCGGACGGAAGCGGGGTGCGGGGAGGTCGCCACTCCGGTTACCGGCCGGTCGGCGCCGGTCGGCTGAGGCCGCCCGGCCCCGCCGAACCCGCGCCGCACAGGGATGTCGCCCCCGCCGAACC